>JACUUF010000234.1 GCA_014859465.1 Methyloprofundus sp.
TTAATGAGTGTGTTTATCCTCTACCAAAACTACCAGGCCTGGTGATGGGGTAAGGACGTGCTTTAAGGATTGTTTTCACGGTAAACGCTAAGAATTTCGATCCGGTTAGATTTAACCTATCGATCAGAAAGTTGCGTTTACCGGTGCTGCGGGTAGTGTGTTCCATGGCATCTTTCAGCAGTCGTACGACAATTTCATTGGGTACCAGCTTACCGGCAGCGATGTATTCTTTGATAATTTCAGTGGTCGGGCCGCCAGCTTGTTGTTCAGCACGCAACAGGTCGCCAGTTGATAGATGGGTCCACTCCAGTTGGATTTCTGCCAGTTCACACATGGTGCCTTTGCCGGCGCCGGGGCCGCCCAACACAAATACCACATTGGGTTCGGGACAGGGTTGTCTCGGATCAACGTAATGAATGTCGACTTTTGGTGCCGGCGCGACACCCATTTTGTAAACATTCCACTCGCGATCAGTTGGTGGCAATTCATCATCGCAGGTGATTTCGTAGGCAAGATGCCCATCAAGACGGGAAATACGCCAGGCTTTATAGCTGTTTGAGTACGAAATTGCCGGGCTTCTTTCGGCTTTGCCATCAGCGCGATCCCAGGCCATTTTGCCATTCCAATAACCTTGACTGGATAAGGTGCCGGATTCTGATTTTTGCGGTGGTGCTTCTGATGGAATATATAAGCCATCCACTTCCGCTAAACCGGCGCCTGTCACTTCGATGAACAGTGTGTTGGGTTGATTTGTTTCGGTCATAAATTCTCTCTTTTAGTATTAGCAGGTAGTTACATTCTAATGCGACTGTGCCGGGATAGCGAAAAACCGATCGTAAATTGTTGGTTTAGCAACGTTAAGGCAAAAAAATAGCTGAATGGTTGAAACTGAATTTCAACACTATTTCAGCTGCGTTGGTAAGAAAAGCGGTTTATCGTAAGATCAACAAGGTGATATCAGTTTCTCTAAGCAATGTCGCAGTATGGCTGCCCATCATTATTTGCCGTAACCGGGTATGACTATATGCGCCCATGACCATCATATTAATACCGACTTTTTGGGCGTATTGATTGAGGGTTTTTTCCAGATCCGTTTCGACCAATAATTGCACCTGGGTTTCAAGCCCGTTTTCTGTCAGCGTATTTTCTGCCCAGTTGAGTTGCTCTTTGTGCTCATCTGTTTCAGCGCCAACCATGACTACATGACATTCCAGATTTTTGAACAGCTGGCTGTTAGCAACCGTATTAATGGCTTTGATCATGGTTTCGCTACCATCAAAAGCCAGTAAGACCTTGGTCGGCGGTGTGAAAGGTTCGGTGACCACCATGGTTGGCCGATGACTGGCTCGGATAAGTTTGGTTAAATGGCCGCCCAAATCTTCATAAGCAGCCGATTCACCGCGTTTACCGACAATCAATACCCTAGTTTCTTCACTAAGATCGCCAAGTACATCCACCAACTCACCCTCAATCAAACGTTTTTGCGCCTCAATCTGGTGGTTTTGTTGAATCTGATCATGGGCAAAATCGAGCACTAACTGGCCACGTTCACGGCTCAGCAGTTTTTGCTGATCTTTAATACTGGCAAGCTTTGCCAGCATCCGACTGGTTTGATGCGGAGTGGTTTCAGCATTTTTAGCTGCCTGATCGTGTGCTTGTGCTTCATGGTCCAGCACATGGACTAGTGTCAGCGGGGCTGACAATGTTTTGCTGACCCAGGCGCCGGCATCAGCAACCGATGCGACCATTGAAGAGCCATCCAGGCAAGCGATAACTTTATTATTCATAATCACCTCGATATCCGAATTAATTTTGCATTTGCTGATTGCGGTGTTGCAGTTCAATTTTCTGATGTAACTGCTCGACCAGCGTGGTGAGTTTTTCGATAGATTGCTGATTCTCGCTGAACTGCAGTTGATCAATTCGCTGGTTAAGCTCACGGACTGAATTTTGTAAATCACTTTGCTGGGTACTGATCTCAGCAAACAAACGCTTGGAGCTGTTACGTGACAGCCAGCGATTGATGCCGGTAATGTGCATAAATTTGTTAATCATCAGCATTACGGCAACAAAAATCAGCGCCAGCGCCATCATCAGGTAGGAGAAGTGCACACTACCATCACCGAACGTACGTGAAACAGTGCCCAGTAAAACTGGCGAAATAAATTGGCCCAAGTAAATACTGCTGACCAGCAATGCGGTAGCCATGGCCGCGGCATTACCCGTGGTGATTTTGCTGGCACTATCGAAGATTACCGGTACGGTACTGCCGTAACCAAAACCTAAGATCAACACCCCCAATCCCATTGCATAAAGTGACTGGTCATAGAACACGATTAGCGAAAAGCCAATCGCCATAAAGGTGACTTGCAGCGGAACGAAGAAGGTTTTGAATTTCTTGCGGAAATAGGCCAGTGACAGCCCCCCCAGGAAACCACCCACCGAGCAAGTCGCAATAATTATTCCGTTTAGAACCGTATTGGTAACATCCAACTCTTTGAGAAATAGTGCCATATTGGACGGTATGCCGAAAAACACCACAAAGGTCAGTATCATGTAAATTGCCAGTAAAAATATCCTGGGTTCAAAACGATTATTGGCTGAGTCTTTAACGTAAGGCTCGGGTTTGATATTTGGCAAAATGAGTAACACCAGCAACAAAATCGGCGCTGCCATGCCATAGGCCATGAAAGAATATTCCCAGCCATACATGGCTAAAGTACCGGATACTAAAATAGCGATGATCCCACCTAAATTGGTTGCAGCACTTTGCAAACCCAGTGTCTGGGTGCGTTCTTCACCATGATAATTATCTGATATTAATGTCAGTGAAATTGGGATCATTAAACCCACCGAAATACCTAACAAGGCGCGTGTTGCCAGCATAAACCAGATATCGGGTGATACTGCGCCACCCAAACCAGCTATTAGATAAAGGATAAGTGAGACAATCAGAATATTCTTTTTTGAATATTTTCTGACTAAATACCCGGATATAAAAGAAAACGGCACCACCATGCCTGCATGTAATGAGGTGAGGACGTTTATTTGCAGCGCAGTGGCTTCAGGAAAAGCCGCGGCTATTGAGGCAACGGCAGGCGCAATCATGGCACCCGCCATCACCGTGATTAATGAAACCGATAAAATCGCATACTTCAGCACTTTAAGTTTTTCTCCATTGACAAAAAAGAGCAAAAAGCAGCCATGACATGACAAAAGCCAGGCATGCCAATGGCGGCTGAAACGCAGTTGAAACCGCGTTAAAAAAAAGCTTTAGAATTTAGGGGGACAACAGAGGGCTCGAAGAGCAAGATGTGGTCAAACCTGTTGGTAAAAAAACAAATCGGAGAAAGCGGAGAGCTGGTTCGCCAAATGCTGAAAACAATTTACCAACTAAGGCATGTTAATGGCTAAGTTGCTGAATTACAAACATTATCTTTAGAACAAGGGTTTTTTTGTAAATTTTAACTTTTATATCAACAAGTTATACTCAATAATCAGGGTAGGGCTAATTTACGGTGTTCAACTCGCGGTCAGCGGGCTTTTACTACAGGTTGCCGGTTTTAAGAAGTCTGATCGCAGGCCAGTAATAACGGACTCAGTAAACATTGCGGATATCGGAAATCATCATCCTTGAGAAGAATATAGTAATCTCTATGTAATTCTTTATATTTCTAGCTAAACATCACATAAAAATTATATTTAGGGGATGCTTTTGTTAGTTATTCTTGCTATTTCGATTTCAAATTTGATGAGTGACCACTACTCTGAGAGGGCAATCAGCCTTGATGTGCTCGAATGCTGGACTACATGACACCTGTCTAAAAAGAGCGTCATAATAACAGCCGAATATCATGATCGATCGGGACCTGCTCCCTAAATCATCACGCTTTTAACCATTGGAGCATCGAATGAAACAGATTGGATGGCTGCTTTTCGTCTTGTACGGTTCGAACGCGCTGTCTGCGGGCGAAGTTGAAATCCCTTTGCTGGCTGAAACCGCTCATCTTGAGACCGCGATCAGTCGCGTTTTTGAACTTGATGAGAATGGCCAGGGCACAATTAGCAACGACCCGTGCAACCGGGTTGAATTATCCGATTTGGTGGTTGTGACTGATGGTGACCAACTGTCTGTTGGCATGGATTGACTGCCACTACTGGTGGCTATGTGCTCGGTTCCTGCCGGGGACCTAAACCATGGCAGGGCCGTCTTGCATTGAAAATGACTCCCCAGATTATGGCATTGGGACAGGCTATAGAATTTGTGCCTGATGCGATCGAATTGTCGCGCCCGGATAGTACCCCCGGCATTTTGACCAAACCAGCTCAGATCATTGCCGATGCGCTGGTGCTGCCGCGCATGAGGAGGGTACAAATTGACCTGGCCGGGCCACTGAACGGCCTTGATGGCTTGATCGTGCAAATGCTGGGTCAGGGTAGTGCGCAAGGTGGTGAGCAGTCCCTGATTCAACGAACCCATATTACCCGTCTGCAAACTGAAGAAACAGGCGTTAGGGCCTGACTGGCTTTCCAGGTTCGCGCTCCTGAACCAGACCTTCGCGCGCCCGCGCCAATTTTGGATGACAGTGAGTTAGCTGATAAACAATTCTGCGAATCCCTTTTCCATACTGTGTCATAGGTGTTCCGGCCTCTGGAAACTGGATAAGCACTTGCTTTAAAAAACGTTCAAACTTATTGATATAGTTAAGCGCAAATTCTTTAGACAAGGTTTGCTGATGAAGGTAATCGAAAATGTCGAGCAATCTATTTTTTGCCCGTTCCGAAAAAAAACAATGTTAAGCTCAGTCATATTTTGAGCGTGCTTCGCGTATCACTTCTTGCAAGCTGAAAATCTGACCTTTTTCAATCTCAGTAAGTGATTGTGCGATATCAGACTTAATGCGTTTTTCGAGTAGAAACTCGGCCTGAATTCAAGCGGCAAAAAGTTGGCTTACATTCGCACTATCTTCACCATAAGCGCGTTTTAAATCCTGATCAATTTCGGGGTTGTCTATCTGAATGGTTAGCATGTCCATCGCCTTTTTAGATATTCTACGACAAAACCAGGCCTGGTGCGCAATGGTGTAAAATACTCGCAATTTAAAAATAAACGGCCACCAGGCATGGTGATGGGAAGTAAATGGAAGACGTTAAGACAGACAAAAAACAAAATTCAATT
>JACUUF010000235.1 GCA_014859465.1 Methyloprofundus sp.
GCCCGCTCGGGCACTTGGCTCCGGCAAGCTGAAGCATCTTGCTAATCAGGTAAAATTTTGACGTAAGGCCTTTGCCCCCGTACAAACCTCTCGCTTGCAAAGGCTCCATTGTAAAACAAATTGTTAAATTCCGATATTCATTCCTTCAACTAACCCAGGGGCAAGCGCATTAAAATAAAATCTTTTTATAATCAACAAGGTACAAACGTTAAAAACATCTTAAAATGGCTCAACAACTTGTAACACATTGATTTAACAACAAATAAAAAGTTAAATGCGGCAACCCTGGGCTACTTGCTACGCGACTGATTTTTCTAATTGTGTCAGCAATCCTCTTATCTTTGGAGTCATATCTCGGTTTTGTTGAATCCAAGATGCGAAAGTCCTCTAATTTTTTTCGCCTAAACCCCGCCATCCCCCTATTCCAAGCTAGCATTCAAAACCGTTAACGATACATCCAATAACATCCAACTGGGTTTCTTGGCTCTCAGAGAAACTAGGCAATATTTCAGCTTCAGCATGGCTACGACCTATTGCAAGTTTATTTAACCAATAACCCAAATCCCCCTGTTCTGGATCAGATCCCAAAATGTTATTGTCGAGTAACAAACCAAATGCATCGTCCGTTACAGCGTTACCATAGTTTTGCTGAAACTTATTACTCTGAATGAACTGCCGCGACATCGCTACCCTGCCCGTGCCACTATCAAAAAAATCTCTCCCCCCCTCTAAAGCATCGAAATCGGGCAACCGCCTTAATCCCGTGCAGCATGCCTGACGAATAGCACCTGCACTTTCAGGATCTTCAAAGACTAAATCGGTACGCGCATTAAGAAACTCTTTATGTTCTATCGAAACCAGCGTATCAATAACATTAGCGCCATCGACACCATCATCACCGCCCCTCAAAATGCTATCAAAGAGCGGCAAACTCGTTGAAGTCGGTGATAACTCACTATCGCCAGCATCGGTGGTTGCTTTGTATAAATCTATAGAAGGCACATCAGAAAGCGCTTGATTGATATTTGTGTTGAACTGAAAAAGATCTATAGATGCTTGTACCTCGCGCAACGCATGGATTTCTAAAGTTAAACTTGCCAAATTAGAATAGGTTTCTCTCAGCTGCGGTACGCTGTGCATTATTTTGGCGGATATAGCCAAACTAGAATCATGCCCCTGCCCGATCAGCAGCCCCACCTGCTCGATGAGGTGTTCTTTATTTTCGATACTCAGTATGATTTCATTCTGCTCTAAAATTTGTGTCACCAGCAATCTATGCTCGGACTCGATAGGGTTGGAATTAACTGGCAGACCGGCGACTGTTGAAATCCAGTCATGAAAGAATGCAACCCGCGTATCGTCTGCAACCTCTCCAAATGAACTATCAATAACGCCTGAGATACCAGCCCCGCCGAGATCGGAGCCGCCACGTACAATACCGGCAACCTGATATTGACCATCCACCTCTAAAAATATAGGCCCCCCACTATCGCCAGGCGAAGAGATCACCTCTTCTTTTCCAAAGCCAATGTCATATCTACCTAAGAGCCGGCCTAAGGTATCGTTCTGATAACTTCCATCATCAAAATCATAAAACAACAAAGAACCCTCAGGGGCATCGCCGAACGAATAGCTTATAAAATCACTATCTAGTGCATCATACTGGTTCAAACCCCAGCGCTTTATCAGCCCAACCTGAGAGTCATTAATGATATGCCCATCAAATCCAGTCCCAGTTACCCCATATCCAACCAAAGTAAAAGGCTGCTCTAGCTCTGTTGGCCCGTTGTAAACGGGATAACCAGGCACGGGAGCCATATGCTCCAATTCTAAAATAGCTAAATCATACCCCCAACCGTTATTCCATTGAGGATGCAAATGAATTTCACTTACTGAATAAGATGAACGACCAGAGCCTAGGTCGAAATGTACTTGAGTAAAAGGATCGAGCAAATCAACGACATGAGCCGCAGTGAGTATATGCACGCCGGTCTCTAAAAGAACACCGCTACCTTGATATTGGCTATTAGTAACATTAACAACCCCATCAAAGGAGCCACCAGGCTCAACTACATAATACGGGTCATAAGGATCGAGAGTTGGATTCACCACTCTCTGTACGTTTAGCGGCGAGTCCAAACCGCGGGGAAAACTACTTATGGCCATAGATACCATCTATTAATCATATCCTTACTTGATCAAAACCTTATCAAGTCATCATTCATGCCTTTAAACAAAGCATCAATATCCATTATTTCGGGAACTGAAGACACCTGATCATCCGCCCATTCGATCAAACGAGACAGCTGATTCATGGATATCAAGTGGATGTAAGCGATTGCTAATGCACCACATTGGCGTAACTTAATAAATGAGTCATCGTCTAACTCATTGAAACGTTTTTCATTCACAGACATAAGCCCCGGAATCTCCGCCAGTCGCTCATGTGAAACTCGCTCGAGAAGCTTCATATCAAACAACATTTGAACTGCGCGCTGCGTCTTAGCGTTATGCTTTTCCAAAATTTGTAAAAAACTGATGACTTGTTGAACGGCCTCACTCGGCTGTTTAGTACCGGGCTTAAAAAAATACTCATGGTCAGGCGGTAACGGCAAATCGGTAGACTCGGTTATTAATTCACTATCAAGGTCAACGCCAAGCACTTTTTGGTCCGGTTGACTGCCATTCATAGGTAAAAGCCGAAAGGGGGCTATTCGAAAAAGACCGGGTACCGTGCGCGTTCTCCACTGGCCGTTTTTATCAATCAGAGCACACTGAGCAGGCTTTAAACCTGTTAACGCAATGAACTCCACCCCCTTGGTAGTGTTTAAAAAATACAAGGGCAATTCTGCCGCTAGTTGTACGGCCTCAGGTGCTGTAACAGTCACATAAGCATACGCGGAGGCATGATTATAATTAGAGAAACGCTTCCAGTATCGTTTTGAAAAGTCCTGATAGGATAGCGGCTTATAATTTGACATGAATTCCTCCGAAACGGTACTAAATAGTGAACAGCCTAGTATGTTAGCTCAAGTATAATTAAATGAATAGATCGATAGCAGCAGAATTAAAGACGCTTGACGCGACTACGCCAGTAAAATCCAAAAAACCATAACCCGGCTCACGAACCACATTCAACTCATCGACAGAGATACCGGGCATGTTCAGCACCCACCCAAAACTCACATCAACGGTATCCCCATAAATAACCTCTACCCCATCCTGACTTTCACTAAACAGGAAACTACCGTTGCCGTCAAAGACCACCGCATCCCCTAATGAAAAATTCTGAAGGGTTGCAAATTCAAGACTATTGCTTAAGCTAGTATCATTAAAAACGAACAGCTCATCAAGAGATTCTTGAGCAAACTCGGTCGCAAAGGCGGAAACATAGATGACGGTATCGTAATTATCGAAGATATCAGCAAACACAGGCTCATTTGAGGTGAGGCGATCACGAATATCGCTAACCACGCTCATCAAAGCCAGTAAACTGTATGCATCACTTAATTGCGGCAAGGCGTTTATTAGCGTTGCAGACAACGCCAAAGAAGAGTCAAATCCTATCTTCATTTGATTATCAAGCCGGGTTGAGAGCGCTTGATTAACGAAAGAGCTTATTGTCAACCCCTCTGTTTCTTCAAGTAAAGCCGAAATCAAACTGCTTCCGTTAAATTGCTGAGTCTCATCGGAGGAATTGGATTCTTCAAAAGAAAGCGCCCTAGAATCGACATAACGTGAAACCTGTTCCGTTTGATCATGAAAGCGGTCATCCTCCCCCCCGGATAATCGCACATTGAAAAAAGAAAACTCACTGCTTTTTAAAGACATATCTCGACTTTTCTGTTGAATATTCTTACGAATCTTGATCTTCCGCCTCGTTTCCAGGCTCCAGCTTGGGAACGAGGCAAGACAATGTCAAATGTAAAGCCTGACCCCGCTATTCGGTTGGGTTTAGAAGTTGAATTTCAAGGTATCGTCTTGCTCACCGAATAGCCTGTCGATATCTACTTCTTCCGTTGGCTGTAACTGAGCATGCGCTTCAGCCAGCTTTCCTAAGGTTTGGATATGCTGCATCGATAACAATTGACAATACACCACAGGCAGTGCTCCAGACTGATGAACACGATGTAACGCATCAGCATCTAGTGCATTGAATTTGGCCTCATCAACACGGTAGAGCCCTTCAATGGTTTGCTCTTGATCATCCTTACCCCTCACTTTAATAGGCCAAGGTTGAATCAACCCTTCAGCATCTAACGCAGCACATAAACGCAGTGTCAATAATCGGTTAGTCCTGACTTGCTGTAAGAAATCCAAGATATCTTTTACCGATTGAGCCGGCTGCCCTTCAGCATTAAAGAAGGATTCTTCAAAATATTCACCCACTAAGCCACTGTCCCTATCCACACACAGCACTAACTGATCATTATCAGCTTGAGCTAAAGCGAAGGGATAACCACGATACGCAGCGGGTGTGTAAGACCCAATCCATTGCCCTTCTTGGCTAACAAAAAGGTTCTGTCCTGGTTTTAGCCCCAGTAACGCAGCCGTCACAAACTGATCATCTTGTTTAATAAAGGTAATCGGTATACTCATACAGGCTTTAGCAAGCTCCTGTACAACGATCGGAGCCACTGCATCCAGTGCTGTAAATTGATAACTATCAAACCGTTTCCATTTCAGGTGTTCAAAATCGGATTTGGTGATCGCTTGATACGTGGGCATTAAATAAACTCCTTGATGTCTTAGTGATACAGCCGTTGGATCCTTAATCCTAAAAAGAGCAGTTGAGAGCCTCAAACTACCGTTCGCCCTGAGCCCTTCGGCTGCGCTCAGGAGAGCCCCGTCGAAGGGTGAACGGTAGTTTGAGGCTCCACCAAGACGGTGAAAGTGTTGTAGACCCTTCATGCTTCGACTTGGCTCAGCACGAACGGTCTACAACACATGTCAACTGCTCTTTTTAGGTTACTAGCTTAGTCAGTCACGACTCTTGATCACCATGAGCCGTGTGAAACAAATACGCCTCGTTCCCAAGCTCCTGCTCTCATCGTTATATACTTCGCGCGGTCATGTTTTCGGCTTTTATGGCAATGCTATTTTATTCGGTAGCAAGGCGCGAAAACAGGCGCATAGCAAGCTATGTAACTGT
>JACUUF010000236.1 GCA_014859465.1 Methyloprofundus sp.
AGGCGGTGCTCAGTCAGCCGGGGGTCAGTAGTGTGATTGTGGGAACGATCAATCCACAGCATTTGCGAGAGAATTCTATTGCTACAAATACTATCCTTTGCGATAAAGAATAAACGCTCATTTTACGATGACTAGATTTTGCATTAAATGTGCGAAGTCTCTAACAATAGATTTAAATTGATTACGACGATCACGACGATCACGACGAGCAGCGTGGCGTGAAACGATAGATAATTCTGAATCCAGGTCAATGGAGTAGTTGTTTTTTAAGTATGAGCAAACGTCTGGCTCGCTAAGTATCGCAGCAGCATTGTCGATAAGGCCATAATTTATTGAAAGGAATGCAGCTTTTAGCATGTCTTGTAGACGAAGTCTGCCGGATTCATAAAAAAGTCTCGGGTCTCGCATAAATAGAACATCAGCATGAGCAAGTTGCCCTTTAGAAAATGGCACATCACCGCGTATTACAGAGGGATACTTGTGTTTTGTTGCACGACGCCATGAACGTAGTTCCGCGGATTTTAGTCATAAGTGAGTATTTTTTTATTGGTTTAATTATTTATGAAGATACTTTATATTGCATACGCTTTCCCGCCAGTTAATATTGTTTCTGCTCAGCGCGCCATGTTTCAGGCGCGTTACTTGGCAGAGGCTGGTGCAGAGGTTACGGTAATCTGTGCTGAACAGACGCGTAATCGGGACGATGATTCATTGCTTAAATACATGAAGAATACGCCACATCTTACAATTCATCGAATTACTCCTTGGGGTAGGAAAGATGAATTTGGAGATGGTGGCTTTAAACCCTCCGCAAAAGGATTCCTTTGGGTTTTTCGCGTTTTATTATTAGTTCGCAAACTGCTACGTACGAAATCTTTCGATTTAGTCTATACAACATTTGGTCCAAAGTATCCCCACATGACTGGGCGGATAATTCATAGTGCATATAAGCTTCAGTGGGTGGCGGAGTACCGTGATCCGTGGAATGGTAGCGAGCATAATGCTTCAAAATACTCATCTCTGTCATTCGAATTTGAGCGCTGGTTAATGAAGCCGGCACTGTTAATTGTCGCAGTGTCGTTAGGGTTAAAGCAGTTGCTACAGAAAATTCATGGTAATAGGCGGCAATATGCTGTTGTATATAATGGTTTTGAACCAGGAGCTTATGGTCGCTCGGTTCCCGTGCCATCTTCACAGCCCAGCCAACATGCTTCAGTCATACATCTAATTCTTGCTGGTACAGTTTATCCCTTTCAGCGAGAAGCTTTGCAACTACTGCTGCGTGGTCTTCAAGGTCGTGATGATGTTACATTTAGCTACTATGGCGCATCTGCTCCTCTTGTTCAAAGCCTTGTCAATGCAGAAACTTTGCAGTCTATTTGCCGGATCAATGACCAAGTTTCACACGAGCATATAGTTGAAGCATTATTGCAGGCCGATGTGGCTGTTTTACCTATTTCGCGTACATTTGTTGGGCAACTACCTGTTAAGTTTTATGATTATCTGGCTGCTCGTAAACCAGTTCTGATGCTAAAGGGAGCTGGTACAGAAATTGAAGAATTGATGAACAAGACGCATAGCGGTTTTAATGCAGAGACTGTGGCGGATATTTCAACTTGGCTCGATGAGGTGCAGGTAGGGAAATTGAGTTATTCTTTTTCGGGCGCCGATTTTTTCACGCGCGAGAATCAAGCTAAATGCTTGCTGCGTATAATGAACGAATCTATTAAATAAGCTATTCGCTATAGTGAAAATAGTATCACCTTAACTTCGGACTGTGTTCGCGTGATGTGAAGTACTTCTTTACTGTAGAAACAATTTTCTTCAGCTCTTCCTGAGTAAGGTGCTCACCAATTGGTAGGCTAAGCAATTTGGAATCGAACTTGTTGGCGTATAAGTTCTCGCTAGCTTGGTTTGTATAGCTATAGGCCATAAGCTTCGGCAAAGAAATTGGGTAATGCACACCGGATTGAATGCCATTACATGCTAGATATTTTGCAAGATCATCACGATCATCAACGCGAATAACAAATAAGTGATAAACCTGCTTCGCCCATTTCTGACGAATCGGCAAGGCAATCTGAGGGATATCATTTAACTCGGTTAAGTATGAGTCCGCTATAGCAATCCGTTTATCTGTCCATTCTGGCAAATGCTTAAGTTTTACAGAAAGTATCGCTGCCTGTATACCGTCTAATCGTGAATTGCGTCCTTCAAATTCATGATCATATTTCGCAATACGCCCATGATTAGCAATCATACGAGATTTTTTAGCCAATTCACCATTATTAGTGCTAATCGCACCACCATCTCCATAGGCTCCGAGATTTTTACCTGGGTAGAAGCTGAAAGCGGCTATGTCACCTATTGACCCGACTTTTCTTCCTTTGTACTCTGCACCGTGCGATTGAGCGCAGTCTTCTATAATATACAGACGATGCTGCTTTGCAATGTCTTGTAACGCATCCATATCACAAGGGTGACCATAAAGATGAACAGCAATAATAACTTTTGTGTTCAAAGTTATTCGCTTTCTGATATCTTCAATAGAAATCACATAGGATTCCGGGTCACAGTCTACAAAAACGACCTTATGGCCTTGGCGGGTTACCGCTTCAGAGCTAGCAATAAATGAATTTGCTGGAACAATAATTTCTGAACCCTTTGGCAAGTTTAAAGATTCGATTGCAATTTCAATGGCATCGGTACCATTTGCCACACCAACACAATGAGAGGCATTGATATAGTCCGCAAACTCTTGTTCAAATTTGCTCACGTACTCACCACCGATAAAGGCGGATTTTTCAATCACATCGCGTATGGCCGAATCAATTTCTTGCTTTATAGACTGATATTGTGCTGCTAAATCTAAAAACTTAACCATTGGATACCAAGTCTCTCATTTTCTTTGCAGGGTTGCCGACATAAACACCCGGTTTGTTAATATTTTTAGTTACAACAGAACCGGCTCCAATGACAACATGATCACATATCTCTACTGGCAGTATCGTCGAATTACTTCCGATTGAAACATGGTTACCGATTTTCGTTTCTTTCCACAACATGGTATTACCACGTGCTGGACCACCTTTCGTGAATAAATCATTAATAAATACAACACCATGTCCGATGAAGCATTCTTCACCAATAGATACTAGCTCACACACAAAAGTATGTGACTGAATGCGTGTTCCTTTTCCTATTTTTACCGATTTTTGTATCTCAACAAAAGGGCCTATAAATACATCATCACAAATCTCGCAACCATATAGATTGACAGGCTGTATTACAGTCACATTGTTGCCAAAAACCACATCATCATCAATCAAAATCATTTTCGTGTTTGGCTGATTCATTTGTTTTGACCTAAGCGACAATGCTTCGGCTTGAATTTAAGGAAAACTTCTCTCTTTGTTTCAATAGACTCGTAAATGGCATTAATTAACTCTAAACTTTTTCGACCCTGCAAGCCGTCAACAAGATGTTTCTTATTGTTAAGTATAGAATCCACAACGTGTTCGTAATAAGCTTGGTGCCCAAAGCCATATACATTTGGTGGGTTAACGGAGTAATTTAGCATCACATCATTGTCGCCATCTTCTTCTTCAACAAAACTCCATACTTTCATCTGGTTAACAGCGAAGCCGCCAATCTCTACAGTACCTCCCTCACCTAAAATTGATAGTGAGCCCTCCAGATCTTTTGGTCTCGTTGCCGTCGTCGCCTCAATAACACCAAGAGCACCATTTTTGAATCGCAGTGTCACTACAGCAGTATCTTCTGCTTCAATTTTTGCCAATGCAGTCGTGCTCATTGCATGAACACTCTCAACTTCACCCATCATCCACTCGAGCATATCAACATGATGACTCGCTTGATTTGTAAGTACACCTCCGTCAAGGGCCCATGTCCCTCTCCATGAAGCTTGATCATAATAAGATTGGGGACGACACCACCTAACTCGCACTGTACCTAATACCATCTTACCAAATCTGCCAGCAATAAGTGCTTCTCTCATTTTCATTACTGGAACATTAAACCTGTTTTGTTTAACTACAAAGAGCTTAATACCAGCTTCGTCGCACGCTTGTATCATTGCATCAGCATCTTCTAAGGTTAGTGCCATAGGTTTCTCAACAACTATATTTTTTTTGTACTTTACAATCTCTACAACATGTTTGGCGTGATTTCCACTTTCTGTTAGCACTGATACCACGTCAATATCTACTGTATTAAGCATTTCATGCATGTCAGTGAAATAGGGGGTATCAAAACTATCCCCAATTTTTTTTGCTTTATCAATATCTGTATCACATACAGCAACCAATTTTGCGTTACAGATTTGATTATTACCCAACAACTCGGAATGACGTTTTGCTATTCTTCCGCAACCAAGCAATGCAAATTTAATCATCTAAATACCTCCTGGTATTACGACCCGAAAACATCAGAAAATGTGTTTTATCTTTCTATATCTGGACAGTCGATGTGACAGTTGAATTTAGAAAATCACAGTTCATGCCAATAATGTCACTGATAGCGCAAAATTGACCTCATGGTCAAGACCGTTTTTAGCTGAGTTTAAACTGCCTGTGCCACTTCATCCGCAGCTGAACAGCGCTGCCCTGTTTCATCTCCAGAAGCCGTGTCTGAATTTCTGGGGTACTTGTTCATAATCATAGTTCGACCACCGACACAGCGAACTCCAGGTCAATCCTTCTATAATCTCATCTTGCGTGGTATTGAAGGCCTTCAAATTAACGTAAGATTTCGTAACTACTCACCCTCTACCCAATTCGTGAAGTGAGCAATTTACCTTATTCCTCGAACAAAATAACTGAATAGTCATTCTTTGCGCATTATAATCAAATGGGATCGTCTCCAGATAATGCACCGCGCTGCTCATGGCCTTATTCGACAAAACATCGGTTCGTGAAGAAGTCGTCCGCTCAAGACAGACTTCGAAGCACTTGCCCGCCAGGGAAAGGTAACCCCCGAGACTGGGGCGCTCTTCAAAATCCCGCTGCTCATGTCGAGCTTGTCCATCTCGCACGGATGATGGCGATGGCATCGTTTCGGTAGCCGGCGGGGGCGCTCTTCAAAAGCCT
>JACUUF010000038.1 GCA_014859465.1 Methyloprofundus sp.
ACGGTTAGCGATACAGGTATTGGTATTCCAAAAGATAAGCAAGATAAGATTTTTACCGCATTTAATAGGTTAGGAAAAGAAAGAAGTGCTATTGAAGGAACAGGAATAGGGCTGGTTGTAACTAAAGAATTAGTTGAGCTAATGCATGGCACGATTGGCTTTGAAAGTGTTGAAGGACAAGGTTCACGATTTTGGATTGAATTACCTATTGCTAGGCAACAAAGCTGAAGGATGGTAAAACTCCTGAAATATAATATATACCTCATTCCCGCGAGCGGGCATGGCAATGAGCCAAAACAAATACATTTAAGTTAACCGGCACGCAAGGTTCATCTGCACTAGAACAAACCAATATCGTTATGCCCTTGTACTTTATTCAGTATTTGCCGTTGAGGTGGTAGTAGCGCTTTGCCTATAATCTCGAGGTCTACACAACGTTATTTTATGGGTAACCATCTGTAGACCTTTTGCAATCATCTTGTTCATCTAGTGTAAACCGGCCTACTTTATGAAGTTCGAATATTCAGAACTAACCCATATCAAATGGATTTTTTGCTGTTCCAGGATGAAGTAACTCAGACGCGATAGCATTTACCTCACCCTGAACGTACGCCCAGTATTCTGGGTTATCTAAGGTTCTTTCTTTAATTTGCTTAGGGATAAAACGGCTCATTTCTATATTGAAGTCATTGTGCACTTCCTCCTCCGACATTAGCTTAGCTAATGCAGTAGACAGCGCCTGTCGAAAGTCATCTATTTGCTTGTGTCTGGCGGTGAGTTTCTTTTCAACCAATACCGTGGATAAATCAATCCCGCGCTGTTTAATCCAAACAATATCCCAGGTATCAGGGGGCTTGATACGCCTTGCCGATTCTGAGCCAACACGCCTACCGCTAGCTACTCACCTGAGCTTAACGTGCGAGCGACATTCAATTTTTGAATGGGTTTAAAACTCATCTTTTAGCACCTCATCAATGCTTGTGGGTATAGCTGCACGCTCTTTGTTAGGTTGTGTGAGTTGATATATAGCTTATCTAACGAGTCAAGTGTCTGCCAAAGCAACAGCATGCTCAACGCTGGGTTCTTCTGATAGGCTGGAGCGGTTCGAAAGCGATGCTTCTTGAGTTGCCGACGCTAGCTTTGTACGAATAACGCTCTTCCCCGTTATCATCCTCGAACCAGATTAACTGGCTGGCGTTATCGAAGCGAAAAATCTGATTGTCGAACGAAGCGACGGTGAAATGACCTTGATTATCGAAAGCGATGCCCTGAGGAACAATAGTCAGTGTTTCATCACCGGTCACTTCGCGCAGTTTTGCCTGATCAATCACGGTGAGAATGTTACCGTTTAGATCAAACGCGACGATCGCGCGTGGACCATCTAGGCCCGGAGCGGTGAACGCATCGAGCAATTTATCATCGGTTGAGAACACTTTAACAATATCCTCACTCCAGATCGATACATAAAGCTTACCGGCATGCTCAAACGGCAGCGCCTAGGCAGGGCTGCTCAGCAGAGAAAAAGACAAGGTAATTGATTGCAATATTTTCATAAGATACCTACTTCAGAGTGTTGTGGAAAAAATAGCTTAGCGTTTTTTAGAACTGTCTCGACCAGGCGAGTTGCCAGGAGAATTGATCCATTGCCAGTTCGATGTCTTGACTCGGGCTCAGCGGGTTGGCGCCTTTGACGCTTTTACTGGGCGAGTACATGAACGCGAAACTGACTTCGTCGTTGTCCCATAGTTTGCGGCTGAATCCAGCGGTGATGTGCCACTCTTGAACACCGGGAGCGGCGATGTTGAACAGCACTTGTGAGGATGAAATCGGTTGTTTGCCATAACTAACACCGCCACGCAGGGTCCAGTCATCATTCGGGCGCCATAGTGCGCCGAATTTGTAGATAGTCATATCTTGCCAGCCGAAGCCTGCACCATTGTTGTCGCCAAGCCGCGCCTGTTGCAGATTAGGCAACAACTTATTGCCGATTGATTTGATTGCGCTGTAGCGGATGTGTTCGACGTCGAAGGCGGTGGTGATCCGCTCGGTTACATCCCATGAGATGCCAATGTTGAAGCTGTCGGGAATGTCAAAATCACCCTGCTCGGCGAACAGTCCAGAATATTTATTAAATCGGCTCATCCAGATGCGACTTTTGTAGGAGGCGCCCAAACGCAGACCCGGCAAAGGCTCGCCGAGCACACCGATGCGAAAGCCGCCACCGACTGAGTAGTCGCGACCTTTATTGGAAAGTGCTTGAGAATCTGCCGAAAACGCTGCGAATGACCCAAAACCATTAGCTTTGAATGCTTGGTACTGCGAGGATAGGTGACAGGCCGAGACTGAGTTTACCGTTGAACAGGCTATGCGCATAACTTGCAACTAGGAATCCTTGAGCCAAATCGACACCTGTGCGGCCAGCGCAGAAAGTACCCGTGCCGGCACTGCCAGGTGGGCATATTGGATTATTTGCTGGTTCGAAGTTGGTATTCATGCCGCCGCTGCCATACATCGCCAGACCGATGGCCTGGTGATCACTCAGCTGGTAACTCCAGCCGATGGTCGGCACTAGAAATAAATCTTGGCTACTTTTGAATCGACCGCTGTCGAGTGGAAATGCGCCCGGCTGCAAGGTCGGCTCACCGGATACGGTGTATTCGCGGCGCGGATTGAAAAGTTCCAGTTCGATATCGAGACGATCCCCGACATGCACTAACCCTGCTGGATTGACCGCAGATACGATCGCATCCTGCGGGAGCGCGGCACCGGTGCCTGCCATTGCTTTGCTGCGAGCGCCATAACCGTGAGCAAAATAACCATTGGTTGCCATGGCGGCTAAGGGTAACAGTAATAGACCGCCGGCGAGGACGGTGCGAATAGCTGTGCGAAAGTGGGGCACGAAACAACTCCTTGGGCTTAGAGCGCCATAGCTTGGCCTGAAAAGATTGGGCGGCCATTGAAATTCTGGGTAAAGAATAACAGCTTGCTAACCGATAAAAAAATGATAATTTAAGATTTACTTATGCCAAAAATAGATAATCCGGCTTGTTACCGGTAGAGGGCAACGCTAGCGCTATTGCCCCCTTGTGCTGTCTGAATTTGTGTGTCCGCTCGCAAGGTAAAAGAGCATAGGTATCGACACAGCTTTTTACAGTTAAAATACAATAAGTTATGGCGCGTTACGCCCTCTCTTGCTGGAGTAGCTTAGCTTTTTATGCGTGCAATAAACATCACGACAGGACGGTAAAACTTAATGTTTTAATTTGTTTGATTATTGCTAGTAGTGATTAACAGCAGTCACAAAAGCTATTGCGATAATATCAAAGTGGCTTTTTTGTCTCTGCTGATTTGGTAGCATGGCCGAAAAATACTTATGCTAAAATCATGTGATTGCTTCAGGAAATAACAAGCGAGAGCATTTAAACTTGCTTTGTATAAAAATGCGCGTCTAAAAACCAATATAATAAACAAGATATTCAAGTACAGAATAGAGGATAAGGATCCTACCATGAATAAAGGCAAACTATATATCATCTCCGCACCCTCTGGCGCTGGAAAAACCAGTTTAATTAAGAAACTTGTTCCTATTACCGACAAACTCATGGTGTCTGTCTCACATACCACTCGCGCACAGCGCCCGGGCGAGGTAAACGGTATTGATTACTTCTTTACCTCAGTGGAACAGTTTAAAAACCTGATCGACCAGCAAGCTTTCTTGGAATATGCTCAAGTCTTTGATAATTACTATGGGACATCACAAAAGTCGGTAGAAGACAGTTTAAAACAAGGTAATGATGTTATTTTAGAAATAGACTGGCAAGGCGCGGAACAAATTAGATATATCTTACCGGATGCTATTTCTATTTTTATTCTGCCACCTTCCACGGAAATATTACGTCAACGCTTACAAGGGCGAGGGCAAGATAGCAAAGCGGTAATTGACCGACGTATGCAAGATGCGGTCAATGAGATGAGTCATTTCGCAGAATATAATTACCTAGTCGTTAATGATGATTTCAATCATGCGCTCACTGAACTAAAAGCAATTATCTTGGCTAATCGCTTAACAATAGAGCATCAGCAGCAAAACTTAGGTGAATTATTGGTTGATTTATTAAATTGAATCGGATAATTAAGAACCAACACTGCGCTAAAATATCCTCTGCTGAAAATCGTTGCAGAGGATGTTTTTAAGCCCGCATATCCCTTGCTTCTCAAGCTCTTATTCCTTTACTTCAATCACCAAAGCATCCATATCATTGTCTGTTAAACGAGATATGATAGCATCTACAGAGGCCATACGTTTATAAGGCCCCATCTTAACTCGATACCAAGCCACTGATTTAACTGCTGCTTTTTCAATGCTCGGCGAAAAGCCCATTAAAACCAATTTGGCTTTTAAGCTGTCGGCATCTGCATATTTACGAAATGATCCTGCTTGTACTGAGTACAGTGCGCCTTCCTTTGCTTTACCAATCCGCTCTTCGCGTTTACGGGTTTTTACTTCGTAGTCCGGCACCACAAATTCTGCTTCAGGCAAAACCTTATAAAAATCAAATTGAACCTCAGGCTTAGGTATAGGCTTAGGCTTCTGAGCAATTGGTGCTATCACTTTTAATGGTGCAGGTTTTACCGCTATTTTTTTAACCTCTTGCCTGACCGATTTAACTGTCTTAACCGATTTAACCGGTTTACTAGGCTCTGGCTCTGGCTCTGGGTCTGCGGTTGAAGAGATGAGATATAAGCAATAAGCAAATACACCCACAAGTATGACGACTAAAACCCAACGCCACGCAGATACTTTTTCAGTATTAACAACCGAGGCAGGTTTTCTTGCGCTGACTCTAGGCTTATTGGGTTTACTCGCTTTAGCTGGCGACTTACGCTGCCCTGGCTTTGTCGGCGGCGGTGTATTTGCCTTACCTCCTTTTCTAGGTAAGCCAGCGCGATGCTTGTAGTCTTGAGCCATTACATTGTTTCCGGCGTATTAATCCTTAATAAGTTTAGCCCATTGGCTAAGACTTGTTTCACCGCACAACTTAAGTTTAACCGCGCATTACGTAGACCTTGATCATCAACAATAAATTGATGCGCGTTATAATAGCTATGAAATTCTGCTGCTAACTCACGCAAATAATTAATTAACAAATGGGGTTCATATTGCACAGCGGCTTTTTCTAGTATTTCAGGATAGCGAGTTAAATTGCCGACTAAACTGATTTCTTGAGGTTCAACCAATCGATCTAAACTTGCGTCACCCAAAGCAATATCTCGCGCCAAGCCTTTTTCATCCAACTGTCTTAACACACTACACACCCGCGCATAGGCGTATTGCACGTAAAAAACCGGATTTTCGTTAGATTTAGAGGTCGCTAATTTCAAATCAAAATCCATATGTTGCTCTGATTTACGCATCACATAGAAAAAACGCGCGGCATCTTGTCCCACTTCATTACGTAACTGACGCAAAGTAACAAAAGAACCTGAGCGCGTGGACATTTGCACTTGCTCATCACCACGGTATAACACTGCAAATTGCACCAATAAAACTTTCAATTTATCGGTATCAGCACCTAAAGCCTGCATTGCCGCTTTAACACGCGGAATATAGCCATGATGATCTGCACCCCAGATATTAATAATCTGGTCAAAGCCGCGATCCAACTTATTCATATGATAAGCAATATCCGAGGCAAAATAAGTGCCCTGGCCATTATCACGAACAACAACGCGATCTTTCTCATCGCCTAATTTACTCGAAGCAAACCAAGTAGCGCCGTCTTTTACATATAAATGCCCCGCCGCATCCAATCGTTTAAGCGCTTCATCAATAGAGCCATCATCCATTAATTGGCGCTCAGAAAACCACTCTTGATAATTAACGCCAAATTCACTTAAATCCTGGCGTATATCAGCTAAAATTTCATTTAATCCCGCTTGAAAAACAGAACGATACTCTTTCGCGCCTAACAAAGTTTTTGCGCGCTCAATCAAAGCATCAATATGCTCATCTTTATTGCCACCTGCTGGCTCATCTGCTGGAATTTCTTCGAAAACTAAAGCAACAGGATGACGATATTCATTGCTCGCTTGACGATGCAAGTTAGCGGCTATATCACGAACATAATCACCGCGATAAGCATTGCTAGGAAAAGTAAATACTTCGCCGCATTCTTCAAGATAACGTAACCAAATACTGGTGGCTAAAATGTCCATTTGACGACCGGCATCATTGACATAATATTCGCGCTGCACATCGAAACCAACAGCCGCCAGCAAATCAGCTACTGCTGATCCGTATGCTGCACCACGTCCATGACCAACATGCAAAGGCCCTGTTGGGTTGGCAGAAACAAACTCAACCTGCACTTTTTTACCCGCACCGATCTGGCTTAAGCCAAACTGCTCGCCTTGCTCATGAATTTTGCTGATGATTTGATATTGCGCCTTGGGATCAATAAAAAAATTGATAAATCCAGGGCCGGCGATTTCCACTTTAGTAACAGCAGGGTCGGAGGGTAACAACTCGACAATTTTTTGCGCTAATTGGCGCGGATTCATTTTGGCTGGTTTAGCCAGCATTAAGGATAAATTAGACGCAAAGTCACCATGTAACTGGTCTCGTGCACGCTCAATATTAATTGTTGGATTTAGCTCTTGTTCTAAAAGACCCTGTGTTTTTAATGCCGTAACAGCGCCTAATAAGAGAGATTCTAACTTTTGTTTCATGCGTTTAGCTTGTAAGGGTGAGTTTGAAAAAACCCCTCATTATCCCTGAAAACGCGACTAGGTGAAAGCGCTAAGAAATAGGAACAAGACAATATCCAGTAGGCCTGCGCTTTAATCCGCTGTTTTGTGTTTAAATCAGCGGATTAAAGCGCTGGCCTAGTGCTTGTGAAATAGAGAGCATCGCGCGCTAAAACTAATTAGTCGCTGCTGTTCTTGCCTGTGCTTATTAATGGCTAATTTTGCTTGCGCCTGTAATTGTGTATCAGCAAAAACTTGAGTCGATCTAACAGCAGCAGTCAGTGCGCGATTAAAATATTTTAGCGCTAGCTCCTTCTTTCCTTGGGTTACCAGAAAATCTGCATAATAATAATTAGCATCAATTGCATTGGCATTGATAGTTAAAGCTTTTTCTAAAAACTGTTGTGCCTTGTCATTATCACCATAAGCAACAGGCCAAGCAGGAACCTTGTAATAAAGCGTCCCTAAAGTTACAAAGGCCATTCCACCTAATGCTTTAGGATTAAGCTCAATGGCTTGCATTAAAAGATCTTTAGCCTGATGAATCGCCTCTAAAGCGCTAAAAGCATCCATATTTTCAGCATTACTTGCAACAATAATCGCTTGCTGAATCATAAACTCCGCTTGCTTTGGATGCTCAGCCTGCAAGTCCGTTAGTTCGCTTAACAACTGTTTGAATTCTTTATCTTGTTGCTCTTTGCTAACACTGTAATAAATGCGCGCCCATTCTGATTCTATATGCTGAACGGCAGACGCTAAATCGTATGCCCAAACGGTACTAGGCATTAAATTAAAAATAAAGACCAAGAAAAAAGCAACTATGTGTTTCATGGGAAATAATATAGTTGCTTATTATCATTTTCGCAACAACTGTTGCAAAAATGACACGACTACCAAGTAGTATACGGCTTTTTAGCTAACTGATTATTGTAATAACGTATCTCTTCGGTAACATCCTTACCAACCCAGCTCGGCTTTTCAAAAGCCTCATCAACGGCTGATAACTCAACTTCAGCAACAATTAAGCCGGCATTCTCACCTTTAAACTCATCAATTTCCCACGTATGTTGTTTAATAACCACAAGATGCCGCGTTTTTTCTACCAAGGGCTTATGACATAACGTTGTTAATAACTCATGTGCATCCGCCAATGGAATATCGTATTCATATTCCTGACGCTGCGCACCTATCGTCGCACTTTTAATATTTAGCTTTGCACTATCATCACTGACTCGAACTCTTACCGAACTATGCTCATCACTATTCAAATAACCTTGTCGATAGTTAATCGACCTAGAGACTAAAGCGCGCCAAGTATCATTTGCCAGTAAAAATTTACGTTCTATTTCAATTGCCATAATTCCTCTATTGTTTAATGGTAGCCATTAGGATTTTGACTTTGCCAACGCCAAGTATCCTCAACCATAGCGTCTAAATTCTTTTCAGTTTTCCAGCCCAATTCGCGTAAGGCCAAACTAGGATCTGCATAATTTTCCGCGACATCACCGATACGACGCTCGACAATCTTATAATTAATTGTTTTTCCCGTTACTCGCTCAAAAGCAGCAATAACTTGCAAAACACTATAACCTTTGCCCGCGCCTAGATTATAAGCTTTGCATCTTATATTAAGCGCGGCATCATCCAAAGCTTTAAGCGCTGCCAAGTGACCTTTTACTAAATCAACAACATGAATATAATCGCGCACACCTGTACCATCAATGGTCGGGTAATCACCACCAAACACCGATAGTTGCGCCAACTTACCTACCGCGACTTGAGCAACATAAGGCATTAAATTATTTGGAATACCATTAGGATCTTCACCAATCAAGCCACTTTCATGCGCGCCCATCGGATTAAAATAGCGCAATAAAATGATCTCCCAAGGATTATCTGCTTTCGTTAAGGCATCAGCGGTTGATAAATCGCTTAAAATATCCTCAATCATAGCTTTCGATTTACCATAAGGATTAGTTGCACCAAACACCGGCAAATCTTCACTATATTTCACCGTATCAGGTTCCCCGTAGACCGTCGCCGAGGAACTAAAAATCATTTTCTTAACGGCAAATTCTTGCATCACCTCAGTTAATACCAAAGTACCATAAACATTATTTTGATAATAACGTACCGGCTGCACACAAGACTCACCTACCGCTTTTAAGCCAGCAAAATGCATAACTGCATAAATTTTATGCTCAGAAAAAATTGCCGTTAATGCCTGCTTATCGCGAATATCTGCAAGCACCAAAGTCGGCATCTTTCCGGTAATGGCCTTAACTCGCGCCAAAGACTCTGCATGGCTATTGGATAAATTATCTACGACAACAACCTCATAGCCTGCTTCTAATAAGGCCACGCAAGCATGACTACCAATATAACCCGCCCCACCTGTCACTAAAATTTT
This sequence comes from Methyloprofundus sp., assembly GCA_014859465.1. GTDB lineage: Bacteria > Pseudomonadota > Gammaproteobacteria > Methylococcales > Methylomonadaceae > Methyloprofundus. The sequence goes on from JACUUF010000038.1 coordinate 9,158, forward strand.
CTGAGCTGTCATTTGAAGAATTCCGTGTTTTTTTAAAAAATAAAGATCTCTTGGTCAGCGAAATCTACGCCCTATACTATTTAAGCGTGTCATTATCCCATAGCGCCCTATTGATATCGAACTGCATTTGAGCATTACATAGAAAGCTTGAGTCTTATCGTCTTGTTTATATTTGCTTAAGCAAATATAATGTTGCAATGAACACAGAAACCTTAGCCAATCTTTTTAAAGCCCTCTCCGAGCCCATTCGTTTACGCATTCTGGTTTTATTGCTAGAAAAAGGTGAGCTTTGCGTTTGTGATTTAGTGGACACTTTAAACTTATCGCAAAGCGTCACTTCGCGCCATTTAGCGTATTTACGCAACAATGATATTGTCATGGCTAGACGCGAAGGCGTCTGGATGTATTACCAATTGACTGATAAGGCACAGTCAGAATTAAAACCGCTATTTAACTTTATTCAACAAAGCATTGCCGATAGTAAAGAAATACAAACTGATCTGGCTAATGTAGGCAAAACAAAGGCCTGCTAGATAGCTGAAAACATAAGCCAAAACTGGTTTATTCTATTTAAATATATTTGTTTATCCGTATATACGTTAAGAGAGAATTATGACTATTAAAGTAGCAATCAACGGCTTTGGCCGCATGGGCAGATTGGCATTGCGCGCAGCATGGGATTGGCCAGAATTTGAAATTGTCCATATTAATGACAAAGCGGGTGATGCAGCAACTGCTGCCCATTTACTTAATTTCGACTCGGTACATGGTCGCTTTCACCCTGTTGCCAAGAGCGAAAACAACGCCCTTATAATTAATGGCAAGTCGATCAGCTACACACAGAACAGCGCACTTGAAGATACCCCGTGGCATGAGCTGGGCATTGATATTGTGGTCGAATGCACCGGCAAATTTAAAGCTAAAGAGGCACTCGCGCCTTACCTTAATCAAGGCGTCAAAAAGGTCGTGGTTTCCGCACCTATCAAAGATGGCACTTTAAATATTGTTATGGGCGTTAACGATCATCTTTATGATCCGGCTGTGCATCATATTGTGACCGCCGCGTCATGTACCACCAATTGCATCGCGCCCATCGTCAAAGTCATTGATGAGAATTTTGGCATTAACCACGGCTCGATTACCACTATTCACGACATGACCAATACGCAAAGTATTCTCGATGAATATCATAAAGATTTACGCCGTGCCAGAGCGAGTAGTTTATCGTTAATTCCAACCAGTACTGGCTCTGCCACAGCGATCGCGGAAATTTTTCCCGAATTAAAAGGTAAATTGAATGGCATCGCCGTACGCGTTCCTTTAGCGAATGCCTCTTTAACCGATTGCGTATTTGAAGTGAAACAAGCTGTTACCGCCGAAGCGGTTAATGCCGTATTAGAAACTGCGGCAAACGGTGAGCTAAAAGGCATTTTGGGCTATGAAACAAGACCTTTGGTATCAGTAGATTACACTAATGACACGCATTCATGCACGGTAGATGCCTTATCGACCATGATCATTAATAGTACGCAAGTCAAAATATTAACTTGGTACGACAATGAAACGGGTTATGTGCAGCGCATGATGGAATTAACTAAAAAGCTGGCGCAATCACTCTAAGGATCAGCCGATGCACACGCCTATACAACAATATATCATCGTGACCGCAAGTTACTGGGCTTTTACCCTAACTGATGGCGCACTCAGAATGCTGGTGATCTTGTATTTCCACCAGTTAGGCTACAGTCCGTTAGAAGTTGCTAGCTTATTTTTGTTGTACGAATTCTGCGGGGTTGTCACTAACTTAATAGGTGGGTGGCTTGCTGCGCGCATAGGTCTAAATACCTCTCTGCATTTCGGCCTAGCCCTACAAATTATGGCTTTATCCATGCTCCTAGTAGAGCCATCACAACTCAGCGTACTGTATGTGATGATTGCTCAAGCTGTATCCGGTATTGCCAAAGACCTGAATAAAATGAGCGCCAAAAGCAGCATTAAACTATTGGTACCCAATGCTGCGCAAGGAAAATTATATCAATGGGTGGCCTTGCTCACCGGCTCGAAAAACACCCTAAAAGGCGTCGGTTTTTTCCTAGGCGCAGCGCTGTTAACATCAGTAGGCTTTAGGGGGGCAATTGCCACGATGGCAGCCGGCTTAGTAAGCGTTTTAATACTCAGCTTTTTATTACTACAAAAAGACCTAGGCAAAACCAAGTATAAGCCCAAATTCACCGATATTTTTTCTACAAGTGCAGCAGTTAATCGCCTATCAGCAGCACGCTTCTTTTTATTTGGCGCGCGTGATATTTGGTTTGTCATTGCCTTACCTGTTTATCTTCAAGAGCATTTACACTGGAATTATAACGCAGTCGGCACTTTACTAGCCGCTTGGGTGATTGGCTATGGCTTGGTTCAATCCGCCGCCCCTTTAATAACTGGCATCCGCAAAGGGAAAATACCTGATGGCAAAACGGCCATGCTTTGGGCGATATTATTGGCTGCCATGCCATTCGCTATCGCTGGCTTTTTACAACAAGGCTGGCCAGCAGACAGCGTACTGATTATAGGTTTATTAGCTTTTGGGGCAATATTCGCCGTTAATTCGGCCGTACATTCTTATCTCATTGTCGCTTACGCAAAAGCAGAGGGCGTCTCTCTGGATGTTGGCTTTTATTATATGGCTAATGCCTTAGGGCGCTTAGTGGGCACGCTTTTATCTGGCTGGGTTTATCAAGCCTCCGGCTTGATTGCCTGTCTGCTCGTTTCCGCTATTTTTATTCTCGTGACCAGCCTCCTGTCTATTGCCTTACCTCGGCATAGCTCACTTTAACCCAATTAAGTCATTTCTAAGCGCTGCTATTTGCAAGGCGAATACCAGACATACACACACCCAGTTGTTTTATATCGATTTTCAGTTATAGTTACCGCTCATATATTGAATAAAGCAACGAGAGGGAAGCCATCATGCTAATTAAGGAAAAATCATCTATTTTAAGCAGCGAAATCACTGATAAAGCTATTTTTCAAAATCGCCGTAAAATCATCAAAGCCGCCGCTGGTTTATCTATTGCCTCACTACTGCCCATCAGGGCTAACGCAGAGCAAGCTAAAAAATACACACAAGTCCCTAACGGGCCTTATTCCGCCGATCTGCAAGTAACGCGCATTGAAGACGCGACTAACTACACCAATTACTACGAATTCAGCACCAACAAAAAAGACGCTACCGTTTTAGCACAGCCATTAAAAATCAACCCGTGGACAATTACTATTGAAGGCCAAGCGGAAAAAACGGGTGCATTTAATTTAGAAGACATACTCAAGAACAATCCTCTTGAGGAGCGTATTTCTCGTTTCCGCTGTGTCGAAGCCTGGTCTATGGTGGTGCCGTGGATAGGCTTCCCACTTGGTACCATGCTGCAACAATTCAAGCCTACAGCAAAAGCAAAATTTGTCGAATTTACTACACTATATAATCCAGAAGTCATGATCGGTCAGCGCACAAAATCTTTGGATTGGCCTTATGTGGAGGCTTTAAGAATCGATGAAGCGATGCATCCCTTGGCCTTTATGGCAACTGGCATGTATGACGAAGCCTTACCCAAACAAAATGGCGCACCATTACGCTTAATTGTCCCGTGGAAATACGGTTTTAAAAGCATCAAAGCGATCGTCAAAATCCGTTTCAGCGAAACGATGCCGGCCACCGCGTGGAATAAAATGGCGGCGGGAGAATATGGATTTTATGCCAATGTAAACCCAGACGTCCCGCATCCACGCTGGAGTCAAAACAGAGAGCGCGTATTAGGCGCCAGTATTTTCACGCCTAAACGTAAAACAGAATTATTTAATGGCTACGGTGAACAAGTTGCATCACTTTATTCCGGCATGGATCTTAAAAAATACTTCTAATGCGCCTGTCTAAAAAAAACTGGGCTGTGATAAAAATCGGTGTTTTTTTACTCGGCCTAGCGCCCTTTCTGCTCTTAGTTAACGACACACTGCAAAATCAATTAGGTGCTAATCCGATTGAAACCTTACACTTTACATTAGGTGATTGGTCCTTACGCTTTCTGTGCATCACCCTTGCTCTAACGCCGTTAAAAAAACTACTGCAACAAAGCTGGCCAGCACGTTTTCAGCGCATGATAGGTTTGTTCACTTATTTTTATGCCAGCCTCCATTTGCTTGTTTATATCATTTTCGATTTATCCCTTTCATGGGCAAATTTTATTGATGAAGTCCCGCAAAGCCCTTATATTCTAGTCGGCTTACTGAGTTTTTTATTACTAACCCCCTTAGCGCTCACCTCCAGCAAAACCATGCAAAAACTTTTAGGTAAGCGCTGGGTGCAATTACATAAATTAATTTATAGCGCTGGAATCAGTGCCGTGATCCATTACTTATGGCTGGTAAAATCAGATATAAGTGAGCCACTCTTTTATGCGGCAGTGATGTCGATACTACTAGGCTTTCGGTTAATTATGTACTTTAAAAAACCGCGTCGGGCCGAATAGCACTGGCATTTTCGACCAACGGCGGCAAAAGGCCGGAAAACGCCATGCTATTCCAGCTTAACTATTTGGCCCTTCATTTAATGCAGCTTTTTCAGCAACCAGTACAATCGCCAAACCCACAAGGATCATTATATTTGGAATCGGCGAACCATCGGCCTGCACATTAGCCACCATAGCCAACAAGATAACAAACATCCCGACAATAGCAACATAACCTCGCACACCTTTGGAACGTTCACTGTCAATATTTAAACCCATTATTGTCTCCAATTTAGATTAAGTCTTTAGCTATTTTATACGTCAGCAAGCTTATTTAACAATAAAATGTGTAGGCCGCGGCTTTAGCCCGCCATTGCTAAAGAGTATTTAAAGGCGGGCTAAAGCCGCACCCTACAACCCGTATCAATGTTCCGCTTTAGACCATAGCTATCCACACAACTTTTATACCTTTAAAGACAATAAATTAAAAAGGGAAGTTGCTCCCTCTCCTGCTGGAGAGGGTTGGGGTGAGGAGAATAAAATCAAGGCTTTATCTATTTCCCTCTGTTCAACAACGCTGTTTAAACGCCATACGCTCAACAAAAAGCATGAATTTTAATCTCCCCACCCAACCCTCCCCAGCAAGGGAGGGCTTTGTTTGTATATTCACTACGTTACTAATCACTACAGCACACATTCGCCATAAGCATAGCCTTCTCCAAAGAGAGAAGGCGCTAAGCAGAGGGTCTTTGAATATTTACCAAGCTATTGCAGCCCTTGAATATCTTTTGAATTGACATAACTTGAATAATTTCGATACTTACCAAGCCCATTTTTAAGCTATAATTGAGAAATTTTTATCGTCCCTACACCATCGCTAACGTGTCTAATTCAAATAACGATTTATCTACCTTTCAAGGACTTATCCTTGCCTTACAAAATTATTGGTCAGAACAAGGCTGCGTTTTACTGCAACCACTCGATTTAGAAGTCGGCGCGGGCACTTTTCACCCGGCCACTTTTTTACGCGCGATTGGCCCTGAGCCTTGGAATGCCGCTTATGTACAGCCTTCGCGCCGTCCTACTGATGGCCGTTACGGGGAAAACCCAAACCGCTTGCAGCATTATTATCAGTTTCAAGTGGTATTAAAGCCTTCGCCTGATGATATTCAAGAGCTTTACCTAGGCTCGCTGCGCCATATTGGCCTGGATTTACTTGAGCATGACGTACGTTTTGTCGAAGATAATTGGGAATCGCCCACTTTAGGGGCTTGGGGACTAGGCTGGGAAATCTGGTTAAACGGCATGGAAGTATCGCAGTTTACTTATTTTCAGCAAGTGGGCGGCTTAGAATGTCGCCCTGTCACGGGTGAATTAACTTACGGGCTTGAGCGTATCGCCATGTATATTCAAGGCGTAGAAAGTGTTTATGACTTAGTTTGGTCCAGAGGCCCACAAGGCATAGTCACTTATGGCGATGTCTTTCATCAAAATGAAGTGGAAATGTCAGCATTTAATTTTGAACACGCGAAAGTGGATTTCCTGTTCGAGAGCTTTGATATTTACGAAACCGAATCAGCCAAATTAATCGAGCAAGACCTTCCGCTACCCGCTTATGAAATGGTGTTAAAAGCCTCGCATGTGTTTAATTTATTGGATGCGCGCCATGCGATTTCGGTTACTGAGCGCCAGCGCTATATATTAAGAGTAAGAAATATGGCTAAAGCAGTTGCGCAAACCTATTATGCGCGCCGCGAATCATTAGGCTTTCCGCTGGTTAAAAATACAGGAGCAGCAGCATGAGCGCAGCACAACACTTATTATTTGAATTAGGCTGTGAAGAGTTACCACCCGCCTCATTACTTAAATTAAGCAATGCTTTATTAGATGGCATTACACTGGGTTTAACAGAAGCCGATTTAAGTTTTGGCGAGTGCACAGCTTATGCAACACCACGCCGACTTGCAGTATTCATTCAAGATTTAGCTAGCGCACAAGCAGATAAAAGCATCGAAAAGCGCGGCCCTTCAGTGGCGGCCGCTTTTGATGCAGAAGGTGTACCGAGCAAAGCATGTCAGGGCTTTGCTAAAAGCTGCGGCACCACGGTCGATCAATTAGAGCGCATACAGACGGATAAAGGCGAATGGTTAAGCTTTACTCAAGAAGTCAAAGGCCAGGCGAGCGTTGAGTTAATTCCGGATATTATTCGTAAAAGCATTAACCAACTACCGATTGCCAAGCGCATGCGCTGGGGCGCTTCAACAGTTGAGTTTGTCCGTCCGGTACATTGGGCGGTGTTGCTATATGGCACAACGGTTATTAATACGGAAATTTTAGGCTTAACCACAGGCAATATCAGTCACGGCCACCGTTTTCATGCGCCAGACGCGATCACGATTGCCTCGCCAGAAAGCTATGCAGTGACTTTATTAGAGCAAGGTAAAGTTATTCCTAGCTTTGCACAACGCATGCAAATCATTCGTGATGCTGCCAATAGCGCCGCCTCTGCTGTCGGCGGCATTGCCCATATAGAAGAAGATTTATTAGAAGAAATTGCCGCGCTAAATGAATTTCCGGTACCCATTACCGGCAATTTCAACACGCGTTATTTGGCTTTACCGGCTGAAGTGCTGATTACCACCATGCAGATTAACCAGAAATATTTTCCAGTTAAAAATATCGAGGGTGAGTTATTGGCGCATTTTATTACCTTTACCAATATTGAAAGCAAAAATCCGCTATCAATCCAAAAAGGCAACGAGTGCGTGGTCATGCCGCGTCTAGCGGATGCGGAATTTTTCTGGAATCAAGATCGAAAACTGCGTTTAGAGGATCGTACCGAGCAACTAAGTACTATTATCTTCCAGAAAAAATTAGGCAGCTTGGCGGATAAATCACAGCGCGTAGAAAAACTAGCGGAATTTATTGCCCAAAGTATTCATGTTGACCCCGACTTTGCTATGCGTGCCGCAAAACTGGCTAAAACGGATCTTGTGACTAATATGGTCGAAGAATTCGGCAGTTTACAAGGTTTAATGGGGCGTTATTATGCGCTCGCTGATGGTGAATCTGCGCAAGTGGCGCAAGCCATTGAAGAGCAGTATTACCCGAAAGGCGCAGGCAGCACTACGGCGATTAGCAGCACCGGACAGATTTTATCTATTGCAGAAAAAATCGATACGCTAACAGGTATTTTTAGTGCTGGTTTAATCCCGAGCGGCGATAAAGATCCGTATGCGCTAAGACGTGCCGCCTTAGGTGCCTTGCGTACTATTATTGAAAATAAACTAGCAATCAATTTAATTGCCTGCGTGGATTTTGCGCTAAATCAATTTAGCCATGAATTTGATTTAGACAAAACACGCGGCTTAGTGATTCCGTTTATTTTTGAGCGCTTAAAAGGCTATTGTTTAGATCATGGTTTTACTGCCGATGAATTTGAAGCAGTATTTGCACTCCTACCGGCGCAGCCTTATGACTTTCAACGTCGCTTACAAGCGGTGCAGAGCTTCAGAAGCCTGGCAGAAGCGCAAAGTTTAGCCGCAGCCAATAAACGTATCAGCAATATTCTACGCAAATCAGATAATCAACCGGCAGCAACCGTAGGGAAGTTAATCGAGCCCGCTGAAATTGCCTTATTAGCCGCAGCCGAACAAGCCGAACAGGATGTTGCGCCCTTATTGGCAGATAAAGATTATCAAGCGGCATTAAACCGTTTAGCCAGTTTACGTACTGAGGTTGATAGTTTCTTTGATGATGTGATGGTCATGTGTGATGACTTAGAGTTACGCGCGAATCGTTTAGCGTTACTGACTAAATTATCTAAGCTGTTTTTACAAATTGCGGATATTTCTAAGTTACAAAGCTAATGAGTAGCAGTAAATATATCTTACTGGATCGTGATGGTGTGATTAATCACGATTCCGATGATTTTATTAAATCGCCTGATGAATGGCTGCCGATAGCAGGCAGCCTTGAAGCGATTGCTTTATTAAATCAGCATGGCTATCAAGTTGTGGTCATGACTAATCAATCAGGCATTGGCCGTGGGCATTATAGCGATGCCACGCTTACTGAGATACATCTTAAAATGGCACGCTTGCTAGAGGCAGTAGGCGGTAAAATCAGCCATATTTATTACTGCCCTCACCTACCTGATGCAGGGTGTCAATGCCGCAAACCTAAACCGGGCATGCTAGAGCAATTTAGCAAAGACGCAGACGTCTGCTTAACGAATATTTACTTTATTGGTGATTCATTACGTGATCTGCAAGCCGCTATTAGCGCTGGGGCGAAGCCTATACTAGTGAAGACCGGTAATGGTGCTGCGACATTAGCCGATAACCCTGACTTAAATATCCCTACTTTTGAGAATCTTTATGACGCCAGCCAATTCATCGCATCAGGGCAGTAAGTTGATGCTTTATCTACGCTCTACGGCCTTATTTATCGCCATATTTATGGTTACCAGCTGTATAGCGTTGGCCATGCTGATGAGCGCACTATTGCCTTTTGAAGGGCAATATAAACTAGCAAAAATGTGGGCCAACTACATACTTTTCCTCACTAAATCTATTTGTGGCTTAGACTATAAAATATCTGGCCTAGAAAATTTGCCACAAAAAGGCGTGGCGATTGTTTTATGCAAGCACCAATCCGCCTGGGAAACCATTGCCCTCATGGGCTTATTACCCAAACAGAGCGTGTTGCTTAAAAAGTCATTACTTTGGATCCCCTTTTGGGGTTGGGCAATGGCCACACTAAAACCGATAGCCATTGATCGTTCAGCACCCAAAGAAGCGCTTTCCCAACTACTAAAACAAGGCGCGCTACGCTTACAAGAAGGTTTTTGGGTGGTTATGTACCCTGAAGGCACGAGAACCGCACCGGGTGAAGAACGAAAATTTAGCGCAAGCGGTAGCTTATTAGCGCAACGCACAAAGGTTACGGTCATTCCCATTGCCCATAATGCCGGCGAGTTTTGGCCACGTAACAGTTTTGTAAAATACCCTGGGGTGATCCAGCTAAAAATCGGGGCGCCCATTGCAGTGGAAGGGCGTAAAAGTAAAGACATTAATGCCGAAGCAGAAACATGGATTAAAAACACCATGTTAGAAATTGAAGCAACTAAATAACCATGACACACACTCTTATGAAAAAATTATTACTTATCAGCCTTTCCGTTGTAACTTTAGCTGCTTGCTCGGAACAAGAAGCTTATCAACAAGCCGTATTTACACAAATCAACAGTGACCCCGACATCAAATCGTATCACCTTGATCCAGAAACGGTAACCCAGTGCATTGTTGACTTGTCTTCTAAAAAAATGGCGGGCATAGTTGCTTTTGAACCTATGCGTAAAGCCGCTTACGAAGGTTACACTAAAATGATTGCGCTTAAAAAATCAGAAAACCCCGAAAAAGTATTACAAGAATTACGTGAGTATTTTGGTGATGCGAAAGGTTTGGCTGACGCACATAGAAATTATTCTGAAAGTTATTTGGAGTGCATTTCCACTGTCACTAACCGCGCATTAGATGAGCAAGGAATAGAAGAAACAAAATCATAAAGCGCACCCTAAGAACTAAGTATGCACATCAAAGATTGTAACTGCTCATTAAGCCACAGGCATTGAGCAACCCTCTTAACTTAGTCATTGCGGCTAGCAGCTATCTTGCGCTCAAAAACACCAAGCGCGAGATCTCTCCAGCATCAAGATGACGCTTTTGTTTAGTTCAAAATCATTGCTCGCACAACAGTAATGCATACCAAAGTATCGGTTTTATTTCATGCTCGCTGCCAAGAGCAAAAATTTTAGTCAATAAACTTAGCGTGCAATAGCTTGGGCTATGATTTAAAAACTGTAAAAAGCCACTGCTTTTTCCCTTAATTAACTGCACCTAGGCAACATTCACTTTAACTTTAACTTTAACCAAAGTAATCAATCTTATGGAATGGCAAGGAATCTTCTCTCTATCGCTCTGCATCATCGCCTTATTGACTTTAATATTTACCCATATAGGCCCACATCTGGTTATGATGGCGGTACTGACGCTGTTAAGCGCGGGGGGCATTCTCACGAGCAAAGAAGCTTTGGCCGGTTTTAGTAACTCCGGTCTTATTACCGTGGCCGCAATGTTTGTTATTGCTGCCGGTATGCATGCATCCGGCGCCATTGATCTGCTTATCACGCATGTCCTTGGCCGCCCCAAGAGCACCCGTGCCGCACTTTTGCGCATGGGCATGCCCGTTGTCTTGCTCAGTGGCTTTCTAAATAATACGCCCGTTGTCGCTACCATGATTCCAGCCATTCATGCCTGGTCGCGTAAAATTGGCATCGCGCCATCGAAATTAATGATTCCATTAAGCTACTTCGCAATTCTTGGCGGCATGCTAACCTTAATAGGCACCAGCACAAATTTAATCGTTAATGGTCAGTATCAAGTTCTCACCGGAAAAACAGGATTTTCCTTATTTTCCATAACAGCTGTCGGTATTCCCGTGGCTATTATAGGCTTTTTATTTATCTGGCTCTTCTTTCCTAAATGGCTGCCAAACCGCGAGCAAAATGAGGCATTTGCCAACTTAAAAGAATTTACCTTAGAAGTATCGGTCGCACATAATGGCCCCTTAGTCGGTAAGACGGTGGAACAAGCGGGCTTAAGAAACTTAAAGCGCATCTATCTGGTAGAAATCGAGCGTAACGGCACGATAGTCACCGCAGTTTCCTCAGAAGAAAAATTACAAAGTGATGACCGTTTAGTTTTTGCCGGTGACACCGAAGCGATTTCCGACTTGCTACGTATTAACGGCATTGTCCCTTCCGCCGAAAATGGCTATGAACAGCCGCTAATGACGCAACGCGCTGAAAGAAGTTTAGTTGAAGCTGTCGTTTCTCCGCATTGCACAGCTATCGGCAATGCCATTCGTGACGCGCGCTTTCGTGATCGTTATGGTGCCGTGGTGCTTGCTGTTGCACGTAACGGTGAGCGCATTAAAGGCAATTTGGGCAGTATCATCCTACAGGCGGGCGATACCTTACTCTTAGAAGCAAGACCCGCTTTTGTCAGCCGACAAAAATACAACAAAGACTTTCTACTGATTAATGACTTAGATACCGAAACACCTCGCCATGAACGCGCGCCGCTCGCATGGCTAACGCTCATCGTGGTGGTGGCAGTTGCAAGTTTTAACCTCATGAGTATGCTTAACGCCGCACTCCTTGGTGCAGGGCTTATGATTATTACTGGCTGCTGCTCTGTTAATCAGGCCGAACGAAGCTTAGACCTTAATGTCATCATTACCATAGCCGCCTCTTTCGCTTTAGGCGCTGCCCTTAATAAAACCGGGGTTGCTGCTTTTCTAGCTACCAATATTATTGATTTAAGTAATGGCAAAGCCTGGTTATTACTGATCTTAGTTTATGTATCGGTTTCCTTATTAACCGAAGTGATTACCAATAACGCCGCGGCTATTTTGATGCTGCCCATCGTCTTGGAAATTACAGAAAAAGCAGGGCTAAACGACATGCCTTTTGTGTTTGCAATTATGATGGCTGCCTCAGCCAGTTTTGCTACGCCTTTAGGCTATCAAACAAACTTAATGGTTTATGGCCCAGGTGGCTATAAATTTACTGACTTCTTGCGTGTGGGCATCCCGATGAACCTGCTAGCGGGCGCAGCGACACTAACCGTCTTGCTACTAGGCTGGCCGCTAGAAATCAGTAAATAATAGTTTTCATTTTAAGGCAAAAGTGAAGTTGCTCGCTCGCCTGCTGGAGAGGGTTGGGATGAGTGGGTTAAATACAGGGGTGTCTGAATAGACTATTTACCAATAATTACTGATCCACGGCAAATCCAGCTAACCACTGCCCAAGCTTAGGCTCTGAGACGAACCCTTGAGCATCAACAAACGAAAAAGGCACAGAGACCAAGTGCATGCCTTGATTAACTTGTACCGCAAAATGCAAATGCGGCCCCGAGCTAAATCCGGTGTTACCTGAATAAGCAATTAACTGCCCTGCTTTAACTCGCATCCCTTCATGCACTTGAGCGCGCTCCACTTGCAAATGCGCATAAACGCCCATAGAGCCATCATCATGTAAAATTCTGACGCTGTTAGCACGCGCCTTATACGCTTGCTGATCAATCCCGCCTTGGAAAAAGTCATTTTCTAGGCTCATGACTACACCCGCTCGAGCCGCATGCACTTCAGACCCTTCAGGCATAGAAAAATCAACAGCATATTTATTTTGCTCATCCGTATGTGAAAATTTGCCATCGAATGCTTGGCTAATACGAAAAGCTTTATAGCTAACAAAAGGCGGATAATAAATAGCCTGCTGGCTATGCTTGACTAACGGCTCGCCCAAAGCATAACGATATTTCAAACTATATTGCCAGCGTTGGTGCTCATTCACCGCGCCGAGACCAAATAATGGCGTGGAAGTTCCGGGCTGAACAACAAATTTACTTGGCAATTGAGGCTTTGCTTGCACGTTAACTTGCTCAAATAAAGTCACTTCAACTTCTATTGGCCCTGCATAATCATTTCTAATCACAAATTCAGGACTGCCTTTTTTACCCACTTGCTTTAACCAAACACGCTGTTTAGGCTCTACTTTTAACTGCCTGACCTCAACCTGTATATCTACAACTTGCTGAGCGCTAGGGGCTTTATCCGTATAATGCCAGCGCCCATTTGCATCTTGAAATTTATACAGTTTTTTAGCTTCACACGATAAGCTAAATAAAAGGCAAGCGGTAAAAATAACACTATTAATCAAGCTTAGTTTTGATGATTTCTCGCCAAACATTTGCTAACTCATAATCCACAATTGATACTTAGATTGGTAAAACAGTACGATTTCATGACAATTAAGCTTGCAAAGCTTTAACCGCTATGGCTAATTGCGCTTGAATTTCTGGATTTGTAATACAGCCTTGGTCAACATCAAAATTCTGATGAAAACTGGGCACTGATAAATACCCTCTAAGCTCGCCACCGAAAAATGGCGCTGAATTAACCGCAGCGGCTAATACACTAGCTGCACCGCCTGGCCCCGGAGATGTTGCGAGTAAAACTATCGGCTTACCTTGAAATATTTTCTGATTAATCCGTGAACACCAATCAAAAATATTTTTATAAGCAGCCGTGTAAGAACCATTATGCTCAGCAAAGGAAATAATAACCGCATCACTGGCTGCGATTTTAGCAAAAAATTCCTGAGCTAATGCCGGCTTGCCTAGCTCTTGCTCTTTATCCACACTAAATAATGGCAGCTCATAATCATTTAAATCGAGCACTTCAAGCTGAGCGTTTTCCACTAAACTTGCGGCATAAGTGGCTAACTGTTTATTGATAGATTGCTTGCTACTGCTTGCAGCAAAAGCGATAACTTTCATTTTCTTTCCTTAAGTTCTGCTATTAATTTTAGAGCTGCCGCTTAACAGGCCGCCCTAAAACACGAAAAGATGCGTAATTTACGTTAGAGCCCTTTTATACATTTAACTAGCATTCTCTTGTAGCCGGTATTTCACTTTATGCCTGACAAGCTGAAATACCGGAAATCGAGACACTAACCGTGTTCATATAGCCTAACCCTTTAAACCTCGCACACCGGTAAAAAACTACTCTGCCGAAGCCAGCATCACTTCAACATATTTATCTTTACTGATTAATTTCCAGGCATCTTCATAACTAATCAAATCTTCATGATGCGCGCGCCAATGAGCATCAATGCCATCCCAGCCATGCGTGGAAAACACATGACCACATTCAGGGCATACTTTATGAGTTAACGCATTCCAAGTGGCATCGGCCACAGCTTGCTTATCTATGCAATGCACGCGGCTTTTGTCCATATGCTTATAATAACTACTGACATGAATACAAACACAAACCCAGAATCCGCCGCCTTCTTGCGCGGTTGCCGGATAAACCTCTACTTTAGTTTTCATGATTTCCGTCCTCTTGATTTTATTTTATCGATAAAAATAGATCACTGCGCCTCATTAACCATACTAATAAGCTGCTGTTCAACCTCTTTAGCAATAACCGCTAACTCGGCATTATCCGAAAGCTCCACCAGCATTGCCGCTGGTTTTATTAGACCAATTTTGATAAGACCGTTTTCGCTAAACACAGAAATACGACACGGTAAAGCCATATTTAGGCGTATATCCAGTGCTAAAACTTTGGCTGCCTGATGTGGGTTGCAAACTTCAAACACTTTACACTGCTCGGTAAAATCAATGCCTTTACTGCGTAATGTTGCCCCTAAATCATGCACATGCAGTACGCCAAATTGGTGACTTTTTACCGCCAAATCCAAGTCAGTCACAGCTTGTGCAAACGATTTTTTGCTTTCAACCAGATAATACATAATAGACCTCTTTACTTAATAGTGTAAATAAACACGATACCGCATAACGAAGCACAAAAACATTTAGAATCGAGATTTTAATAAAACCTGAAACTTTGTGCACCTCAATAGGGTCGCTCACCCGAATTGCGCTAAGGGTGCATATAGCCAACCAGAAATGGCTGATTATTTTTTTACATCCAAGCAGGGTGGCACTCATTGCCAGACGCATTAAAAATTCGTGGCTCGGGACCTACCCCTAATATTGCTTTTAATTTTATTTGAACTGAAAAAATTAAAATGATGCGATAAAAACTAAAGCCGCGTGTTAGAGTGTATCTTTCGTGTGAAGGTGAAGTTAATCCGCTCATGATCCGACCAGCTTAGCACGACTAGCTCAGCCTTAAACGGCTCTGTATTGAATTGAAAGTCTAATGTTAGTTAGGCTTTTATTCATCCATCATATTTTTAATTTTAGGAGAAGCATAATGAACATAATTTCGTTAATGGTCGTTCTTGTCGTCGTCGGCCTGCTGCTGTGGCTGGTCAACAACTATATTCCGATGGAAGCCCGCATCAAGCGGATATTGAACAGCGTGGTGGTCATCATGGTGGTTTTATGGGTGCTTAACGCAGTCGGCATTATGGGCGCGATCGCCGTTCCATTGGTCTCGGTGTTAGTGACTCTGGTCGTTGTGGGTCTATTGTTGTGGCTGATCAACAGCTACATACCGATGGAGCGACGCATCAAGCAGATATTGAATATTGCGGTGATTATCTTGGTGGTTCTGTGGCTGCTGAATGTATTTGGTGTTTTGGGCGGAATGCCGGTTATGCGCATCGGTAATCCTTAGTTCTGCGCTAGTTATCTAGCACTTAGATTGGGCTATCTTTTCAGCCCAACTTACGCGCTTGCCGCTTTCGCTCAATTAATTTACTCCTGTAAATTCACAAAAAAGTATTGTGTTTAAAATCATCAAAGGCTTGCAATACTTCAGCTTTGGTATTCATCACAAACGGACCACCGCGTGCCACCGGTTCATTTAACGGCTGTGCGGCCAATAATAGAAAACGCGTGGTTTTATTTGCTTTAGCTCTTACCTGCTCACCTTCCCGTAACACACCCATTTTTCGACGGCCGATTGTACGCATGGATTCACCCACCATTAATTCACCATCAATAATATAAATAAAAACATTAGCTTCGCTGTTGACGGTTTGCTCGAATATCTGATTTTTCGGTAAAGTTACATCCATATAAAGCGGGTTAAGCCAATGATTCATCACTGCTCCTGTCGTGCCTTGATTTGTGACACCTGCAATCACACGTATTTCAGTGCCATTGGCTAATCGCTCTACGGCAATTTCAGCAGCAGTAAATTCTTGATAAGCAGGGGCTTGCATTTTTTGTTTAGCCGGTAGGTTGATCCATAGTTGAAAACCTTGCAATAATCCCTCTTCTTGTTCTGGCATTTCAGAATAAATAATGCCCTTGCCTGCTGTCATCCATTGCACCCCGCCTGTTTCGATCACTCCTTCATGGCCTGCGCTGTCTTTATGGCGCATCCGCCCCGCTAATAAATAGGTGACCGTTTCAAAGCCACGATGTGGGTGATCAGGAAATCCGCCAATATAATCATTAGCCTGCTCCGATTCAAAGGCATCAAATAATAAAAAAGGATCAAGCATATTCAGCTCTGGCGAGCCGATAATGCGCGTCATTTTTACACCATCACCATCGCTGGTCGCTATACCTGACGTTAAGGTTTGTAATTCTCGAATATGCGTCTTCATGATAATCCCCTTTAAATAGTCTGAAACAAGCCTTGTACTCGGCACTTAGGCTAAAAGCTTGCACTACACGAATTAACTGCTCATTAATTTCACTGTTTTTGATGCGTCCTAATTCTACATCAAAATTATCATGAAACTTTGGCATGGATAAGAAGGCCGGAGTTTTCGAGGATTTTGCACTACAGCCAAAAGTCAAAACCTGACAGCTGAGAGTTCAATTTGTGGCGATACCTCAGACTCTGTACTCAATTGTTGCTGATATTTTTCAACAGCTTCTTGTATTTTTCCTTATAATCTGAAAACACTATGGACAATAAGACTCAATCCTCTAGCTCAATGACCACCACTAGCGTATTCGCTCGCAGTTATCAACGCGTGCGCAAACTGTGCAACTTAAAAAACTCTGCAAGTGCCACTGAAAGCATTAAGAGCTTGAGCGATCTTTGCCTCGCGCAAGCTGCACGACGTGAGCACCATTATCGGGACAATGCTCTACCTGAGGCGCTACTGAAGGCCTTTGCAGTAGAACCACTGACCTCGGGCGATGCACGCTTTGTCGGTCGCGAGGAGCCGTTGCAGCGACTGTCAGTCGTGATCGAACGCTGGCGCGCGGGACACAGCTCGATGCTCGCGGTGACAGGCCCCCAAGGCTGCGGGCTATCGTCGTTTTTGCGCCAGATCGAGCGTGATTGCAGCAGCAGTGATGAATTTTGTTATCATCAGCTCACTAACCGGCCTTATGACACCGATAATAGCCTGCAAATGCTGACTGAGATTATTGGCTGCAAACAGCCTGTGAAGACTATCGAAGAGCTACTTGAGTATCTTCGTCAACTGCCACCGAAAGTATTTGTCATTGATAATGGCCATCTTTTGAGCAGCCGTGTAATGAGCGCGCATACGGCAATCCGGGTTTTTAGCTCCGTCATGGTCGCATCCCAGCCGCGCCACCTGTGGGTGCTGGGATGTGAGGAATTTGCTTGGCGGCGGCTGATATACATCCATCGTGCCGAGCGTTATTTTAACGACCTTATCGAGTTGGACATGCTGAGTGCCGCCGAACTTAACCAGTGCATTGCGATACGCGAGCAGATGTCGGGCGTAACATTTGACTCCACCCTGACATCTGGAGGCAGTGACCTTCCGGACGTTTTGGAAAAGGCATTTGTCACGCTTTACAAGCTGAGCAATGGCAAACCGGATCTGGCTTTTTTTTACTATCTGCGTAGCCTTCAGCTGAACAGAGAGAGCCAGCGAATGGAGCGACTGAGCTTGGAAGCGCTGGATTTCAATGCACTTAAATCGCTGCTCAGTGAGGAGCTGTTTACGCTTGCCGAGATTGCTGTGCACGGACGTATGACCATCGACGAACATTGTGCCCTGTTTCGTAGCAGTCATGAGGAAAGCTGGCTGTTGCTCGAGCATCTTTACCAGCAGTGTCTGCTAGATAGAATCGAAGACAGCGATAATATGGCTTATCGCCTGATGCCTCTGTACTCGGAAATTATCAGCCACCATCTCACTAACGCAAACTATCTGTACTAACTATGGAAGCAAAAACTATCGCGCAGCTCACCGAGCTGCTTTCAGTTTCGCGGGTGGTGCAGATCGCGCTGGCACTAATGCTGGCCTGGTTGATATTATATACCCTGCATTTTGGTTTGCAGCAGCTGATGCGACGCTTCCCCAAGTATCGCCTACAGATGGGCTCGGTGTTTCCAATTGTCCGTATCGGGCTCTGGCTGCTGTGTATTATTTACATCATATTCGGCATTATCAATCCACCACAGGCGATTGTATTTGCCGTACTCGGCTCGCTCGGCCTAGCCATCGGTTTGGCAGCGCAGGTCGCGGTACGCAATCTGCTCGCCGGGGTGTTGATGATTTTCAATCAGCCGTTTCGTGTCGGTGACATGGTGAAGTTTGGTGGTTATTACGGTGAAGTAATACGCCTTGATCTCAGTGTAACCCTACTGCGCACGCTCGACGATAACGTGGTGATGGTGCCGAACTCCGTGGTCTTGGAAAATGCAGTGGCCAATGCCAACAGCGGAGAGCTATCCGAGATGGTCGTAGTCAATATCGATCTGCCGCAGTCTGTTGAAGTACATGAGGTGCGCGTGCTGGCGAAAGAAGCTGCCATTGCATCACCGTATACCTACCTGAAAAAACCAGTGATTGTCATTGTTGAAGCGCGATATGACTACAGCCATCTACTGCGACTAGTGATTAAGGCTTACGTGGTTGATGTGCGCCTAGAGCGCGTGCTCGCTAGCGACATCACCGAGCGTTTAATTGAGGCTATGCAGGCACGTGGTGTGAATGGAAAAATAGACTCAAGTCTTTAATGTATGCGTTGTTATATGTCGCGGTGACAATCGCTGTCGCTCTTTTATCGTATATCGTATTGTAATGCCATTTCCTTACTCCGCCGGCAAAATATAAACCCAAGCTAATTGCACGGGTAATTCAAGTAGCGCATAGCTAATAATCTGCATCAGCAGAGTCAGGTCCCGAATTGCGCTGAAGTATGGTGGGAGTAATTCTAAGACGAATTAAAAATTCGTGATGCGAAACCTAACCCTTGGCCCATGACTCTTTGGCGGTAGAAAACAAGTCAACCCCCCCTTGTGTCAGAATAGTTTTCGCTTTATTTGAAATCATCACTTCAAACAGAG
>JACUUF010000237.1 GCA_014859465.1 Methyloprofundus sp.
ACCTACAAACGCAGTGGCACACTCTGGGAAGGGCGCTTCCGCTCTTGTCTGACACAAATAAAACCGGAAAGCTTAACCTTTTGGCAGTTGATACAAGGGCGATTGTTTCGTATCCCGGATTATCAGTGTGCCTATAGCTGGCGCAAAGAATTAAAATAGACTGCGATTAAAGAGAGTAAACATTTTATGGCGATTATCAATCTAACCGATACAGATGCACGCTCGTTTGAGGTGGAGAATTTTATACAAAATGATGCCAAGGTTATCTTTGAGCATAAGGTCGCTGAATATTTGCTTCAAAATGAACCGGATAAAAATAGGATTGCTTGTAAAACTGAATTTAAGCGTAGCCACAATACGATTTTGGTAAATGGTAAGCGTGGGATGGGTAAAACCTCTTTTATTTTGAGTGTCATAAAGCAATCTTCTACATGGCATGAAGATGTCTGCGTTTTAGATATCATAGACCCGACTATGATCGAAATGAAGGAGCATATTTTTTTAAATATTGTTTCTTCGATTCAGGAGCAAGTTGATAACAAATATCGAAACTGTGACGGCCTTAATGAATCGATTTACCAGTCTTGGAAGCAGAGCTTGATTAAGTTATCGGGCGGTTTAAGTGTTTTAGATGGTGTAGGTAGCGATCATTTAAAAGAAGTATTGTGGGATTCGCCAGAGCTTATTCTCGAAAAAGGTTTAGCAAACGCAAAGCAAGGCAGTAAGCTGGAAAAGAATCTGCACGCTTTTATTGGTGAAAGTTTGAGGGTGCTCGAAAAGAAAGCATTTTTATTGGTGTTTGATGATATTGATACATCCTTAACCGAGGGTAAAACGGTTTTGGAAACGTTGCGCAAATATTTAACCTCACCGAGTTTGATTGTAACGATGCTAGGCGATATTGATTTGTATTCTACAATTGTACGTCAGCTTCAATGGGAGAAGATGGACTCAAATGGTACTCTAAAAAAATACGAAGATTTAGAGCCATTTCGCAACCAAATTGACCATCTAGAAGAGCAGTACCTTACCAAACTATTGAAACCAGAAAACCGAATTACACTGAAGTCGCTATATGATTTGCGAAACCAAATAACAGTACACAATTCAATTGAAGGTAATGTCGAAGATTTAGACAATTATGTCGGTGATATAGTAAATCAACTGTTCTTCACCAGTGGTCAGACTCAGTATGCAAAGCTGTATAAAAACGTTTTACTTAGTCAGTCAACTCGTTCAGTCATTCAGATTTTAAAGGGCTGGCAACTATCACTGTCTAAGCAAGATGGTATGTTGTTTGTAGTCACGCTTTATCAGGTTTTTTTCACCACTTTAAAAAAACAATTAGAGCCATTTGGATTACTTGAGCCATCAAGTGAACTCACTTTGTCAACTCTTGTAAAATATATGATGCATGAAGGATTAAGTAAAGATTCCGGTATGAAGTTATTGCCTGACTTTGACAAGGATGAGAAGAATGTTGCAATTATTTATTTAAACGCACTGGTTAATACTCGATTTAAGCCTCAACAGTATTTGTCTTATTTTGTTAAAGTTGGTTATGCTCTTGAGCGTTTTAATGCGACTTCTGATGCTAAGCCTGAACGATTTATAAACCATGTTGGATTGAATGGTTCAATTTCTAATACCAAGCTGGCTAAGAGATTATTAACAACATTTAAAATAGGTTCTAATACTCACACAATTAATCCTGTATTCTTTGGTAATTTTTCAGTTAAAAACGATGATTTAGAAAAGCTTGAATCAACAGAAAATTTTGCTTTATTGATGAGCCGCGTTTATAACCCAAAAACAGGTCGTTATAGCTTTTTATCCTTGTTCAACTTGTTAGGTGTTTTAGCAGATTTGTCGTATGAGAAAACGCCGGAGAATGTCCTGTCTAAAATCAATTTGATTCGTGATTTTTATGTTTTTGATGACACAGCAACAGTAGCTACTTCGAATGAGGATGTCATTGAAGCAAAATATGCGATTCCGCAGTTTGATGTTACGTTGGAGTTAAAAGATCAGCTGATTGAATGGAGTAAAAAAGCTGGGCAAATAAATCAGCAATTATCATTGGCCGATTTGGCAAAAATGTGGACTCGCGTGGCATATTCATTTAACGAGATAGATTCGCGTTCAGAGAATAAAGGAAAAGCCTACAGCGCACTGCTTAAACTGTATGTGGCGGCTTTGCTCAATAGCGTTTACATTCATTGTGAACAGAAGAAGGGCGAGCACGTAGATATTAAAAATCCCTCGACAGATCCGCAATTTTTTTACGATAAGCTTAAAGGATACGAGCGTGGAGATTCATATAGCCTGTTTGACTATCTGTATGAGTGTCCAGCACTAAAACAAGATGTTATCTCTTTGCCAGAAAATTTAAAATCAAGCCACGGTTCACCTAAACCCGTTCGCAATAAAAAGGACTTCAAAAAGCTATCGGAAACAGAACAGAAAAAAGCGATAGCATCAATAGATGGTTGGGAAAATTATAAATCGATTACGGTTCAAAATAAGTTAAGAGAGCTTGGGTATAAAAATGTGCCATCTAACCTTGAACCCCTGTTTATTGCGATGAAATCTAATCCATGAAGTACCTAGTTGCTAAATCCTTCCTCGATTCACAAAAAATACTGGAACAGTGTTGGGAAGGTGGTGCTATGTCCTTTGATGGACTTAATAGTTTGCATTTTGTTGAAATGCAGAAAAAGATGGCATTTAAGCCGGATCATCAACTTAAAAACGCGATTCAATATTTCCGAAAAGATTCAAAGACATTTTCCGATAATTTATTCCGCTCACTTGATTTGCTTAGCGAAATGTTGACATGGAAAGGGCACAATATTGTTGTCAAGTCTGAAGAGCTAGACTCCTGGCATCAGACGATTTTGTCCGTTTCGCCACTAGTGATTTTGAGTTACCAGATTTATCAGCAGTCTTTATTAAATCCATTACTCAAGATGTCTGACCTGGTAAAAAAGCATTTTAGCCACACGGCGATACCCTCAGTGTATGAGCCCTGCCTTGAAGCTCTGTGCCGCGAGGGTCTAATTGAAGCACACATGCATTTGAACGGAACGACCGAACCGGATTTTGTATGGCAGGATGCACTTAATAACACCGCTCATTTTTATCGTCACCTTAAAGACTCTGTATTTGATAGCAGTGTTAAGGAACAGTATTGGCAGTTAGGGCGGTTCAAACAACAGGATCTTTTTCGTCTTCTAAAAGTTGCCGCACACTTAAGAGATCAAATAATTTCAAATCTTGTTAGTGGAGGTTTTAAGGGTCATTCGCTAGGCAGTGGCTTCTATGAAAATCCATTGAAGTATGCTGATGCCATTCACCCATATCGGCTAATTGAATCAACAAAAATGACCAATGAAATTCAATACGAATCTTTGTTTTTGATTCGAGCGTTCACCGTATTGAGTCAAACCAAAAATAGTTGTTTGGCGTTTCGTTTTCATTATTACTTACTCATACAATCTTTTTTTCAGCGGCTTCTTGTGCAGCAGCGTATTCAAGTAGGATTTGATCAGTTTCAAAAAATAACCCTTAATGGCTTACGTGAACACACAGAAACGCATTACCAGAAGCGTTTCAAGCAGTTACAAGGCATGCATGACAACCATTTAAAGCATCTTGAAGGGCGCTTTGCGCCGAAGCAAACACGCCACAAGCATGAAAAGATTATGTCAGCCATTAAAAACGGCTATGAACCCGACATGACCCAGCCGTATAGTCTTGCTTTAGTGGCACACTTTGTTAAAGAAGAAGATAAGCGCAAACCAGAAACAATTATTACCTATCGGGATTTAGAGCTTAGGCTGAAAACAAAGCGTGCCTCAAGTGTCCTGTTGGATGCGTTAAAGAAGGGGAATTCTGAGAGCAGGGTGTATTTTTCTCAAAAACACATCATCGGCTTTGATGCCGCTTCTAATGAATTGCATGCCGCACCGGAGGTATTCTCGCCTATTTATCGGAAGCTAGCCTATTTGGGTTATTCAAATTTTACTTATCATGCCGGTGAGGATTTTGTTCATCTCTTATCCGGTATCCGCGCAGTCTATGAAGCAGTTGAGTTTTTAGAATTACCGTCTGGTAGCCGAATTGGACATGCCACTGCGTTAGGAATTGAGCCTGAACTTTGGGCGAAAAGAACGGGATCGACCCTCTATATTAAGCAGGGTGAATGGCTAGATAATTTGGTTTTTTTGTATGGTTTTTGTAGATTGCATTCTGATTTGGCAACCAACATAACTCAACTTGAGCAACCTATCCTTCATTTTTTTAATGCGGTTTATTGTATAAACCGACCTTATTCAATTCAACAATTGATAGATGCGTATAATCTCAGAAAGCTAGATCCCGCAATTGTTTTTGGTTGGCAAGAAGTGAGCGCATTCGATGGTTTCAGCCGAAATGAGCTAGCAGCCTACCAATCTAAAGATAATGAAGCCCGATATATTTATCAACAATATCATCAGGCTGGCGTGATCAAACGATCAAATAAGCTGATAGAAGTTAAGATCCAAGATTTAGTATCACTTGACCTGCTTAGACGCGCACAAAATAAGCTCGTTGAGTTATTAAATATTAAAAGCATTGCCATTGAAGCACTGCCAAGCAGTAATGTAAGAATTAGTCATTATAAAAACTATGGTGAATATCATTTGATGCGATGGTTGGGTTTGAAAAATGAACACGATCCCATGCCAAACGTTGTCATTGGTAGCGATGATACGGGCATATTCATGACAAACCTAAAAAATGAATATGCACACGTTTTTAAAACGGTGAGTGAGGTTTATGGTAAGCAAAAAGCGATTGCTGCTATCGAACAGCTTCATAAAAATAGTCAATGCTACATGTTTAAAGCGGGATGATTTTCGGCGAGATAAAATCGGTGAGTCTTTAAAATCTAAAGGCAAACAGGTGAAAACTCCACCGGCGGGGATAAAACCTAGTGGCTATTAAATATTTAAAATTTAACATTTAAAACAACCAGACCTGTATGCCCTTTGGGAATGGTGGAAGAGGAAAAGAGATTGGAAAAAGAA
>JACUUF010000039.1 GCA_014859465.1 Methyloprofundus sp.
TTATTATTGGTAGCGGGGGCAGGATTTGAACCTACGACCTTCGGGTTATGAGCCAATAATCCATATCAAATTAAGCTTAACCAGACAATCTAAAAGTAAACATTCCTAGCAGGCCATAACGAACTTGCGATCTAGTTATCGACTAACTGGAGTTCGTTATGAATCAAAAAATCTTATCAATTGTGTCAACAAAAGGTGGTGTTGGTAAAACAACGCTAACTGCTAATCTTGGTGCATACCTCGCTGATCAAGGGTTTAAGACCCTTATGATTGATGCAGATGTGCAGCCGTCCCTCTCCTCTTATTACGCTATTAATGATGTCGCAGAATTTGGCCTGCAAACACTGATATCGAATGCTCAGGTTACGCCTGACATGGTGGCATCCAGAATCGAAGAGAACCTTGATCTAGTCATCAGTGATGATCCGGGTGGTGATTTGCAAAACTGGGTCAAAAATACGCCGGACGGTCGAGTGCGCCTGCGCGGCATCCTGCGCCAACGTTTTGCGCGCTATGACTATATTCTAATCGATACGCAGGGCGCGGTCGGGCCTCTGCAAGAAGCGACCGTTATCGCCGCTGACACTTTGCTATCACCGGTTGTCCCGGACAAACTCTCTGCAACTGAGTTCCTGCACAATACAACCACGATGCTGAATCGCCTGGCCGAATCTGCCAGCTGGCTTGGGGTTGAAATCGCACCACTCTTCGCACTTCTTAATCGTGTTGAAAATACATCCGTATCCAAGCATTACGCCGAGCAAATCCAAACAATGAATTTTGACAAGGTTTGCCGGGTACCGGTGCACTTATGTCAAACGATTATTCCTCGCGCAACCGTATGGAACGATGCAGTTGCTCAGATGCTGCCTGCACATCGCATTGAGCGTACCACGTCACGCAAAGGCGGGTCAGCGCTTGAGCTGATTGCAGGCGTGGCTCAAGACGTTGGGATTATGGGAGGTAAATAACATGACTAAGAAAAAGCAATTCACCGGTTTAAACGAGGGCCAGGTACGCATAAGCGGTGGACAGGATTTAGCTCCGCAAGACCCGATCGGTCGTACACCGATGGTTGTTAGTGTGTTTGATGTTATGCCCTATCAGCATAACCCACGCAAGCACACTAACGAATCGTACCAAGATATTAAAGACTCGATTTATAAAAAAGGCCTTGAGCAACCTTTCTTGATTACCCGTCGCCCTGGCGACCCTAAATACACGGTCAAAGCCGGTGGCAATACGCGCTTGCAGATACTGCAAGAGCTGTATACCGAGACCAAAGAGGATCGCTTTTTAAAAACGCAATTGATCTTTGATCCCTGGGTTTCTGAAACCGATACCTTAATCTCACACTTAACCGAGAACGACCTGCGTGGCAACTTGATGTTGATTGATCGCGCCAAAGCGGTCACGGAAGCGAAAGCACTAATTGAAGCGGATGTCCAGATGGAGCTTAGCGTTCGGAGTCTTTCGGAGGCTTTAGCGGAGCGCGGTTATTCGATTAACCATGTCCATATTGCTTTATTGTTGTATGCAAACCGCATCGCACCCTACTTGCGGGAGGCGCTTGATGCCGGTGCCGGCAAGCCCGTGATTTCAAAAATCAGAAAAATTGAAAACGGCTTTAAAAAAGTCTGTGAAAAGCTGGCACTTGGTATTAGCGACGAGCAAATGGCGCAATGGTTTTTTGACTGCTTGGCTGCGATCGACGCTGAGCAAGTCAATATTGATCACCTTAAGTCCGAATTAAAAGACCGTTTACACCATGAAGCTGATGTTAATTTTTCGGTGCTAGATATTTACTTCTACGAGGCCATTGAAGGTGGCCAAGAGGTTGATAGTATTGACTCAGCCACTGAATCCATTGACGAGCCGCGTCCATCAAAAAACTCAAATGTCACACCCATCATGAAACCCGCTGAGTCCAGCAGTGGTTTTGGTGATGATGACTTTAACGAGGTGGAAGATGACGGCGTGTTAGAGGTTGACCTAGAACCGGTTGATGATAGTGCAAAGCAAACCACCGTATCTGCCACAAAAAATCAAAAAGATGATGTCCATAGTGAACCATTGAGTAGCCAGTCAGAAGATGGGCTGAGCCAACCTCATAAAGCATTAGATGATAATGAACCAAAGTTCACTATTGGTGAGCTGCGCGCTCAGGCGTTTGAGCTCGCTGAGTCAATTTTAGCTCAATCCGATCTTGATGACTTAGTAGCTCCAGTATCTGACGGGTATGGGTGGGTTTTAATTGGCACACCCAATCTGGATATTGAACCTGATAGTGAGCGCTTTCACCAGGCCTGGTCACTCTGGTTTACCGTTTTTCTTCTCTCCGGCATGACTGACCGGCCATCACGCCATCTTATCCTTAGTCACATCGATCCAGAGGATGACCTTTGCAAGCTCTTGAATGAAGAGTTTGACGAGCTTTCTGAAAATGGTCAGTGGGTATCAATGGCCGCAATCAATACCGACTTCTGGTCTGGCCAAGCAGGGTCGCCTGCACACACATCCGCACTCAATGTTATTGCAATCCACAGCAAGATTCGCCGAAGCCTACTTGCAGCCGGCAAATCTATTTGGATTGGGATAGGAGGTTAATCATGTCAAAGCAGAAATCACTCTATCTCGGCATCATGAGCTACGTCCATGACCTCATACAAGAAGGTGAGCTGGCGCGCGTTAAAAGCATGGGGTTTGATCAAGATATGATCGAACGCGTTTCAAAACTCAGTATGGCAGAGCTTAACGAGATTTGTAACCGCCGCGCATGCTTGTTTGATATCCAGGCGTCAGAGGTTATGGCGCGATTCTTAAAAGATGTCGGCGATGCAGGCCAGGTTGATAAATGTATTTTAGCCGGCGCACCTAATGACTTCCTTTACCGGTTTTTTGGACTCACATCAAAAGCCGCGTCCACGCGGCGCTTTATATTGCGGCTCAATGTGCGCCAACACAGACGCATACCCGCTAACAGCGATCAGGAAGGACTGATCATGGATATCTACCACACTTACTTAAAAAACAGACATATTGATGATCTGGAGCCAAGTGATTTCTTGGCGCTGCATAAGCTTGTCAACGAAAAGTTGCAGGAACAGGCAAGCGATGATGAACCGGTAGATATTAGCTTGAAAGTTATTTGGGGTGTAGTGAACCGGTACCACGAACTCGCGCCAGTTAGTATTCAAGGCAATGGCAAACTAAAGCTGAGTTAACTAGATGAGCGAATCATTAATTAGACTCATAGACCAGGCCCCCTACTACCCAAGATGCTCAGACAACAAAACCGCCGCACGTGTATTGCCGCGTGAGTATGCTGTCAAGCAGCCATATATGCAGGTCAATCAACCAGGCCTGGTAAGTTGGCTCGTTTTCGATTTAGATCACACTAATTCTTGGATCTGGGAAGATGCAGACCTGCCTGAACCTAATCTTATAGTGAGCAATCCTAAGAATGGCTCCTCCCACCTTTTCTATGCCATCAAGCCGGTATGCACAACCGATAACGCACACCTTAAACCCATTCGCTACATGAAAGCGGTTTATAAGGCGATGGCCAAGGCGCTAGATGCTGACCCGTCTTATAGTGGCCCGGTGGCCAAAACCCCTTTCCACTCCTGGTGGCGCACTACCGAGCTGCACAGCTACGAATATGAGCTAGGGGATTTGGCCAAACATCTGACCTTAGAGCTTGATTCGATTTGGCACCAAAAGCAGGCAAATATTGAGGATGTGGAGCACTCGCGGCATTGCTATTTGTTTGAACGGCTCCGACACCAAGCCTACGCATTGAAAAGCCACCACAAAGATTACAGCAGCTTCCATGATGATATTGAAGACCGTGCACTTAGACTAAACAACTTTAAGTCCGAGGGTTTTAGCGCGGATTTGTCCATAAGCCAAATTAAGGCAACCGTCAAATCGATATGTCGATGGACATGGGATAAATACACAGGATCAGGCGCAAACCGAGGCGTCATGAAGCTATCAAATGCTCTACCTCTCAATAAAAAGCAATCATTAGCCGCCAAGCACACCCATACAGCACGCAAAAGTGCCACAGAGGCAAAAATACGCCGTGCTGCACGCATCCTAGCCAAAGACGGTAAAAAGCTCAGCATTCAACGCCTGGCGGCGTTCACCAAGCTTTCACGCCAAACCGTAGCCAAATACAAACACGCCTTTATCAACACGCCACTTCATCAAGGCGTCATTAGCATCAAGGAGGCTTTTGGCCACGGCGCACAAAATGTTAAAAATGCTGTCCATCAGATAACTGCACCCGGCAGGGACTTAGGTAGTCGCATTGCGACTCCTTTAGCTCGGGCATCGAATGATGCCATTAGCGGCGCTAGCCGCCCCATTTTTAGGCCGACGCGCCGACCGCCAGGGCGGCTTTTCTCATGGGTAATGCGGTTTATCCCACCTACTCTACCGTTGGCATGTTTGCGTCGGGGCGAAGTGAGCAACGCGAACGGAGGGTAGGCCCGGCCACGCCAGGGGTCGGACGCTTTATATACACAATTTATTTGGCCGAAGGCCTTAATGAAGGCGGGTCAGATTAATGATTTTTATTAACGCAACAAGGAGTTATGTAATGGAACATGCTTTTATTTCGGATTTATCTCGATTAACTTATGACGCGGCTTTAGATATGACAATTCTTAACTGCATTTCAGACCGTGACAAGACTTGTTTGTCTTTTTCAGGTAAACCATCGGACAACTTTCTGCTTAATCTAAAGCAAGACCCCTATGGGTGTTCTGTTTATTTCTTAACAGTTAAGGCACCGTCGGCTTTACCCGGATTTGAATTAAGGAAGTCCGTTGATCAACTTTACGTGAAGGATTTGATTAAAACCTTTCAGCTTGAAGAGGTTGTTCATCAAGGATTGATGGGTTAGATCTCTCTTTTGACAAAAGGGCCAGGACGGTTGTAGACAATTTTATTTATCCTACGACCCTCTTGGAAAACTGTTTTTGCGTAGGGTTCAGCAAGCTTAAATAAATCTAGAATTTTATAATCTGTATCAGGTTTTGCTCCTGCTGCGAGCAAAGCGTTTTCAACTGTGTAGGCTAGTGACAATAACTCATCTGCAAAATCGCCCTCTATAATTGAATCTACGCGTTGTATTAACCTGTCTTTATTTGTCATAAAATGGTCTTGTAGACTTCCAAAAGTCTTACGGTATTAGTCAAGCCTTGTTTAGCAAAACACTGAATGTATTCATCTGGTGTTAATGGCGGGTAGTTTAACCTAGCACGGTGCGTTCTCATTGATTGAACAACTTTTGGGGTACACAAATCAAATAAGTCGGTAATAAAATCATCTGGGTGAATAGCTTCCACTTCATATTGCACTAATATATCGTTTGGAAAGTCTTTAAGATTAAAAGTGACAATGGCATCCGCATTGCATTTAATCGCACCTGCGAGAACATGACGGTCATCAGGGTCAGGAAGTGAAAGGCAATTTATCAAATCTTGGTGACCGTCTACTAAGCAACCCTCAGCAGCTTGGTTCATTAACTCTTTAACTTTATTTAGCTTGTCTAACGGTATTTTTTTATTTTCGTGAACGTTTCTTATCCATTCCTGATGAATCTCTTCAGTCCATCGAGCCCGAAATAAGTCGGTTCTACAAAGCTCCATTAGAATATCCCTCAATGGTGCTGGATAAAGAATATTGGCATCATAAATTACCGTAAAGCTATTTTTCATTTAATACCCCATTTCAAGCTCTTGTGATAGCTTGGCCAGGTCATCCAGAGCGGCATTGCGTTCTGCTTCATTACCCTGTTTGTAATCCATCAGATCTTGATACTTGACTCTTCGATGAGTGCCAACTTTTGTAAATGGAATATTTCCGTTTTCAAGTAATGACACTAAAAAAGGTCTCGATACATTTAAAATTTGTGCAGCTTCTTGTGTTGTCAACTCCGCATGAATGGGTGTGATGGTAATCATGTTGCCATTACCAATTTCAGCCAAGATTTCAGCCAGAAGTTTTAATGCAGACACAGGCAGTGTGACATGGGTCTTGTCACCTGATTTTGCACTTAAGTCAAATTCTACTTCTTCCAAACTATTTGACATTAAAGCCGTCAAAGTTCGCGCACTTTGACGCGCGATCATTCTTTCATGCTGACTTGGCACTTCTTTGCGTACTACTGCATTCATACCAGACATCTCATTTCTCCATTTCTCCCAAGCATAAACTAAACAAAGTAACATTTCGTTTATTTCGTTTAGCTCCCAGATCAAATAATAATCGAAATAAACGAAAACAGCAAGTTATACCCTGCAATTAGAAACTTAAGACTTAATACCGAAGGCTTTAATGAAGGCGGGTCAGATTAGTTGCCTTTTCGTATCATTATTGGTACACTTCAATTTATGAATTTACCCACATTAACTGTTATGTTTTATGCCTCTGAAAATGGTAACGAGCCTGTTAGAGATTGGCTGCGCTCTTTATCACCTGACGAAAAAAGAGCCATTGGTGAGGATGTTAAGACGGTTCAATTTGGCTGGCCATTAGGTATGCCCTTGGTTCGCAAACTCGACAAAGACTTATGGGAAGTTCGGATACATTTAGTTAACAAAATTGCGCGTATATTGTTTACGGTTCAGGGCGCGGAAATGGTATTACTACATGGCTTTATTAAAAAATCTCAAGCTACGCCAAAAGAAGATTTAACTCTTGCAAAGCAACGTTTGAAACAAGTTAGAGGTAAGTGACATGAATCAATTTATTGGAAGCCGTTTTGATGATTTCTTGGAGGAGGAAGGCCTGCTTGAAGAAGCAACCTCTGTTGCCATTAAGCGTGTTATTGCATGGCAGATTGCCCAAGAAATGAAGGTACAAAAGCTAACTAAAACAGCTTTGGCCAAAAAAATGCATACAAGTCGTGCAGCGCTTAACAGATTATTGGATGAGCATG
The DNA here is from genome assembly GCA_014859465.1 of Methyloprofundus sp. Taxonomy (GTDB): domain Bacteria; phylum Pseudomonadota; class Gammaproteobacteria; order Methylococcales; family Methylomonadaceae; genus Methyloprofundus. The sequence goes on from JACUUF010000039.1 coordinate 6,953, forward strand.
ATACAAGCCTAACTCTTTCTACTCTTAGTGGCGCAGCCAATGCACTTGGCAAGACCGTGCGGGTTGAACTGACATAGTGCAATACATCAAAAAATCTAACAATTTGTTTTGATTTCTTGGAATTGATGCCCGTTTATTGTTTAAGCGTATGATCTCTTCTTGTAACCTAGCAAGGAGTTTCATTATGTCTGAGCAACAAGATGGCGCTAAGGCGCAACCAAAAACCAAGCCAAGAACCGGCGCGAGTGAGAAAGCGCCTGTTGAGGTCAAGCGTAAAAGCACACACAAGGCGTTACCCGGTACCAAAACAGAAGTTTTATCTAGTCACAAGAACCCTGGTCTTATACGCACCGATAAAAGCTTAAACCTGCATACTAAAGTTGGGCTTATGATATTCAAAGGTCGTGCCGGCGATAAAGAAGCCGGTATTGCTGAGATACCAGGCCTGCCGATTTATGCTGATATGCTTAAACGCGTTTGGGCAGCGGCGCTCGCCGGCGATATCTATGCAAATTGGTGGATTCAGAAACTAGAAGATAATCTGCAAAAAGCAAAAGATGTCACAAGGTCGATAGATGATGAGCTTAATGAGGTGTTTACCGGCGTGAGCGACCGAATTGATTTAGGCAAGTCTGAGGCAACTAAGCCAGTTGAGGTGGATATAGAGTTTGCCAGTCCTTACACCTATCTTGTGGTGTATAACTTAATCGAAATTGATAGAATTGCTGCGAAAATGATCAATCTGCGCCATATTGCATTGATCACGCCTGATGAGTTTGAGCGCTATCGAAAAAATCTAACCTCAACGATGCGCCGTATATTACTTGATCTGCGTGGTTTTCGGGCAACAGGCTGCTCGCTTGAAGATTATAACAACAAGACTGCGCGTTACACCGAAGCCAGCGAAGCGATGGGTGAGCCACCTAAATCGATTGTTAACTTCACCCCTATCCACTTGCCAACAAAAACTAAGAAACGGATCTTGGGCTTTAATTCGGCGATAGCTGCAAAGAAAGCCCAAAAAAGTTAAACTCATGTCATATCTCCGCCACACTGATTTGATGTGGCGGCAGCACTTAATTGCTCTTAACCTTATCGGTGCATTTACCGATCGCTGATATTTTGCAGCAACTCGAAACCTATTTAGTGTATCAGTCCATGGCCATGGCGCTCAGCCCTGCGGTTCGTTTCGATGTTGAATCGGATCTGCTGGCTGATGCTTTGAAGATATTCCAATGGCCACAATGGCGCTTGATACTGCGCCGGTTGTGGAAGAAGGTAAGCAGGTTATCACTGTGTCTGTTAGTTGTGTGGTTGAATTGTTTGATGAGTAAGGGTTTGCTCATCAGGTAATGCCTGCAGCCAGGCCTGGTTGATTAACTGCTCCAGCATCTCTCTTTTTGTATATCCATATTCTTGCGCCAATTGCGCTAGCTGTTCATGCGCCATTGTGCCAATTCTTAAATCCAATCGACGTGTCAGATCCAAGCTACTGTGTCGCTGGCGATATTCTTTTTGACGCTCGGCATTGGTTTTTGCGCCAAGTCTTAATTGCATTTCCATCGTGTGGTTGTCTGCATCATCTTTCACTACCCTCTCCTGCTGACTCATATTTCGTTACACGGTAATTTTAGTGGATGGGTGGGTGTGGGGCTTGATTCTAAAAAACTGCCTCAGGCATTTATAAATTGATAATGATTCCCATTCAAGTTTTGTAACCACTGGTTACAAAACTTGAATGGGAATCATTTTTGATTGACAAGGCATGGCGCGGGGATTTTTCTCTCATGATGGCGAATGCCTCATGAGGGGGCTTCCCTCATGACGGGTGGCGCAGTGTTTCATGATGGGGGTTCCTATATAACCCTTAAGGGAAGGGAGAGGCAACCCTTTGGGTTCCCTCTCCCTTCCAGATGATGTTGAGTTTGGCTTGGCCCGCGAGGGATGGGCGCGGGCGAGCTTAATCACTGCGTGATTAAGAGTGGATTATGATTTTTTCTAGTTGGTCGTCTATTGATTGGTCAGTGATATGATCGGCTTATTATTTAATTGAGTATGAGTTTATGGATAACGTTGGATTAAATGATTTTCGACGGGCGCTTGAACTGCCCTTTCGGGGTATTCGTGATGCCAAGCAGTTGCTTGGTATTATGGAAGCTAAGTATGAGCGAGTGTCTGATGATGTGGCATTATTGCTTGAGCAATTTAATGCTGCTTTTTCTAAGTCTAAGCCCATTTATCTGCATCGCTCATCCGATACTGCTGCTAGGGCTCTGAAGTGGCGATTGAGTAGCTCTAAAGTGTACAACTTTTCTGATGCAGCTAAGTCTTTTCGGCTTGTGACCAGTGAGGTCATACAGATCTTGTTTAATGCCGGCATGAGCCGACATGAAGTTGCACTTATTATTGAGTTTGATTTTAAGAAAAATCATCTTAATTATGAATTGTCATATCTGTTCGCTGAAATAAGTCGTCTTAAAGTTTTTATTGATGACTTTGAAGCATGGCGCAAAACGCCCGCCTTGATTGGTGTGCGTCGCCAGAATGATGATTGAGTTTGAAATATTGCCTCAGGCATTTATAGATTGATAATGATTCCCATTCAAACTTTTGTGACCGGGGGTCACAAAAGTTTGAATGGGAATCATTTTTATAAATGTGGTTTTTTTTAAATATCGAAAGTCTAACTTTGTAATGAATAACTTAAGCATCTCAAATGGTTTAATAAGCTTGCAATTCTACTAAACGTATTGATTATTGATGAGGTTCTTATGGCAAATCAAGAAATTAAATTGGTCGGTAATATCGGTCAAACCCCTACTTTTAAATCAGGTGCATATAACCTGGTTGAGTTCACAATGATCTGTGAAGAATTTAAGCGTGATCCACAAACCGGTGAGTTATCTGTTCGGGAAGGTTCTCAAAATTGGTACAACATCACAGTATGGGCACCTAACAATAATATGGAAGCTCTCAATAGCCTCAAGCTTTTGCAAAAAGGCATGCGCGTTAGAGTTGAAGGTGTGTTGACTGCTGGGTTGTATGACCGTAAAGAAGGTGGTGAAAAAGCTATTTCATTGAATGTTTCGGCGCGTCTTGGCGATGTTTCTTTAATGTTAAATCGTGTTGAATCTATTCAAATGCGACAATCTAGCGGACAGCAGCCTGGCGCGGCGCAAGCGCCTGCGCAACCATCGCAGGGATATAATGAACCGCCTTTCTATGGTGATGACGAACCGTTTTAAAACACTTTTTCCTCTGTCGTTTCTCCCTTAGTCTTTGCCCCGTTTTCGGGGCGTTTTTTTATGGAGTTAAATCTTATGAATTTATTTATTGTTGAGTCGCCAGGCAAGGTGAAGTCTATCCAAAAATATTTGGGGTCAGGCTGGAAAGTGATGGCATCTGTCGGTCATATTCGAGATTTGCCGGTCAAAGAAATGGGGATTGAGTTTAATAGCTGGCGGTTAAAGTATCAGTTAACCGATAAAGGTAAAGGTGTTTACAGTAAGCTTAAAGCCGCTGCGACCAATGCAGATAAGATTTATCTTGCTACGGATTTGGATCGCGAGGGTGAAGCGATTGCCTGGCATCTGGCTGTCATGCTTAAAATACCCGAGTCAAAAATTTATCGTGTTAAGTATGCTGAAATCACTGAGTCTGCGATTAAAAAAGCACTATCCGATCCCGGCAAGATTGACATGAACCTTGTGCATGCACAGGAGGCGCGCCGTGCTATTGATCGGCTTGTGGGTTATACGGTTTCCCCTGCTGTATCACGCGCGAATAATATGCGGCTCTCAGCCGGTCGTGTACAGTCGATCATTGTTCGGTTAATTGCGGATCGCTATCAGGCCTTTGTTGATTTTAAATCGCGTGATTATTTTGGCGCTCTGATTAAGCTTGATGGGTTTGAAGCGGATTGGAATACCAAGCCGTATTTACCCGCCGGTGATGATTATAACTTTGACCGAGATCTTGCTGTGCAGGCTGCCGATGTAGACAGAGTGAGTGTTGTGGCCACTGAACACAAAGATGCCACGCAAAAGCCACCCGCTCCTTTTATCACTTCAAGCATGCAGCAGGCCGCTGTTAAAAAACTTGGCATGAATACTGAGCAGGCAATGAAGTATGCTCAAGAACTCTATGAGGCTGCACTTATTACATATCACCGTACTGATAGTGTTGAGTTGTCAGATGATGCTGTTGCGATGATTCGCAGTTACGCGCAATCCGAAAACCTCCACTTGCCTGCTACACCAAATAAATTTAAAGGCAAATCTAAAAACGCCCAAGAGGCGCATGAAGCAATTAGACCCACTGATATTAGCGTGACTAGCGCATCGGATGTTAGCGAGGGTGCGGCGATGCTCTATCAGCTTATTCACAAGCAAGCTTTGGTCTGTCAATTGGCTCCGGCTAAGTTAAAGAAGACCACAGTAAAGCTGGTGTCTGATGATGGTCGGTTTGAGTATATTGCCAAGGGATCCGTATTGGTTGAACCGGGCTTTATGGTTGTTAGCGGTGCAGGTGAGGATAAGGTGTTGCCACCGATTAATGAAGGGGATATTTACGATGTCATTGAGGGTGCTGTTCAAGATAAAAAAACCAAGGCACCCAGTTTGTTTGATGAGGCGAGTTTGTTGGGTGAGTTAGAACGATTGGGTATTGGTAGACCCTCCACTTGGGCTCCTGCTATCAAAAACATTAAACAGCGTGAGTATGTCAAGATTGACAAGAAAAAGTTGGTACCCACCGATACCGGTATGGTGCTTCGCCGGTCGCTCGATGGTTTTGGATTTATGGAGTATAACTTCACGGCTGAGATAGAGGATCAGATGGATGCTGTGTCCAGTGGCCACGATTCTTATCATAACTGCGTGACACAGATATTTCAGTCAGTGGTTAAAGATTTGTCATCACACTTTGGTTATGTTGGTGAGGGTGAGGATTTTTTCTTGCCACCTAAAGAGCGTGATTATCAAGCCAGTGAAAAGCAAGTCGCTGTGGCTAAAAAAATGGCTGATGCGCTTGGTATTGATTTGGATATTGATTTAACTTCCGGTAAGGCTGTTTCTGCTTTTTTAGAGGCCAATGCTAACGCCTATAAGGCATCATTTAAACCATCGGATAAGCAGCTTGAATACGCGCAAGGTCTAGCTCAAACATTGGGTGTGTCGTTAGGTTCGGATGTGCTATCAAGTGCATTGAAACTATCTGGCTGGATTGATAAGCATCGTGAATTGGCGTTTGCTAAGCGACCGCCAACAGAAAAGCAGCTTGCATTTGCTCAGAAGTTGGCAGATGAAAACGGTGTCGAACTGCCTGATGGCATTGAAACTAATTCAGGCATTTGCAGTGAGTTTATTGATCAATTCATGGGGGCTAGTAAACGCAAAAAAACCAGTAAAACCAAGCGTTCAACCACTAAATACTAAGGTTAATTGCCGTTAGATTTTTATCGATGAAATGGTTTGCAATGCAATTTTTTATTTGATATAAATGTAACTGAAATTTGCGTGATCTTATGATCGCACAAAGGCCAACATTGTTGGCACCCATCGTCAGCCCACGGTCTCATTCGCTGACACGCATTTTGCGGAGACCATGTTCAAATCAATTTTTTTTACCCATAAGGGATACTAACTTCCCTTATGGGTCGTGATGTATCCCTTTTTTATTTTTTAATATCTTAGGAGATATATCATGACTACTGTAAATAACCAAGCTCAAAACAACTTCTTTAACCTTCACACTAAAGGTATCGGTTATATCAATCGTTTCCGTTTAGTTAATCCAAAAGGTAAAAAATCACAGCCTTTTTGTGCCGTGACAATTGGATTTTTAAGAGGTTCTGCTGATGAGGTCGAATATACTTATATCGACACCATTATCAGAAACAAGGAAGTGTGTGAATTGTTAAAACAGCATGAAAGTGCCATTAACGACGAAAACTCTAAAGTATTAGGTGTTTGCGTTGTTGGTGATATTTATGCGGAAACATTCACTAAGCACGATAACTCAATTGCTGCTGGCATTAAAGGTCGCTTGATCGGATTAAATCAGTTGAAAATCAACGGTAACGTTGTTTATCAGCGAGAGCGTGAAGATCAAGGGCCGGTTGATAATCAACCAGCTCCAGTTGCGCAAGCACCTGCGGCGGCTCCGGTTCAGCAACCAGTAGCTTAACCACAAAAAAAGGAACTTCGGTTCCTTTTTTTACATCTGGAGATTGTATATGGATTATCAAAAACTGCTTGTGCAGGAGTTAAATAGTATCGCTAAACACTGGGTTGAACAACACGACTATGATTATAAAGGTGGTGTGGTTCTTATCTTTGAAGGAAGGGTCAATGGCTGGGTTAAAGAACCGCCAATCCCTTCTGACTGGCGACCTGGTGTTTATGCTGTATCCAAGGATCACATACTTATGGCTGTTGGTGGCAACAATGTCGATGGCGCTGAAAAGTGGATCCCGGTTTAATTTTTTTCTTTTCCCATCAGGGGTGTGTCCCCTGGTGGGTGCGCCCCTCTTAATTTTAGAGGTGTATTATGTCACGCATTATTACTCTGCCCGCATGGGGCAAGATCGAACTTCTTCGTGGTGATGAAGAGTTCTTTATCTCAAAGCTAAATGATAGGGGGTCATACCTTTATCGCAAACTGATCCCAGACCTGAATCACAAAGTTGTTATTGAAGGAGGTGAGCCCATTAACGGGTTAAAACCAACCGGCAGATGGCTTCATGAGGATGATTTTGGTCGTCGATGGATTAGCAATCATTTGGTTAAACGTAATATCGCTGTCGTTGAGTTGGATGGGCCGCTGATTGCCCGGCTTGTTGATTTATATGATCGACGTATGGGCGGGCAATGGCGCAGCACATTCAATACCTGCTGTTCAAACAATGCCATGCTGTTAATTAATCAGTATGGATGGGATGATTCGGAGGCAAAATGTATGGCTTATACCATTTGTCGAGGGCAGATTACGTTTGAGGATGCCGTATCTAGCAAGAGTGAGTAGTGGCACTCTAAAGGCTGGCATAAGGCCAGAAAAGGAAACGGCACCTTTCGATGCCGCACTATAGGAGATATTATGAGAGCGACCACTACTTCGATTCTCATAATTCTTGTGTTCTTATTATACGCACCACCTGCCTTTTAACAAGGTTCTAAAGGTGGTGATGTAAGTCACAAGTGGCGACCCTATGGGTCGCCCTCCTTTTCCATTTAATGATACAAGATGGTTTTCGAGTAATTTTGGTGTAAAATGTAGTCTAAAGTTATCTTTTGTTTTCCCGCTCGCTAGTGCGTAACTAGCAACAGGCCAGCATTGCTGGCACCCAACTAGAGGCGTCACGACACCCGAAAGCCTCAGCCGTAAGGTGGTGTCATGCTCCGGGGTTGTCACTTGGAACTGCAACGCCCCATTTCACAACCGAGGGATCGGTTACTGCTAGGAGGGTATATCTACCCTCCACCTACTTTGGCGATATCTTTAATTGCAAAGCTTGTGCTTGGTTTACAGGCCTTATCTAAGCTGGCTAGGTTTAGATAAGGCCTGTGGCCACTGCACAGACATGCAGTCTGTCTGTTGCTCGGCTGCCCCTTAGTGCAGATGCGCCTTGCCATGAATTTCATAATTACTATGTGATGAATTAGGGATGATGATTCACATTTTTTAAATCAAGATTATTTCCTTCGTGATCCCTTTTTACAGGGGTCACGCGGCAAGTTATTTTGATTTTGTTGCTCTTTGAGCACAAAAGGCTTGCATTGCAAGCACCCTTAACCGGCCCACGACTGCGTTAGCCGGTAACGATCTTCGGATCGTGCAGTCATGCTTACAATTCTATTTTCAACCCCATGGGGATATATCATCCCTATGGGGTTCGGTGTATCCCCTTTTTTGTTTCAAAAATTAGGAGATATACCATGTCCATTTTTAAAGATATTCAAAAAATAGCCAGTTTAAAGGTTCAGCTGCATTCCAGTGCAGAGCCTAATGTTGATTACAGCATTATGATTATGCGTATTGTTAAGAAATACAGACGCGTTCCATTTATTGGGCGCATTGTTCGCGATATTGCACATGCTCAATAACTTTCTACCCTAGTGGGATTCTATCCCACTAGGGTGGCGAATCCCTATTTATTGGAGATTCGTCATGGAAGAGTTAATTCTTGTAATGATCGTCGTTATGTCATTCGTGTCAGCGATTGCCGTTATTTCTAAACTGTGTGATGAGCTTGATTGGCTTTAATCACTATTCCCATGGGGATACATCATCCCTGTGGGGGTCGGTGTATCCCCTTTTTTATTTCTTAAAGGAGGTGCACCATGCTGGTCACTGTTAATCACGTTAAAGACTTTATGGCGCAAGCTGTGGAGTCTCGCAAGAAAGCCGATGATATGGGTTTTCGTTTAAATTGGTTCTTTCAAGGCTATATGTTTGAAGCGCGCTTTTTGCGCTCAGAGCCTATTATGCATGTCGGTTTGATGGATGGCTCTGATGAGCTTGAGTCCATTGAACTGCCTTACGACCCAAAAACACATATGAATCGCTTAGTTCAAGATCTCAAGCTTCACAAAGTCAGTGAGGTTTTAGTTCATGAGGCGGCGCGATTTGGCCGAATTGATGGCTACCTGGTCGGTTAGGAGGTTGTATGTTATTCATTGAATTATATGCAATCTTTTCGCTCATCTGGTTCATTGGTGTTTTAGTTTATCTGCTATCAAAACATTGGATTGATTCGATTTGGTGTCTGGCTAAATCAATGTCAGCCAAAGCTTCTCAAAAAAATTGCTTACGACTTAGCAATCGTGTCGATTTCAGCAGGAGGTTTTGGTGTTTTGTCAGGTATAAATGGACATAGTGGCCATGATGAAATTTTATTTCGCTTAACAGCTTCTTTTGTTTTTGTGGCACTAGGGCTTATAATCATGGTCAAGAATCTAACCAATCACTAGGAGGTGGGTATATGCTATATCTCACTACAGGAATTGCACTGCTCGTCGCTTTTGGTTTATTTGGATTAGCTTTGCTTTTTACAAAAGCATCCAAGCAAAAGCGCCAAGAAGAGCATCGCACTCTTTAGTTTTTTTGATTAACATTTCGTACAACCCACACTTCGGTGCGGGTCTTTACATTAAGCGATTTGGCTTTAAAATCGGTTGATGTAAAGATCCACGTTGTGGAGCTTAGGCCAACATTGTTGGCACCCTTAACCGGCCCACGACTGCGTTAGCCGGTAACGATCTTAGATCGTGCAGTCATGCTTACAATTCTATTTTTAACCCCATGGGGATACATCATCCCCTTGGGGTAGGTGTATCCCCTTTTTTGTTTCAAAAATTAGGAGATACATCATGTCAGATATAAACAATCAATTCGATGAACTTCAGAAACATATTAGCCACCTCATTGAGCACTCGAAGGACTGGGTGAATAATGAAATTGACTGGATTGTGGACGACGTTCAAGTTGAGCTCAATAAGGCTTATCAAGTATTAGGAGGTTTGTCATGAGTGTTCAGGACAAATTGCGTAAACTTTTACGGGCTGAAAAACGCTGGCTGGCTATTGCTTCAGCCACGCATGTTGATAGCCCCAAATTTACAACTCGATTAAGCAATTATCTTATCATTTGTGAAGAGCGTAAATCTTGGGAAAATATTAACGATTAATTCAATTCAACCCCATGGGGATACATCATCCCCTTGGGGTAGGTGTATCCCCTTTTTTGTTTCAAAAATTAGGAGATACATCATGTCTATGGATAAAGTTTTTCAAAACGTTACTGATCAAATTGTTGCTGCGCTTGAAGCGGGTGTTGATGGCAAGTTTGAGTTGCCTTGGGTTCGCATGAAATCCGTGGCTATCAATGCTAAAACCGGTCGTCGTTTAGTTGGTATTTCACAGTTGCTGTGTTCTATGAGTATGGTTGAGCATGGTTTTGAAGCCAATAAATGGTTAACCATGAAGCAAGCAAACGAGCTTGGCGGCAAGGTAGATAAAGGCTCTAAGTCAACCATGGTTTTTTGGCTTCGACCTTTTCTTGAGGTTGAGATTGATGGCAAGAAGAAACTGATCTCGCCTGAAGGCAATCAACTTCATGAAGCCATGGAGGCCGGTGAGCCGGTGATTTGGTCTTATCGGTTTGCGCCATACTTTAATGTTGAGCAAATCACCGGGTTGCCGGATGAGTTGTATGAGCCTGTTAATCAAACTTTGGCGCATGGTCTTGGGGATGGGTTTGAGCCTATCCTGGAGGCCGAGGAGTTTGTGAGAATGTTGCAGTCTTCTGCGGATTCTCTAAGGCTGGTGCATCAAGGCAATTCGGCGCATTATGCGCCGGGGCCGGATCAGGTAGTAATGCCTCAGCGTGGGAAATTTAAGTCGGAGCTAGGTTATTATTCGACTCTTTTCCATGAAATCGGGCATTGGACTGGTCATCAGTCTCGTAATGCCCGTGAGGGTGTTGTGAATTTTGATCGCTTCGGTTCTTCTAAGTACGCCTTTGAAGAATTGGTGGCTGAGTTATCTGCGTCATTTAAGATGGCTGAGATGGGCTTGGAACGTGAAGTGCGTCAAGATCATATCCACTACATCGGGGATTGGATCAAAATTCTTAAGAATGATCCTAAGGCAATTTTTAAAGCGGCACAGGATGCATCGCGTGCGGTGCGTTATGCTAATAAGTTAGTTGATGAACATCAACCGGCTTTAATTGAGCGTGTTGCTTAATATCTCGGAACCGGCTTTTTAGCCGGTTTTTTTATGCGTCAAATTCTAAGTGTTTATTTTTGTTTTTTTGATTTGAGGTGGCTTTGTTTTTTTTTGGCATAGTGTTTCATAGATTAGTTTTATGGAATATCTATGAAGATCAAAACCCTTGCTGTGTCAGTTTTGCTGGCTTCTCAGATTGGATCAGTTTTTGCCAGTGAGCGCATTGGGCGCTACACGTCTATTGAGCCTGGGCCAACGCCTGTACAGCTTAATCTGTTAAGCAGCGAAGTCAAAATGACCTTTCCGCGCCAAATTGAAACGATTGAGCAAGCGCTTGATTTACTGTTGCGTGAATCAGGATACCGATTAAGCGGTCATCAAGATCCTTATATCGATTACTTGCTTAAGCAAGAATTGCCAATGGTGCATCGTGACATTGGGCCCATTTCACTGCTTGAGGCTGTGGAGGTGATGGCGGGCAATCAGTGGCATGTGTCCACCAATCCGGTCACACGCACCATATCATTCACATTGCGTGATGCGTATCGTGCTTATGTTGAGACTGCTTACCAGCGAACCACGGATGGTATTTTTAATCTGGTTCAACGCGACGAACATGCTAGTGAATTTAGCTGCCTTACACCACACGTGGTGCATAGTTTAATTCCAATCTACTATGCCCCTTCTTCACATTCACTTGATTATCGTGATTTGCAAAAGATCGAGCTTGTTGTGAATGAGCTTAAATCACATCAGGATCTTGCTTTTAAGATTCGTTCGTATACCGACCAAACCGGGTCGGAATCTGATCATATACCTATGTCGCGCGCTCGTGCTGAGGTTGTCTCTGTTGTTTTTGAAGAACATGGATTGAGCGAGCGCATGCTGTCAATCCAAGCACTTGGTGCGACCTACCCCAATCAGGATTTGCCCATACGCTTGCAGCGTGTGACTGAAATAGAAGTGATTAAGTGCGCTGAGCCAATTAAAACCTGGGCCGCTCAGAAAGGGATGTTGGTTGAGGATCTTTTGGATGAATGGGTTAATCGCTCAGGCGTTTATGAGCGCTTTAAGTACAGTGTGGTAGACAACAATGGTCAGTCAGCTTCAATACGGGTACAAGCACGCAAGGTATATAACGGCTCTGTTAATGATGCGATATATCAGCTTTTAACTGACCTTCGCAGAACTGGGCTGTTTATAAATATACAAGCCCAAGCAGATTCGACACTTAATAAATTAACCGTTACAGGGGTAGTTAAATGATTAAACACGGACTTACATTTGCAGCCGTTCTGCTGATTATCTCAGGATGTCAGACTGCGACCAAGCCTGCAGACACAATTGAGACAGAAGAGCCGGTATTTGTTCAGGTCGAGTCTTATCGTGATTTTGAGGTTATCGAACCTGATCAAGTTGCTGTAATAGACGATGAAGGTGAAGTGGCCGGTACTCATGATCAGGTTTCTGAATCACTTGAGAAAACATGGGTAGTACGAACGCAGAGCGATCTTGAGTCAACTGTTCGTGAGTGGGCTCAGCGCGAAGGCTATGCTGTTTATGTTGAGACAGATCGTAAGGTTCTTTTTCACAATAGCGTCGATGTTAACGTGCCAGCCAATGATTTTGTTAGCGCGCTGGACGTGCTTTTTAGATCAATCAGCCTGCCTGCTAGCGGCATCCATTATGCAGTCTACACTGACAGCAAAACGCTAAGAATTTTTTCCAGAGGTACATCTCATGACTAACCCTATAAAGCTAACTTTTACGCGCGTGCATGTCACAATGTCTACGCTTATTGTGGCGACACTGATGACCGGCTGCAGCGGCTTAGGTGAGCGCGTAAACGATGACATCGATGTACGTGCTCACCAAATCGAGAGCGCTAAAAGCATGCGTGAGAACTCTCGGCTGCCAAGCATCTGGATACCCCACAGAATCGAAGAGCCAGTAACTCAAACCAAAACCGAAAACGAGTTAGCGCTAGAGGCTGAAAATTATACGTTGCGCGGCTTTTATGACGAAATGAATAACCTTGCGTCAAAAATAGCCGAAATTACAAATATCCCCGTTGTTGTTGAGCAAGGGATTACAAATCAGGCAGAGCTCGCCGGCGCTGCCGCGACAACGACAACGACTACCGGATTAGTCGGAGCGACAACAAATAATACCGTCAAAATGGAGTTTTCATATAGTGGCGATTTACGTGGGTTGCTGAATCTGGCTTCATCGCGATTCAATGTGTATTGGGAGTGGGTCAATGATGGTGAAAAGATTCGCTTTTTCAAAACCAAGTCACAGTTATACAGACTAAACACAATGCCCGGTATGCGTGATTACCGCTCCGTGGTTGGTAAAAGCAGCGAAGCATCAACAAACAGTTCATCCCAGTTTGAATCAGGCGTCAGCTATTCAGGACTTGATGTGTGGGAATCTGTCAAAGAAGGTATTGAAGCCATGCTCACCCCAAGTGGACGCGTTGTCGCATCCCCTGCAACCAGTCACTTTATTGTGACAGACACGCCGATTGTGCAAAGTCAAGTGGCTCAATTCTTTAAATACATCAATGAATCCGTGTTAAAGCAGGTTGCTGTCAATGTTACCGTGATTTCAATCGATACGTCGGAATCAGAGAACTTCGGCATCAATTGGAACGCAATCTACTCATCTATATCAAGTGGTGTCGGTGCAAACTTAACGTCTAATGTACCGGGTGCCGCTGGCGCGGCGCAGATGTCATTCAATGTGATTGATGGCGGTGACTTCAATGGTTCTGAATTATTCCTCTCAGCGCTGAGACAGCAAGCGAGGATTGCTGATGTGCAGCATCATAATGTGGTTGCACTGAATGGGCGTCCCGCCCCTATCGCGATTACCACAAATGATCGATTCCTTGGTCAGTCATCAATAGCACTGGATGGCGGACAAAGCGTTTCTGCCCAAGAGGTAGAACAGTTTAGCGTGGGGCTGAACCTGAACGTTATACCAAACATAATAAACGGCGAGGATATGATCCTACAGCTTGCTCTTGATATGTCGCGTCTGGTGGATACGAAAACCATACAAAGTGGCAACACTGTATATGAGCTGCCGCGCACGGAATCGCGGTCTGTTAATCGCGAAATCAGGGCAAAATCGGGAAGCACAATTGTGATTACAGCCTACGACCAAGAAAGCTCATCAACACAGAAATCAGGCGTTGCAAAGTGGTTGGGCTTTTTGGGTAATTCCGTGCAAAACAATAGTGGACGCAACACGGTCTTGCTGTTGGTTGAACCTGTGATCATGGATTAGATATGACTGAAACAACACTCCTCAAGATTGAGAAAAACAGGTATGTTGCCGGGTTGTACTGGCAACCATTTTATACAAAAAAAGACGTTAAAACCCTGGCTAAAGAGGTTGATGCGCCATTTGCCATCACCCTGGAAAGCCGGGCATCAAACAAGCCAGGCCTTGTGGGCTTTGCGTCGAAAGATTGTGCAAAGGAACTAAGCAGACAACATTATTCCATTGGTTCAATGTTTTTTACGTATGCGCGTAACACACTTAATGATCCAGCCGCCTTTAATGATGCCAACATTGTAGGGGTCATTGAGTTACCTGAAGATCAATTCCTGCTTGTTATGATTTCTGAAGGCCTCATTATTAGAGAAATGATCGGTAATCGTGACCAAATAAAGCAGGAATATGAATCAGCCCTAAGCATACTGCAGCAAGCTGTTAAGTTTGTGTCGGACGCCAGTTGGTCTACTGAAGGCAGGCATGTAACACTTGCTCAACTGATTGAGACAGCAACCTTAAAGGAGCATGCGCTAAAGCCGCTGACCGTGACGCTTGGTCAAGCAATAGCGCTATTGATGATGGTGGCTCTACCTTTTGGAGCATGGGTCGCATTCGAGCATTATCAGAACATGCAGCGCCAAACCCTTATAGAGCAAGCTAGACAGGTGCAAGTGCAACCTGTTGCTGCGCAAAAAGAAAAGTTTATTGCGCCTTGGGCAAATAAACCGACGCCTCTGCAGTTATGGGAAAACTGTGATGTGACATTACGTGGTGTACAGCTACACCCGTCCGGCTGGCATTACACAGCGCTAGGCTGCAACGAGAAAGGCGCAACTGTTACCTGGTCAAGAATGGGTGGGCTTGTTGAAAACTTACTATATCATCACCCGAATGCCGTTATTGACCTGGATGGTAACAGGGCCGTACATAACCTATCACACCAAAGCATAGTGCAAGCAGCTGACAAAACCCATGATGTCAAAATCGATGACCTCTTAGGCAAGCATGATGCAATAAGCTACTTAAATAACCAATCACAAAGATATGGCTTTCAGCTCAACATATCAACATCAAATAACCGTCAGGGTCTGCCTGGACAGCCTGGACAGCCTACGCCTGAGCAAATTCAGCCAATGAGTATTGAAATCCAAACCCATTTGTTGAGCGTTGACGTGATATTGGCCTTATTGCCACCAAGTGGGTTAGTCATTGAAAGTTTTGCATCATCTGAGCCAGGCAAGTGGATAATCAAAGGAGTCCTTTATGTTCGTTAGAAAAACTGGTGTAGCCACCATTATTGCGTTTGCGTTTGCTGGCGTGATTAGTGCACAAGACCTATATTTGCCAGAAAAAATCAGTCCTGAGTTAATAGAGAAGTTGCAATCCCAAAAGAGACTCGCTCAAGCGCTTTATGAGCTTGAAGAGGTTCAAAAAAGACGTCGAGAGCTTAATGCTGAAACCACTGAAAGCATGCCCTCTCCTCACCTATCAAATCCATCATTGAATCTCAATTGGACGGGTAGCAATGTGTCGAACCGCAGACTTGAACCCGTCGTGATGTCTATTGAGGGTCGAGTCGATAATTTACGCGCAGTCCTGCTGGTTGGACAAGGCACTACCCAGCGTGTCAAAAATGGGGATAGCGCAAACGGCTGGAAAATCATTAAGGTTGAGCATGATGGTGTCTTAGCGAGCAAAGATGGCCAAGCTAAATTTTTAGCCTTTGGTGACTCGAATCACATTCCGCAAGAGTCGGTCGTGAACGCACATGATCAGCAGCCCTTCAGTTACCAGTAGGAGTTTTGAACATGATAAACGGTGTACCACTAACAGCTGAAGGCGGTGAAATAAACATTGATGCTGAGTTGCGCAAGTCAGTGTGCATGCTTGGCAGTGCTGATAATGCACAGCTTTACTACTCAA
Source organism: Methyloprofundus sp. (assembly GCA_014859465.1). Lineage (GTDB taxonomy): Bacteria > Pseudomonadota > Gammaproteobacteria > Methylococcales > Methylomonadaceae > Methyloprofundus. Next base: position 22,888 of record JACUUF010000039.1, read on the forward strand.
AGAGTGCCAGCCCTGCCCTGCTGATGGCATTTGAGTCACGCATTAGGCAGCGTGGCATCAAGTACACAAAAAAACTTGTTGAACCTGAGGAGGTTAATAAGCTCTATAAGCGTCACACGACTGATGGCAAAAAAACCCAAACCCAACTCTCTGTAAAAGAGTTGTTTGAGTTGGCTTCTAAAGCAGAGGCGTCAGACTTGCACATCTACATCACTGAAAATGTGGGCACGATTATTAAATTCCGTATGGATGGCAAGCTGATCGAACAGAAAGCATTAAGCCGCACTTACGAAGATGGCATGTCACTGATTAATTCAATAAGCATGTCAATGTCTACCGGTGCAAACAAGGAAATTTATCAAGAAAACAGCTTTTTTAACGCACGAATTAATGACGCCGAGTTTTTGCCGGACGATGTTAACTCTCTGCGGATCAATATATCACCCACTGATGATGGATCACGCGGTGTCTTGTGTGTTAATCGTTTGCAATATCGAACGGCAAACTTCGGAACGCTGGAATCAATTGGTTTTAACCAAAATCAAATTCACTCATTGAAGTATTTGCAAAGTCTACCGAACGGTATTGTCATTTTTTCAGGGCCGACCGGTTCCGGTAAAACAACTTCAATTGCTGTCAATATCGATGGCATTTTGAAAGATTGTGATTACACAAAAAACTGCTTAACGATCGAAGATCCGCCTGAAATTATTGTGCCAGGGGTAATCCCGATAAAGGTGAATATTGGGTCTACACAGGAGGAGCGTGAGCAATCACTTCAGCTGGCTCTATCCAATATGATGCGCCAAGACCCGGATATCGCGATGGTCGGTGAGATCCGTGACCGATCTACTGCCGAAATTGCGTTTGAAGGTGCGATGACCGGGCACGTCGTTTTAGCGACGCTGCATGCAAACAACTCGCTCGCAGCAATATACAGGCTACGTGAGCTTAATGTGCCAACGTACCTGTTGCATGACCACAAGATATTGACAGGAATTGTTGCACAGCGTTTAGTACCAAAGCTCTGCCCACACTGCAAACAAAGTCTCATTGATCATAGCGACAAAATTAAAAGCTCTGAGCTCAAGCGTTATCAGAAAGTTACGAACTTTAGCCAAATCTTTATCAGGGGTGATGGATGTGATCATTGTAACCACACTGGTCACAAAGGTCGAACCGTAGTAGCGGAAGTATTAATCACCGATAGCAAACTCATGCAGCTGATTGCAAGCAATAAGGTTCAAGAAGCGCATGAATACTTGCGCGGGTCGAAAGGTTTTATTTCGCTTGTCGATGCGGCAATTGAGAAAGTTGAAGCAGGCCTGCTTGATCCGCGCGACGCAGAGTATGAGGTTGGCCCGTTAACAATGGAAATCATTGAGCGGGATGGTCACATCGATTACATGGAAATCAAGGAGATGGTCGGCGATGATTAATCTTCCGAGTAAGAAAAGTGTCAATCAGTGGCGCTTCCAGAGAAATGTTAAAGCGCGCAAGCGTCTTTACAGCAAATTATCAAAAATGTTGGCCAATAGTGTGCCGGTCAAAGAAGCGCTGATTGATCTAAAAACTCGCCGCGTTGAGCAGTTTGGGCGTACTGACTTGCAATCCATCGCCATTTCAGATTGGGTGAGCCGAACCGGCAGTGGTGAAAATTTTGCAAAATCACTGACTGGATGGGTGCCGCCTGATGAGCAAAACATTATTGCCGGCGGCGAACAGTCAGGGCGCGTTGCTGAAACGCTGGATAACTTGGTCGGTATTCTTAATGCTAAAACAAAAATCAAATCGACGATTGTTAAAGCGCTTACCTATCCAACACTCATTATTAGCATCATTGTCGTTGTGTTAGCGGCATTCGGTGGGTTCATGATGCCAATGTACCAAGAAATCGCACCAGGCATACATTGGGTTGGTTTAGCTAAGTCAGTATCAAATGTTACAGGCTTTTTTGCAGACTATATCTTGTGGATTTTTGTGGCGATTATTTGTTTTTCAATCGCATTCTCATTGTCGCTCAACCGGTGGGTAGATGGCTTGCGCGTCAAACTAGATCACTTTGGGCCTTGGGCCATTTTTAGCATGTTGCAAGGTGTATCTTGGTTGATTGCTTTTTCGTCGCTGATACAGGCCGGTGTTACGGTTAAAGACGCGCTGAAGCAAACCTCTCTTTATGCAAGTCCATGGCTTAAAACGCGGATTGATGCCATATCGAGACGACTAGGAGATTACAACCTTGGTGAAGCAATGTCTAAAGCCGGCTACGACTTTCCGAGTCGTGAAATCATCAATGATCTGTCTACTTACTCAAAATATAGCGGTTTTGATCAAGCGTTAAAGTCATTGGCAGATGATTGGCTTGAAGAAAGTATTGAAACCGTTAGCTCAAAAGTATCACAGCTCAACCTGGTTGGGATGTTAGTGGGGGCCGGGGTTATTGCTTTTATGGCACTCGGTATGTATTCAATGAATGGGCAAATGCAACAATATCAAATGCAAAATTTTTAGGTTTATCAAAGGAGTTCAAGATGAATAACCAACAAGAAAAAATCGTGGTTCAAATCAATGAGGATCACACAAAAAATAAACACATGAAAAACGAGGATGCGCGACGCAAGCAAGCCGGTTTTACCTTGGTTGAGTTTATGATCGTACTTGGTCTGATTGCCATTGCAACCGCTGGCGCTTTTTTTGGTATTCCAAGTGTTATGAAGTCCATTAAGACCAATACTTTGACATCCGCCGTTGTACAAGTAAGTGCAATCATAAACTCATCAGGCAATGCTAGCGGTAACTATGGCACAAGAGCTCTCGATGAATATATAGTGCGATCTGACCGGGTGCCGCAAGGTTTAACTGTGCGTGGCACCAGTCCAAACAGAACCTTACATCATGCATTTGGTGGCAGTCTTGAAACGATGGGGCGTGAAAATCGTTTTGTTGTAACGCTGAACAATATTCCGGGTGACATTTGCCTTGAATTATTTAGCTCCGCCTCATCAACACGCGTCAACGTATCCTCATCTGATCCATCGTCCGTGCCGGTTGATTCAGGCGGTTATACAGCGCCTTACATGCAAACTGATGCGGTTATGGCCTGCGCTGAAAACACACCAAATCGCATGCACTTCATTTATTAAAGGTATTGCCATGACTAAGCACTTGGATGACTTAGAGTTCTCCGACCTTTATATCGGTGAGAACAGTGCATATATACGCGGCCCGTCACTTAACCCAAATCCTCAAATGATTGATTTTTCAGTCGTCGAGGGGTTGCGACACCTGTGTGAAGTTGCTATCTCAAAAAAGGATAAAGGTACTGATTTTGCAATTGAGCACGATGGAACTGCGTACCGCGGCTCCTTGCTGGATTCCATTGCCGGATCAGTATTTGTTTTACGCCGCCAGCCGTCCAGTGTAAAAAAAGTGTCTGAACTGATTAAAACCAAGCAATACATCGATGCGCTATTAACGCCTGAGCTTAAAGGTTTGGTGTTAATTGTTGGTGAGTTCGGCAACGGCAAGTCGTGGACAGCATCCGGGATTGTTGCAGAGAGGCTTGAAAAGTTTGGCGGCGTCGCGGCAACACTTGAAGATCCGCCCGAGCTGCCGCTGCATGGTCAACACGGAAGTGGCATTTGTTTCCAAACACACATTGAGAAAGATGGGTTCGCGCAAGCGATACATTCTGCATCGCGATGGGCTCCTGACATTTTGTACTTCTCTGAGCTTCGGGATGCTGATTCAGCGAATGAGGCGTTAAAGGCGGCCCAAAACGGTAAGCTTTCTTTAAGTACCATCCACGGAAATAGCCCTATATCCGGTATTGAGCGCCTTTTTAACCTAGCGACATCAGGCAGTAGTGGATTAAGCAATCATGATGATATCTCATCGTTGATGGCAAATGGTCTGGCCATTGTGTTGCACCAGAAATTGGAACGGGATGGTGATCACGTTATACCTAAGATTACCTGGTTGTCGGTTAATTCTGAAGTGTCGGTTAAATCGTTGATTAAAGATCGCAAATGGTCGCACTTGCAGCAAGAAATCAATCAGCAGTTTAATCAGCTTTTGTACAGAGGATAACCTATGTGGCCAACAGCCTTCTTGGCAATGTTTATTGCTACGGTAACGATTATTGGCATTAAACAAACCACTGAAATGCGCTCTTTAAATCAGGCTACGGTTGATAACACCATGGTGTCGTCATTATTGTCATACAGAAAAGCAGTCATTGATTATGTGGCTGACCACCCTGGTGTTGTTGGTGAGGTCAGTGATGCGGCGCTCGCTCCCTATTACCCTTACGGTTATGTCAATCCAGGGCTTTGGGGCAACCTAGTATCTAATGAGCGGCTCTATGTTTTTACTGATCAAAGGATTAGCACAGATATTCTTGATCAGCGGTTATACCGGTCTTTATTGGTGGGTCAAAATATAAATGGTCAACTTGTCTCAATCAGTGGACAACAGACACTCATTTCACTGCCGGCAATTATTCCGGCGAATGCTATTGTTATTGTGGGGTATTGAAAATGAAACATTTAGCTGGTCAGCAGCGGCAACAAGGTTTTACCTTGATTGAGTTAGTTGCTGTGTTGTTTATCATGAGTATTATTTCCGTTACCGTGTATCAATTTCAAAAAAATGATTTTGAGGAGCGGAAAGTTGCGATCGCTGCAGGTCATCTGCAGTCGGTGTCAAAAGCGGCTAATGCATACATACGTGACAACTATTCTGCAATCATGTCTTTAGCGACAGATTCTCAACCAGTGATTATCCGTGTATCGGATTTAATATCTACAAACTATTTACAGGCCGGTTATTCATCAGTGAATGGGTATCAGCAAGCAACTTGTGCATTGGTGTTGCAGCCCTCACCCGGGCAGCTAACAGGCCTGGTTGTGACTCAAGGTGGCCAAGAGCTTAATGATTTTTTACTTTCCAATCTGGTCTCGCGCATCGGCGCGAGTGCTGGTGGTATCTACACGGATACGCCTGGTGCAATTATTGGTTCACGTGGAAGCTGGGCTATAAGCCATGCAAATTATGGTAATAATACTCATCTCGGGGAAGACTGTGCCGGTAACACCCAGCCGGTCACGATGGAGCCTGGACGTGCACATGTTGCTTTGTGGTTTGAGAATAATGATTTGACCGCCGGCTTTTTGTATCGAGAAGAGATTCCTGGTCGCCCGGAGTTGAATCGCATGTCTACTCATTTAGATATGGCCGGTCATGATTTAACCGGTGCATCAACCGTGTCGGCTACCGACGCGTTTGATATGGGTGGGACAACAATAATCGATAGCTCGCGGAATTTGGTCAATATTGATTCGATTTTTGCATCAGGCAATTTAGAGGTAGCTGGCAACCTTGAAGCAAGGACAATTAAGCCCACTTTGGTGGTTTCTGAAGGTGGTGTATGTAGTGAAAGCTCAGCAATAGCAACGGATGCTAGTGGGCGGCTACTTTCTTGCCAA
>JACUUF010000238.1 GCA_014859465.1 Methyloprofundus sp.
TGTCACCGCCTAAGTTGGCCACAACGGATGCTTGGTCTGCTTTTTGAACAATATCATGCAAAACACCCGCGTTCGAATAATCACCGATCAAAAAATGATTTAGAGCATACCAAGCCTCTTCATCATTGCTCATCACCCATTCAATTTGCTTTGGTGTGAAAATCTTATGCAGGGCGATCGCGCCCAGCTTTTCATGAAACTTATGTTTGCGGTTGTAGTTGAAACGTACTCGGTAAGTTTCTGGCTGCAAGTGAGACGATAGTAGATTCCATGACTTACCTTTTTCATCCTCCAGATATACATCGGTAATTATTTTTCCGACATCATGGAGTAGGGCCGCGATAAACACGAGGTATGTCCACAAGTCTTTGCGGTGTTCAATCTCTTCTGGTGTAACGCCCGGCGGCAAAATGTGCCCACGCCGAATTCTTAGCGCATTGACCAGTACTTCCATTATGTGCTGGAGCATGCCGCCCACGCTTGCATGATGATAGCTTTCTGATGCAGGTACAAGCTGGATGGCTTCTACATAACGCTGGAGTGGCTTTAGATACAGAAAGTTGAAGTGCTCATCAGCCAGGCCGGTTAGCTCTTTGATTTCGACCAACTCCTCTTGGTGAGGTGCTAGCAATTGTTCGGGGCTTTGGCGAATGTAAAACTTGCCCTTCATAATAGCTGGGCTTTGGGACTTTTCTCCAAAACCCAGCATAGATATGATCCTATTCATCATTTGTTTTTACCAGTGTTTTGTTGCTCATAATGGTGTTTCGCTGCTAGGCGAACAGCGGCACTATATCGAGCCTTTTCAAGCTCGGTATTCAATGCCTCATAGTCTGCCTCTTTGATCAGTTTCTTTATTGGTACCGGTAATGAGCGGTACGAAACCATGATAAAACTCATGAGTGCCTCCTAAAGCTTGCACAACCGCAACAGCCATGCTGATGGGGATTGCAGTGTCCTGGTAAATAATATGGGTGATACCCACTTAATTGCAGCAGCTGGTCGAGGTTGGGATGCGCTGATTCTACATACCACTTCCGTTCATGGATATCCCACTTAGCGCCCAGCTCTTGAGCCTGTTCAGACAAACTAAATCGAATGCCAAAATATACGCGCCCAGCCTTTTCATTCACTGGGCAATATGGGGTTGGGGGATTAACCCAAAAAGAAGTCATCTACCCATTCCTTTACCTCAACCAGGCCTGGTGTTGATTTGCCATCGACATAACCTTGCACTTTATGCTCAATATTTCGAGCCTTGAAACTCGCTAGCGATTCATCCAAAGGGTTCCATGCTTCCTTGCTTGTCCGACTGTAAACTCGGATTTCAAAGAGACCCGTTTCAATTATTGCGATCGAAAGATGCGTGGATAGCGACAGCGGCGCAAGCGGGGTAGTTGACTCTACGCTTTCTAGCGTCTTTAAGTGCTGAGCTAGGACATCAAAGTTATATTCATGCCCAAGGTATTCACGCACGCCTTTAAAGCGGACTGATAATTCATTGATGATCTGGTCAATAATCTGCGAGTTTCGTTCAATCATGATAGTTTTGCTCGTAATAGGTTTTGATTTCTGACCACACATCATCACTGGCAATACAAGCTTGAGAAAAATCAGTTGGCCAAGGGCTGACACGTTTACGGTTTTTTAAAGTTTCGATACGCTCTAGCCCACGATTTATTTCTTCGATCGTCAAATTTGATAGCGCCTTATCAAACAAAACACGACTACTTTCCACATCTGATACATAAGCAAATACGCAAGTTGGGCCAAACTCATAGAGATTGTCTAAATGCTTAATCACACGGCTGATATGCCCCCCGAAGTTAAAAACTTTGGTGCAGTCCTGATTTTTAAGTTCAAGTCCCATTCTTTGCTCTAATTCTCTCTGTCATATTTGATGTGGTCATTGTCTCAAACCGATCATTTTTTGTTGGGATTACAAAAAACAAATTGGCGTTTTTGGAATTTGGGCAATAAAAAAACCCGCCGAAGCGGGTTGGTTCCTGTGACTCTTAAAGCCTTGTCTCAATATGATCATTCCAAATCATCAACTCATCAGCTGGAGTGCCTCCGGCACCACCGACGGTATGGTTAAGGGTTTGAGATTGAAAAGATTACATCATAGCCTTTCTTATTGCGCCAAGACGTAATTTTGACTCTAACTATTTTGGTTTTGACATAATCCTCAATATCTTCACTTCTCATTATTGACCTCTTGATGCGCTGATTTATTTCAACGCCAAGAGCATGAATATGTAGTAAAGATGCCAGTTCACAAAGAGCCTTATGAGCCTTATCTCGTTCTTCAGTATTATTGATGTTCATTTTTAACGTTATAACTTTTACTGCCGATTTATCACCTTCAAGATAATAAGCAATGTTGTTGGGCATTTTGGGGTCTCCTATGTCTAAGTAGTTTGAGCTTGCCGACCACTCATTCCCATATATCTTCTTGTAATGACCTACTTTTAAACCCTTGTCCTCCAAAATAGTCGAAATTTTGTATGGTGACCAACCAACGCCAAACTGAACTAAAGGAGGGTTTCTCTCCTCCGCTTCTATGCGAGCTACTTCCTTATGCATTCTGTTTATATCATCAATGGTATCAATTTGTTCTCGGCACAGAGCATCTGCCCATCGCCTTAGGGAGGAGAGGTTAAACTTGTAATTGATAAGAGCACTTCTTTTAGCATAGGCTCTCACGAATTCGTCCTTAATCAAAAAATGTAAACGGTTAAATACCCCTTCATAAGACATATAGGCATGTAGCATGAAAATAAAAGGGAGAAGCGCGATTGACAAAATAATAGGTACAATAAAGTCTAAAGCTGTCTGTGGTTGAGCAAACTCCTGGAAATCAATAATTAATCTATATACTGCGTATACAGTAATTAGAATCCCAATTACTGCAAGAAGATTATCCAGTATCTTCTGGACAGGAAGGTACTTCTTATCAGTCGCGGAAAAGGCATGAAGAATCACTACGAATGCTATTAATGGAATAAAAAAAAGTTCAACAAATAAGTTAAAGGTGTAAAAATTGATTAGAAACTCAATGAGCACAATGATTTTTAGGTTGTCCGTTATCGCATTTCTAAAGTAGCTAGGATCATCAGCTATCTCGTGGGCTCGAAAAAAGGTTATTGTTGCAATCCCAAAGAACCATAGGAGGGTGCTTTTGACTTGACTCAAATCCCACAAGCCAACCTGCCACAAAAACCATATAGATATAAGTACATAAATAATTAGTAAGAAAAAGGGGATTATTATTAACTTCTTAGCAAAGGCTCTCCAGATAGATATGAAACCATCACGAATATCCTTTTTTAAAAAGGCGTATGTAAAGAAAATAAATAGCCATATAGCAAAAGCTATTTCTCGGTTATTAAACGCCTCCATATGACCGTATCCTCTGTCCCCATAAAATCTCATACAATTTTATCGTCGGAAATATACTTGGCAACTCTATTATTTTTTTTTGGGGTTGAAACAGTTTCTCAGGTTTATGGTTACAGGCTCCAATTACAAAAACTCAAAACCATTTTTTGTAATTCAATCCAGTTAAAATATGGATTCATGTATTCGTAGGATTCTAAATGAAAGCAACAGAGATTTATGAAAATGAGCCAGCTACAAAGGTGGCCATACCAATGTACTCACATAATGTTGTGGCAGGTTTTCCTTCACCGGCTGAAGATTACATTGACGGCATGATTGATCTAAATGAGCAATTCATAAAAAGCCCAACTACATCGTTTTTGGTTCGTGTTCAGGGTGAATCAATGAAGAACGCGGGGATTTTCGATAAAGATACCCTTGTCGTCGATCGAAACCTTGAACCAAGAGATAAAGATATCGTCATAGCCGTAGTTGATGGCGATCTGACTGTTAAACGTTTATCCATAAAATCAACCGGCACATGGTTGGTACCTGAAAATGAAAAGTTTGAGCCAATACTGATAAAAGAGGGCAGCGAACTGTTTATTTGGGGTGTTGTGACAGGTGTTCTTAGAAGTTTGGGGAGGTAGGGGTGCCCCGCATTGCTGCGAGGACTTTAGTCGATTAAATCAATATGAACAGCAAGAATGCTATTGCATAAATGATCTTTGCTAAATCAACATTTATCGCAATTGATACATTCATGGGCTATGCTCCATGTCAGTATCCTAGCGCTAGGATAATGAAATCCTGGATTTATATTGCGCCTTGCGGGCGCACCCCAGTCAGCATTCGCGACTACTAACCAAGCATTTTGCTGCCTATGTTAAAAGCAGCAACATCCAGTAACATCGTTCAAAGGTATCCGTGCGCCACCACTGATGGGGCAGGGAGCTCATCCCGCTGGACTCTGGGGATGAGTAGTTATCCTCGGCACAGCCGGTCGGGCCACTCAATCCAGTACGTTAGTTATACACCAATATTGAAGCAATTTCCAGAACGGCGCGAACGGCAAAAAAGCGTCGCATACGACTCTTGGATGGTTGCTCCAAGAAATAGCGTTAGTTTTGATGGAAGCTCAATTTTAAACACTGGTATTGAAAACTACGTATCTGACCCCATATTAATACTGGCCACCTATCTGGTGGTTTTTATTAAATAACTAGAGGATATATGAATGAAAGCATATTTATTATTAACATTGGAGCTTAGTGATGAAGGATCCAGGAATAAATTGAATGACGCACTAAAAGAAGCAGGGTGGCACAAATATGAGAATATTAATACTGCTTGGTGGAAAGCCCATGACACAAGTGGTTACATTTTTTCTGAAAAAACCGCTGAAGCAGAAGCATTAAAAACCGAAGCTGCTAATCTTGAAACGATGTTCACTAAACTCAAGATTAAGAGTTCAGTGAACTCTGCTATTCAGGCTGGTATTGCTAAGCCAATTGAGGTCTGAAGCAACCCTTAACCCGTCCGCCCTTGGCGGAGGGTGCCGGTAGCCCTTATCTGCCCACATTGGTGGGGCAGGCCCTTACGGATAAGGCCTAGCCCCTAGGCCGCCCCTCCCGTAAAT
>JACUUF010000239.1 GCA_014859465.1 Methyloprofundus sp.
CTGCCACTATTGCCTAATGGGGCAAAAGTTATTGGCGATGTTGGCACGGTTTTGCTCACGACCAAATGGTTGAGGGAAGATATAGAAACCATAGCGGTGTTGAATGAAAGTGATCCATTTCAGAAACAATTTGTACCTATGCTAGAAAATGCAGAAATTAGTATTACAAAAGATTTTCAGTCAATCCTTCAAAAAGTGGCAGTAGATAGAGGCAATGTAAAGGATGTTTAATCTATGGTAAATCAAATAAAAAAGCTCCAGCTTTTTTCTGCCAGTAAGGATCAGCTTGAATATTTTACGCAGTTAAAAAAGCATATAGATTTACCTGTAGAGTGCACGCACTATAAGAATGTGGTGGGTTTTTCACTGTTTGTAAGGGTGCCAAAAGATGAGTTAAAAAAACAAGTTGAGATACTTTTACAACGCAAAGCAAATAGTGCGAGCGGAAAATCCAAGCCAAGTTGGTTTTGGAAACTATTTCGTTTGATTAATCAAATTAATGCAAACCTTTTATATCGTAAGTACTTTGGCTGGCTTCAACGATTAGATGCTGACTTTGTTGGTGTTTGGAATGGAAAAAAATTCAGACAGGCCATATTGGTTTTGGCCGCAAAAGCCCAAAATAAACAAATAATTTACTTTGAGACAGGGCCGTTGCCCGGTTATTCAGTTATTGATCCAGTCGGCGTTGATTATTACAGTGCAATACCACGCTCAGCCGATTTTTATTTAGCAAGACCTCTTAAAAGTTCAGTTGTTAACTTAAAAGAAGACTTTCCGCGCCCACGCAATCTACCAGTACATTATATATTTGTTCCTTTTCAAGTAGTCGAAGATAGCAATATTTACCTTCACTCCCCTTGGATAAAAGATATGCGTCACCTTTATAAGGCACTTGAAATAGCGGCGGAAGAGAATCCAGCGATTCATTTTGTGGTTAAGCCGCACCCCGCCTGCCCAGAGCGTTATGACGATTTAATGAAGTCAAATCATCCACAAATACAATTTGTTGAAGAGCATGCTTCTCAAGTTTTAGTACAACACGCTGATGCTGTATTAACCATTAATTCAACGGTGGGAATGGAAGCGATCATGGCAAGGAAAAAAGTCCTTGTGCTTGGGCAAGCAATTTATGGTTTTGCGCCCTTGTCTCAGCCTGTAGCGAATCAAGCAGAGTTAGAAAAAACCTTTAAAAACTTAACAAACTGGAAAGTTGAAGAGCGATTGGTTGAGCATTATTTAGACTATTTGGCAACCGATTATGCAATAGAGGGAGATGCGATGAAATCACCCACAAAAGCGCATTGGAAGCAAGCTCAAGAAAAATTAAGCATGATGTTAAGTGGTAAACTTATGCAAGCTATTGGGTTGGGGCGTTAATTATGCATTATCTGCTTCTTACACACAAAATAGATGGGGGAGGATTACAAGCTGTAGTTCGCGCTCAGGCAGAGGTCCTTGTCGAAGCAGGTCATGATGTTACGGTTATTTGTAATAAAGAGAATGGATTAGTTAGTAGTTCAATTTTTGATGTTAAACATATCTCGTTTCATACCTGGGCTGGGCGTAAGCAGCTTAAAAAGTTATTTGGGTCACTTGCAGACTTTAGGGTGTTAGCCCATAGTTTTGATGCCTATTGGGCGATGTTTTGGTTTCGTCGTTATAAAGATCGAAGCTATTATTTTGTCCATGTTGATTATTACTCTATGTACTATAAATCTTCAAAGTGGCTAAAAAACTTTGAAAGAACATTTAATTACAAACTTTTGTTTAACGGCAAAAACGTGGCCTTCGTTTCCAAGGGCGCTGAAGCTTCAATGTTGAATAAAATTGGTATCCGTCCAAAGCGAACAGCGGTTATTTATCCACCAATAGATTTAAGTAAAATTAAGGCGCTATCAAAAGTCGAATTAAAGCTTGATTTGCCAGAAGTCTTTTATATTTCTTTGGGGCGGTTAGCAGAGCGTAAGAATGTAGCACTTACGATAAAAGCCTTTGCGAAAGTGCGAGAAAATAACGAATCGCTCGTTATTGTTGGCGATGGACAGGAGCAAGAAACGTTAAAAGAACTTGTCAACAAGTTGGGCATTAACAGCCAAGTTTTATTTGTTGGCTGGCAGGATAATCCCTATCCAATTATCAAGCGAGCTCAAGCACTTGTTATGTCTTCAAATAGTGAAGGGTTTGGACTAAATATTGTTGAGGCTTTATCGTTAGGTGTGCCTGTCGTCTCGACCGATGCGCCTTCGGGGCCTAGAGAAATTCTAGAGCCAGATTATGCTGATTGCTTGTCAAAAGTTAATGATTTAGATGATCTAGTAAATAAACTTAGTTTGTTAAAAACCAGCCGTAATCAGCCGAGATTTAGTGTCTCGGGATTAAAAGAACATGTTCAAAAGTTTGATTCCAAATATGCTTTGGCCGAACTTTTAAAATTCACAGAATAAAAGGTTTATTTATGCTTGGTTATGTCTCAAACCAATTCAGAAAAACACAAAAAGTCGTGATGGCGATTATTTGTAAAAATGAAAATGATGTGATTGAGGATAATATTAAGTTCCATACATTTATGGGAGTTAAGTATTTTGTCATTATGGACAACGGCTCTACAGATGGTACTCGAGAAATTCTAGCTGAATTGCAAACTAGTTTAGATGTAGAAATCGTAATTTTTGATGAGCCATCCGAAAAGTTTGAAAAAAAGAAGTGGATTTGGCGTTTGCTTAAACATGCCCAGCACAATATGGGAGCGACACACGTAATTCCAAATGATGCAGATGAGTTTTGGTTTTCCAAAACCCAAGATATTACAGATCAAATTTGTGTGGATGATGTAAACGTCACCGTGCAAAGAGCAAACGTCTTGCTATCCGAGGAGGTATTAAAGCAAGAACGTTATTATCTTGATGAGCCTTACAGAGTCAATTATCCACTCTGTTATGACCGCAAGGCAGAGCTGGGGGATAGCAATTTATCGATGCTATTTGCAAATATAGGTCCTAAGGTTTTTGTATCGCCTTCTGGGTTAATATCTCTAAATTCAGGCTTTCACCGTGCAAAACATCTATTGCAATATAAAAAGCGTTTAGCAGATGACCTCTTTGTTTATCACTATCCAATAAGAAATTATGCTCAGTTTTTTAAAAATGTAGAAAACCGAGCCAAAATTCTTAAACAATACCCAAATGCAAGCATGGGCGACCACTATAAGCGATGGGTAAAACATTATTTTGAAGGGACGCTAGAGCAAGAGTTTGAAAGAATGTTGATCAAAGAAGCGGACCTTTCAGGTCTTCTAAAAGTAAGCGCCGTAGTTAAAGATGAAAAGATGCTTGATTTCTTTAGATCTCATATGGTTTTAGGCAAATAATAATGGTTAAAGATTGACGAAAAAATGAACCATTTGCCATCTTTGATCAAGTTTCGTGAAGATATTAACGCGTTAAGGGCGTGGGCCGTTTTGGCGGTTTTATTGTTTCACTTTGGTGTTCCGTATAGCAGTGCGGGCTTTTTTGGCGTAGACATTTTCTTTGTCATCTCTGGTTACCTGATGGCCGCCATTGTATTCAAAGGATTAGACGGCGGGAATTTCTCACTTTCTCGTTTCTACCTTGCAAGGGCACGCAGAATCATACCTGTTTTACTGGTTGTTGTTTTTGTATTGCTTGCCCTTGGCTGGTTTTTTCTACCCACGCCATTTTATAAACCTTTAGGTGAAGAGGCTGTCCACGCTTTATTTTTTAGTTCAAACATTTTGTACGCCGATCAAGCGGGTTATTTTGATGCAGCTGCCCATCAAAAATGGCTTTTACATACCTGGTCGCTTGCGGTCGAAGCTCATTTCTATATATTGTTTCCAATTATACTGTGGACCATCTGGCGTATTAGATCCTCTGAAATGGCCATTATTTTTGCACTCATGTTAATTATTGCACTGTCGTTTTTATGGGGTTTTTGGCGCTACCAAGATTATGCATCATCGGCATTTTATCTATTACCATCCAGAGGTTGGGAACTTGCTGTCGGCAGTTTGACATTCTTTATTGAAAGGCGTGTTAAGCTAAATGCACAAGTTAGAAAAACTTTTCTTGCAGTCGGGCTGACGCTTTTAGGTTCAGGATTCGCTTTAATTGATGAATCTAAACCATGGCCCTCGTTTTGGACATGGTTACCGGTTTTGGGAACGGCTTTAATTATACTTGCCAATCTGCCAAATTTTTATTTACTTAAAAACAATATTGCCCAATGGTTAGGTGCTAGGTCATATTCTCTTTACTTATGGCATTGGCCATTAGTCGTGTTACTGTTTTTTATTGAAAAACAAGATATTTGGTATTACATTGTGATTGCGTTTGTAATCAGCTTAATGTTGGCTCACCTATCCTACCAGTGGATTGAAGTTCCCACGCGATCATTCATGTCAAAACGTACATTAAAAACCGAAGTATATGTACTCGCTGCTCTTGTTTTTATACTTGGTATAGGGGCTGCCTCAATAAATAACTTTGCATTTAACAATCGATTACCGGAAAAAGTTGAAATTGCAGCGAATGAAGCCCTTAATATCAACCCAAGGAGAGAGGAGTGCCATACCCCAGCAAGGGGTTCGCAAGGTTCTCCGGGATGTATTTATGGTTCACACAAAAAAGTCGGGGCTATTTTAATTGGGGATTCACATGCTGTGAGTACAGTCAATACGCTACAAATCGCGATGAATGAAGAGGGGCGTTCAGTTAAATTATGGAGCTTTAGTGCTTGTCCGACTTTAATTGAAGTGAATAGTTACTTTAGAAAAGGTCTGTGCAAGCAATCAACTAACTGGGTTTTGGATCAGCTACAGAATGAAGATCCAACCATTCCGGCAGTAATCGTCAACTCCTCGGATTATGTTCAGTGGGGGCAAAAACCACAAATTTATTTTGATAATGAATACACCAGTACTAGCGACTCAGGCTTTATTAGTCGATCCTGAATAACTCAACCACCCCTTGATTCATAAGGGGTGAGCTTCAA
>JACUUF010000002.1 GCA_014859465.1 Methyloprofundus sp.
CGTCATGGGGTGGCGGGGGTCGAAGGTTCAAATCCTTCTGTCCCGACCAAATTTCTGAAAAGCCGGATAGCAATATCCGGCTTTTTTTATATATATTTCAACACATTAGCTAACCAACCCATCTTATTAAACTCTTAACGCTGCATACAGCCCTCCACCTGTATTTAGGCATGGTTGTATATATTGGTATTTAAAAGTATTATTTTGTCTTCAATTTTGTCGCACTGGTGTCGCATCGATGATAACTCAAAAAAATATTTTGAACTGGCTTAAGAATGAAACAAGTCCTCGATTAAACATTCCAGATGTGAGTGGTTTTTTCGTGGCGCGGTTAAAAAATGGTGAAGGCTCATTCAGGCTTCACTATAGAAGGAATGGAAGGCAAGCCACTCATGTAATCGGCAAGTTTCCATCCATGCCTCTGTCGATTGCCAAAAAAGTTGCCCAGGAACTTTATGTTCGAGTTCGCTCAGGGGAAGATATTCGGGAAGAACTTGAGCATCAGCGCAAAAAGCAACAAAAAACTGTTGGCAGATATCTTGATGAGGTGTATTCAAAAAAGCTTTCGCGCAAAAAAAGCGGCGAAGAAATTAAGAAAAACATCGACAACCATTTTGGAAACTTACTAAGAAAAGGCCTTTCTGAACTAACTTGCGCCGACATTAACTCTTGGCAAGCAAAAATGGAGGACAAGGGCTTAAGGTTTTCAACTCTTATTAAGGTTTATGGTGGATTCAAAGCCATGATTAACGATGCCGTTAAGGTGGGTTGGATCGATGCAAATCCCCTTCAGCATTGCCACCTAGAAAAAGGGGTAGACTCAATCCTTTCAAAGTCCTCAACCATTGTGGATGGGCGCATCTATCTAACAAGTGAGCAGTCAAATCGCCTTTTAACTGCATTAGGGTTGTATGATCAATTTATTATTGAGCAGCGCGAGCGCAGTATTAAGCATGGTAAAAAATATTTACCAGGACTAAAGGAACTTCATTATCCTGACCGGGCGCACCTATCTATACTAATCCTCTATTACAGTGGGTTTAGGGTTGGTGACGTTATAACCCTTGACTGGAAAGAGGTTCACCTAGATAGAAAGCTTTTTGTTTTCACTCCAAACAAAATTGCACATAAAAAACCTGATCCACAGTCGTTCCCAATGAATGACATTGTTTATCAAGCCGTTTCAAAGTGGTGGAATCAAAATGGCAAACCAGTTACCGGCCCAGTTTTTCCTAATCCAAAAACAGGTAAGCCATTTAATAAAGCGTCATTTAGAAATATCTGGCCAAAAATTCTTGAGCTTGCCGAATTGCCTTCTAATCTGCATCTGCAAACACTCCGGCACAATTTTGCCTCTCAACTAATTATGAAAGGACAAGACATTTACACTGTTGCCGAATTAATGGCTACTTCGGTAAAAATGATTGAGGGCTACTATGGTCACCTCAAGCTTGATCACAAGTTCGATGCGATTAATAAAATGCTTGAGTAACCTGGTTTTAAGCTAAAAACCAAGTTCCGCCTTTATTTTCCATTATGGTTTTATTGGTGGAATTTCGTTTTATGTCATTCTCAATCACCGCCTTCCCTGAAAAGGTTCGATTCCAGAAGGACGGCTTTAGTATTCTTAGCTGCAAATGCCAGCCAATCCCAGAGATCAATAATGCCAACCGAATCTCGGTAAAGGGCCATGTCATTGGTGACCCTGAAACCCTTATTGGTCAGGAGGTTGAATTCACTGGTGACCTGGATCAAAACGAGTACGGCTTCACCCTCTCCTTCTCAAGCTACGTTATCAATGAGTCCATTGATTACTTTTGGACAAAGATATCCGGTGTCCCCAAAAAGTCTCTTGATGAGCTTTTTAGGCGCTTCGGACACGCTCCTGATTGGTTAGATGAGCCAGATTATGCGGCAAAGCTTTCCTCTATTGCCGGAATAAAAGCCAAGACCGTTCACAAAGTAATGGAAAGGTGGTCTGAGTATCAAGGTGTCAGAAACCTAGTTGAGCAACTAGCCCCTTATGGCATATCTCAAAAACAAGTGGCCACAATTTACCGGCATTTTGGTGAACGCGCAACAAAGGTTCTATCCGAAAGTCCATACCGGCTAACTGAGGTTCGCGGTATTGGCTTTCAAAAAGCTGATGACATAGCAAGAAAGCTTGGTATTGATGAGTTTTCAGCTGCAAGACGATCGGCTGCCATTACTTATGCCACTGAATGTTTGGCAAACGATGGTCATACTGCTGCGCACATTGAATCCATTTTTAGCATGCTAAATGAAATACTGGTTATGTCATCCGGGTTGCCTGCTTTTGCAACTGTTTCCGAATTTCAAGGCTTTTTGCAGGACAGTGTTGCTTGTGGCGAGTCAAAGCTTGTTGACGTTATGAGTGATGGCGATTGGTTTGCCCTTCAAAAATACCACATGATGGATGCCTATATTTTTGACACCTTTAAGTCTTTTGCTATCTCTGAGACTACGCATGCAGTTATGCCTCCCGCAAAAGCCATTATGGATATTTCAGAATATGACAGCAAGACCAAGTTTAAGCTTGGTGATCAGCAGCGCCAAGCTGTATTCCAGTGCCTAACAACCGCATGTGCTGTAGCAATCGTTGGTTATGCAGGTACAGGCAAATCAACCGTAAGTAAGGTTGTTTTAAATATGCTCGCTTCTTATGCGAAGCTAAAGCACAAAGACGTTATTTGCTGTGCCCTGTCTGGTGTAGCAACTGACCGAATCAAAAGCCAGTCAGGTTATGATGCTGAAACCATTCACTCCCTACTTGGCTTTGATGGCACAGAGTTTCAATACAATGAGGATAACAAGTTAAAACACAAAATCGTTCTGCTTGATGAGGCTGGAATGGCCGACACTTGGTTGTTTTACAGCCTCATTAAAGCAATTGATTTCAGCAGAACCAAGCTTATTATTCTTGGTGATCCAGCTCAGCTTATGGCGGTAGGTGCCGGACAACCCTTTATAGACTTGCTTAATAGTGGGCTGCTGAAATATACCGAGTTAACTCAAATATTTAGACAGTCTGAAGACAAGGCCTTACCTGTCATTGCAGAAAGCATCAGGAAAGGACAGGTGCCGGACATTAAGCCGTTCTATGCAGATGTGAAGTTTCACCCTATTCATTCTGAAAAAGGTGCGGATCGTTCCTTGGTTAATACAGCTATAGAGGATGAGGTTCTGAGTATCGCCTATAAGAATCGCTGGGTCAAAGGCTTGCCAAGCGATGACGCCTCTCTCTGGGAATACATTGCGCATTTGCAGGTTATCACACCGAGGAAAAGTGCTGTATTGAGCGCTGAGAGCCTTAATGCAAAATTGAGATTGCGCATGCTGCCCTCAAACACGTCGCCCGTCGTCTTTAAAAACACAATGCCTATGACGCATTATGACAAGGTGATTCATCTAAGCAATGAAACAATGCCTATTGCTAATCAGGCAGGCGGTGAGCAGAAAAAAATTCGGGTATATAACGGGCAACTTGGCGTTGTGACTCATGTGAATGCCGATGAGCAAACAATTACCGTTCACTACCCATTGAATGGGTACAGTATTGTGTACGAAGAAAAAGATGTTATGTCCGGTCTTATTGGGCATGCCTGGGCGCTAACTATTCACAAGACGCAAGGAGCTGAATTCAGTCGTGTTGTCATCCCTCTCACCATGTCACACTTTCGCATGCTAAATAATCGACTTCTTTATACCGGCGTAACTCGCATGAAGGATATGATTGATCTTGTCGGCGAAAAACGTGCCCTAGTCTATGCCGCAACAAACACTGAAAGCATTAAGCGCATGACAGTTTTGCGCCTTTTCGCGAAAAACTCAAGGCTGCCTAATTTTCTAATGGCAGAAAAGCCAAATTTATGAATCTCCTTTAGTTATCGAGATATTTATTTTTCGATAACCCGTCCCTAACCCGGACACGCTCTGTAAAGGAGATTTTTCTATGTCAATTGTATTCACAAAAGCTGTCAAGTCTAAGTCAAAGCTTCGTCTTGCCTTGTCAGGCCCTTCTGGATCAGGCAAAACATATTCTGCCCTTCGTCTTGCGCGTGGACTTGTACCCGAAGGTAAGATCGCGGTGCTTGATACCGAAAACGGCTCCGCTCAGCTGTATGCGGATGAGTTTGAATTTGATGTTCTTGAGTTGGCACCACCGTATCACCCTGATCGCTTCATTGAAGTCATACAGTCCGCTGTAGAAGCTGGCTATGATGTATTAATCATGGACTCCATTACTCACGCATGGAAAGGCTCGGGGGGTATTTTAAGCATTCATCAGCAGGTTACAAAAACAACGGCAAAAGGAAACTCCTTTACCGCCTGGAACCAGGTTACACCTATTCAGCAACGCTTTATTGACGCTATTTTGCGCAGTAAAATCCACATCATTTGCACGATGCGAGCCAAAACCTCTTACGTGCAAGGTGAGGAAAATGGCAGAAAAACCGTTAGAAAAATGGGTGAAGCGCCTGAGCAAAGAGACGGTATTGAGTATGAGTTCACGACCGTTCTTGATTTGAATGTAAACGGCAATTTTGCAGTTGCCTCAAAGGATCGCAGCAAGCTTTTTAACCCAGAGCAACCAATCTTGATTACTGAAGAGACCGGTGTTCAGCTTCGCGGATGGCTGGAAAGAGGTTCTGAGCCAGCACCTGAAGCATGGCGGCCTTCTCCACGTTTCCAGCAAACGGTAACCAAGTGGATTGATAATGCTTCTGAGCGTGGCGCTTTTGATGCAGCGATAAAAGCGGCAAAAGAAAACTTCAGTGACCCGGATGAGCAAAATTATATGGTTGATCAGCTCACTCTTGCAAAAGAAATGCTTGAAAATAACGAGCCTGATTTTATGCCTGATTTTATGCCTGATTTTAACCCAGTTGAGTCAGAGGTTGTGCAGTAAAGGTTGTCCCGGTAAAACTTTAATTCCAGCCATCAAGTGGGAAGCTCCTCAAAAAAACCCAGCTCAAAAGCTGGGTCGCTAAATGATCAGGCTGGCTTGATAAACATACCCGTCAAAATCATTTCGTTCTTCTTGGCAAACTCAATTGCCCGGTTCATTGCTTCACGGCGTGTGGATCCTTGGAACCACTTAACCGCCCTTCTCCCATCTTTCTGGAAGTAGCCTTTACAAGCCATTCTTAAACTCCTTGCCCCCTGAATAGGGGCGGCTAATGTTGCTCACCCCCACTCATTAAGACAACAAGCGGGAACCTCTTGAGTAAGGTTTGTTGTTACTCGAATACTAAAGGCGCTTAAAAGATTTCCGGCTCAAACAACCTTTCCCTCCTTTATCTAATGGCGCGGGGCGGGGAGGATGTCGATGATCCTCGTTCAAGTGCAGACTGGGAGGCAGGACGGATTCCTGATAGTTGCATTTTAACAAAGGTAGCAAAAACCAACGGAGGAAGCGAGAAACAGGCTGCCTAACGGCAGGCGCTATCCCTCCCCGGGCTAAACCCCGAGGTCTCTCGCGATTTTAGGATAAAAAGCCAGGTCAGTGCCTGGCTGTGCTTAGATTAGATTTTGAATGTTTGCATCTGCATGCGACATGGCCAGGGCCACAATCTCATGGCTAATCTGCAATTCATCGCCATCTTTTAAGATTACCTGATCACTATCATCATAGTAATCACATTTCGCCTTAGCACTTACGACCTCAACCCTATCAACTTGATAGGTTTTTCTTGATCCGCAAGCACCCCAAAACTCAAACGGTTCGTTACTCTCGTTGATATCCGCGTCATACTCGATGCAAACATCAATATCAACCATGTCACCTATATCAACAGTGGTTACAAACTCCATTTTTAGCTCCTTTTGCCCCCGTATGGAGGCAGTTAATTACCTCCACAGGCCAGCTCAAGGCTTGTGATTCTCTCCTTGAAAAGGAAGCCCTCAAATTTAAGCGATACCTTTGGTTGTTGAGTATCAGTAATCAAGGGGGAGTAAGCGCCCTCTTGGGCGAATTCCTTCTTGGTGGGTTTTTTATTTTCATCAAGGAGATGACATCATGACTAACGTAGTTAATTTTTCAGCAACCGCAGCACAGCAAGTCCGTTACATCGATTTTCCAGCTAAGTTTGAAGTAGGCATGCGTGTCTACTGCGGACTATATGGCGGAAAAGATGGGACGATTATCGCCATACACGGGGAGCAAACCCCGGGCACGGTACGCCGTTTTTTAGGTGGCGCAGGCGTTGCGGGTGGTTCGGCTTACATCGATGTGGCTTGGGATACTCGCGGCGAAAGCGGTGGTTATTCTAAGCGCGTTCCAGAGGGTATCGTTCGCGGTGTTCAATGGAAGATGTTAAGCGGCTACCGTGATCCAGCAGAAGCCATTGCCGAAGCTGAGGCGTTTGTCGCCATGGAAGAAGCAAAAGCGTCTGCCGTTGCTGTCGCCTTTGAAAAAGGCAAGGAAGCGGTCAAGGAAAAGTTCTCTTTTCTTACCGTTGATGACGGCACGGACAGAAACATTGTCCAAAAGAATATCCGCGCTCTTTTAAAAAAGGAGTTTCCGAAGGTCAAGTTCAAGGTGACTAAGGATGGATATTCCGCTCGACGTGTTTCTTGGGTTGACGGGCCTACTGTAGATGAGGTGAAGAAATTCACTGGTTTGTTTGAAGCCGGTCGCTTCAATGGAATGGAAGATATTTATGAGTATGACTCAACCCCATTCAATGAGGTGTTTGGCTCATGTCAATACGTTTTTGAAAGTCGCGAGTATTCTCGTGAGACTGAGCAAAAGATGATTGACAAAGTTTGGGAAGAACATCACTGGGTTGATGGTTCCGGCGAGCCGGTAACCGAAAAACCAAGCCATGAAATGTACAAGAAAGGTTCTACCTACAACTTGTGCATCAAAGGATGGGGTGAAAGTTTCTCAAAAGAGGTATGGAAGGCGCTCTCATCGGCGTCTTTCTGAATGTAATCCTTTACCGGGATTGCGAGGGTTTAACTGCCCTCGCAAGAGGGCAAAGGAGTAAGTATGGTTAAAATATTGGTTGGATACGCGGTTTTTACCGGTATCTGGTTCGCAGGTTTAATTCTCGTCCTGCTATATAAAAAATGGGTAGGGTCTTCAATTGCTAAAATTAAACTGGCTTCAGTTGAGGTCAAAAATGAAATTTATCGTAACTTTGGTTATGGGTTTCTTTTTTCCGGCACTCTTGGCGTTTTAATTTCAGCTTTGACGTTTTTTCTAACCGCATCAGTTGGCGCATTTAACTTTTCAATACTTTTTGTATTGGCTGTTTTTCTTGCTACAATTGGTTTAAGAATGATCGCAAACTCAATTTGAGAATTGGAGGCAACATGGAAACGTTAAATTGGGTTGTACTAGGATGTCTAGTGGCTTTTTTTGGATGGCTGTATTTTATAGCACATCAAATAAAGCCGACGAATGATGAGAAGAGCTCATCCTTCGTTAACCGTTAATAACTTTTCTGCACCACAAGCCCACGCACAGTCGTGGGTTTTTCATGTTAAGGGGAAAAATAATTTCTCGCTCGGCCCCGTCAAAACTAAAGTCCTTTAATTCTAACCACCCCCTTTCCTTGTTGAGTATCCGCAGCCTTGAGTCGGCTATGCGGGGGTTCTTAATTAAATTTAAGCCCCCGCATGGGGCGCAAGGAGTAGAAAATGTTGAAATTAACAAAGAAGGAAAAGGATATTCTAAAGGAAGCGGAAGGTATTTATGCGAAACTTGCTGGTGCAGAGTCAGGTGCAATCCTGAACTCACCAGAATTGAGCGCAAATATCTTCAAAGCAAGGCTTGTTGGTGAGGAGCGTGAGCACTTCGAGGTTGCGTTTTTGGATCAACAGCACCAGCTTATCGCAACCGAGCGCCTTTTCTCCGGCACCGTAAACCAAGCAAGCGTGCACCCACGCGAGATTGCAAAGCGGTGTCTTGAGCTAAATGCTGCAGCAACAATACTGTCACATAACCACCCGAGTGGTAATGTAACACCCAGTAAGTCAGACTTGTGTATTACTAAGCAAGTCAAGGATGCTTTAAAAATGTTCGAGGTACGGGTATTGGACCATATCATTGTAGGTGCTTCTGGTCACTGGCACTCGTTAGCGCAAAACGGACAAATGGATGGTTAGAAACATTCATTCTCAACCCAGCCTTCGTGCTGGGTTTTTTATTTACGCCGCACCAAAAACTAAACCCTACTCCCTCCTTTAATTGTAACTAACCCCTTTTTTGATTGAGCAATCTTTAGCCTTGACCGGTTAAGGGGTTTTTTAATTAAAGCCCCTTAATTGGGGCAAGGAGTTAGTTATGTTGGATACACGTATTTGTTTATTTGACCTTGAGACCACTGGTTTTGGTTTTGAAGCTGGCATTGTGCAGTTTGCACACGCTAGTTTCACCTTGGGAGAGTTGATGAATGGTGGTGATGTAAATGTCATCGCCACACTGGTGAATCCAGAGTGCCCAATTGATCCAGCCGCCTCAAAGATTCACGGCATTTACGAGGGGGATGTAATGTTTTCCCCAGTGATTGCCAAGGTATGGCAAGGCGTTGCCGACCGCTTCCATGGTGCAGACATGTTGGCTGGCTTCAATTCAGCCAAATTTGATATTCCGCTCCTTAATGCCAACCTGAAACGGAGGGATATTGCGCCGGTTGAAGGAAAGGTTGATTTGGACGTAATGGCGATTTATCGCCGCGTCACGGGCAACCGCAAAGGCAAGCTAGTGGAAGTGGCGGAGATGTATGGAGTTAGCCATGCGTTTGATGTCTACGGACCACATGACGCTCGCGGAGACGTGCTGGCAACGGCACTGATTCTTCGTGAAATGTTTAAAAAACACGGTGAGGACGTGGTGTTCAATACGAACACCATTGAATTGCCAGAAGACGTTGTTGGGCTCTCATCCCTCTATCGGGATATTAAGCTTCAGATCGAAGATCTTGAAAAAGAGCTCAACGAAATAAAAAAAGCCCTGCTGGAGAAAACTGATGGGCAAGATTTGGTGGAGACACCTTATCTGTCAATCAAAACTCAAGCAGGTCGCAACACAATCGACTTCAAAGCGATTGTTGCGGAAAAAGGCTTGGATAAGGACTTGGAGTTGCTTAAGCGCTTCACCAAAACTTCTAAGCCGAGCCGAGTGATTAGACTGGTTTAATCTAGCTTAACATCCCCCTATGGAGGACGCGCGAGAATATTGTCAAAATCATTAATAGAGTGATTTGCTTGGATTCATCTACCGGTATTTTTAAATATTTTGGCAGTTGGTTCAAGTAGCAAAAACCACAACCCAGCCTCAGTGCTGGGTTTTTTGTTTTTAATCTATGCCACCCCCTTTCCCTGTTGAGGAAAATAAAACGGCAATACCCGCCCTTCTTTCCCTTGTTTACTCCCTGGATGGTTTTTATGCAAAAAGAACAAACAGCTTTAACGCACGAGAATCATGTAGGAGTAAACAAGGACCAAAAGGAGGTCGATATGGCTGTTAAAGCAGAAGATGTAAAGCAGGCCGCTCAAGGGCACTGGCTTTGGATCTTGCCAG
The DNA here is from genome assembly GCA_014859465.1 of Methyloprofundus sp. Taxonomy (GTDB): domain Bacteria; phylum Pseudomonadota; class Gammaproteobacteria; order Methylococcales; family Methylomonadaceae; genus Methyloprofundus. Next base: position 9,554 of record JACUUF010000002.1, read on the forward strand.
CAGTCGCTCCTGCATTGGAGGCGGCTTGTGCAAAACCCGGACGCCATGTACCAAGCCCTGTTAGGGGCGGCAAAGACGGTTTCCGTCTATTTAAAGACGCGTCCCTAACCGGTCGCGGAGTTGATAACCAAGATGGCGTTTTTGGAGATGGGTTCGCTCTTCTTCAATGGGCTACAGGTCTTGGCTTTCATGATGTTTTGATGAAAGTGAACGACCTACTTGGTGGCTCAAGCGTTGCGCCAGTTGAACTTCCTAAGCCAAAATTAACCGTGGTTAAGAACACAGGTGATGTCAAGAAATTGAAGTCCTTGTGGTCTAGGGGTAAAACCGCTGGTCAAGCCACTGTGAATGGTGGACATCCAGCAAAAGCGTACCTTGAGGGTCGTGGGATTCCGTATAGCGTTGTTTCTGAGCAATCAGAACTTCGCCTTGCGGACTCACTTATGACCAAAGAGGGTGAAACTCTGCACAAGTTCCCAGGCATTCTTGCCCGGGTTGTTGATGTAGATGGTGAGCTGGTAACGCTTCACCGAACCTTTCTCTCCTCGGAAGGGAAAAAGGCTCCATTAGAGAGTCCCAAGAAGATTATGCCTGTGGCGCAAGACAAGCATCTAGCTGGTTCTGCGATACGTCTGGGCGGTAATCCAATTGAGGGCTTTTTGGGGATTGCTGAAGGTATTGAAACCGCTTTGTCGGTTATCACGGCTACAGGCCTGCCCTGCTGGTCAGTGATCAATTCCTTCGGTATGGAAACCTTTGAACCACCAAGGGGTGTTCATACTGTAATTGTGTTTGGCGATAAAGATATCACTGATCCAGTTACAGGAAAGCGCCCAGGTCAAGACTCTGCTCTGTGCTTAAAAGAGCGTCTTGAAAAAACTGGTATTCGTGTTCTTAGGGTTTTCCCTAAAGAGCCAATACCGGAAGGCTCAAAAGGGGTGGATTGGAACGATGTTCTGGTTCATCGTGGGGTATTCCCCACCTTTGCGCAAATCAAAGCTGTTGTTTAATTTGCACTCCAACCCAGTCTTCGCGCTGGGTTTTCTTTTTCCTGTCCAGCTACCCACTTAAATCATCCGGCCACCTTTATCCATTGAGTATCCGCAGCCTTGAGTCGGCTATGCGGGGGTTCTTAATTTAATTAAGCCCCCGCATGGGGGCGCAAGGAGTAGAAAATGTTTTATTCAGATACAGCTTATGAAACCAATTGCGGCAAAATTGTTTCCTTTGTAAATGACGATGTCGGTGCTGATTCACCGCGTGACTGGGACAACTTGGGCTATTTGATGTTAAAGGGCGGACGCCACATCGGACACGATGAGCACCCATCCTTTAATGTTACCGCTTTGGTCGCTTGGTCTGATGGCATGGACATTGAAGATGCGCAAGATTTCATTGCGCGAAATGACGGATGGCTGGAGAAATCCAAAATTCGCTCAATGTTCGCTGAGTTTGAGCGGGAAATTGGCGCTATTCGCCAAGTGTACCGCTACGAACACAGTGGTGTTGCATATAACACCACTGGCTTCAGTTGCCGCTGGGATTCGGGCAAGGTCGGTGTTATTTTCGCACTGAAAAAGGATATGCGTGACAACTTCTCCGTTAAGCGTATAACCAAGAATATTGTCGAAAAAACTGAAAAAATTCTTGATGCAGAAATTTCCACCTACAGTCAATGGGCTAACGGTGATGTTTATGGAATCAAGTTTTTTGATTCGATCGATGATTACAACTCAGGCGATGACTCAGACTCGTGCTGGGGTTTTTATTTTGACGATAGTTATGATTTTTCCCTCGCAGTTAAAGATCATTTTGGCGTTGAAATAAAAGGCGAGTTTAACTCGCGTAAAGCAGCTTAACTAGGAGGTGCGGCATGAAAACTAAAGTGCGCCTAGTTGAGACAGGTAAAAATAGTTCTCTGTGGGATTTTTACACCGAAACCCCGGAGACGGCAATGAATCAAGCTCGTTCTAAAGCGATCTCAATGATCGTTGGATGCACCGGTAGATCTTTGAGCTTAACCGCTCAAAAGTTCAACCCCATGATTCAGGACTGGGTTGATATCGGTTGTATTAAGGGAGGTTTTTTGTGATGAGCAAGATAACTCCAGTGCAGTTTGAGCTATTAAAAGGCTTTTTCGCCTACATGTGGAACGTGTACGAAGAACAACGTCTTCGTCGCATTCTCCCTGAAGATGAGAAGCCTAAGCCTAGAAATACACGTGAAGAATTCGCGTTTTGGGCTCAACAACTGGATAAGGCAGGCATATCCTGGTCTATCCAAAACAAAGTTTCTTGTTTAGCGGAAGTCCGTGAAAACGGTTTCTTCTATCTGAGAAATGTTTTTGCAAAAGCCAATATTGAAGTTGTTGGCTGATGCTTCCCCAGGCACCCTCTTTTGGGTGCTTTTTTGTTTCCACCCTCAACCAATATTAACTCCTTTCTTTTATGAGTATCCATAACCTTGAGCCGTTATGGGGTTTTTAATTTAAAGCCCCGTAACGGGGCAAGGAGTTTGTTATGTCATTTTTGAATGATTTTTTTGATGTACGTGAAGCTGACGTTGACGAGATGGACCGCATTTATGCGGATTATCTCGCAATGGATCCAAGTCACGATGTGGCTGCGGTACAGATGGTGGTCATCTCTTGTAAGGCTCCCGAAATGTGCCGGTACATGATGCGCCAATCCATCGAGGCTATTCGCTCGAAGTACCGTGAAATCGTGGAGCAGCACGATTTTGCATGCGTGGAAGAGTGGCCGGATGAAGATGACGACGTTTGGTTTAACTTTCAAGACTCGCATTACGCGGGATTCTTGGGGCGCTACCTGTCCGACTCCACGCCAGGCTCTCTATCTAATTTTGATGGCGCTGAAGATGTGGTAAAAAACATTATTCACCAGCAAATGGATAAGAGAATTCGCGGTCTGGCGCATTCGATTGGGATTAGTTCTGATCCGTTTGGGCTGGATGCATCTGAAGAGGTGTATCAAATCATCCGCAAATACATTGCAGGCTTTAACGAATGCGACTTAGATCGCTTCTATGATCCTGACACCCTAACTTACCTCCTGCCGGAAGGGGTGGCAAAACAAATTGCGCAGGAAACTTGTATTGTGCTTGATTTAAAGGGGAATCCCTTAAGTTGATTGCAACGCAAACCAGCCCAGCCTTAGTGCTGGGTTTTTTTTCATTTCCACCACATCAAATCCCCGCCCTACCTTTTCCCTGTAGAGGAGAGGTTTTATGATTGGAAAATCACACGCTGTATTTGGTTTAGGTTCTTACCTTTTGGTCGGTACAACCGCTATTAATCAGGACTATTCTTTGCTGGAGTGGATCGCCTGCTCCCCATTAGCGCTGATTGGCTCTCTGTTCCCTGACCTTGACCACCATAACTCACGAATAAAAAGAAATCTTCTGGTGAAGATAGTATCGTTCCCGCTTACCTTATTTGGTCATCGAACCTGGAGTCACAGCCTCTTAATTATGGCTGCAATTGGCTCTCTGCTCTATTTAATCCCAGAGCAATACCAGATTGGGCTTGTTGCATTTTTGATCGGCTATGCCAGCCATATTATTGGTGATTGGATGACTCCTAATGGCGTTCCTTTGTTATGGCCTATTAAAACAAAATTTCGCTCACCTTTGAATTTTCGGACAGGCTCATGGATTGAGTACCCTTTTGCATTAATTCCACTCGGTGCTTTTGGCTTAATTTTCTACTCGAATATTGACACCTTCCTTTCCTGATTGAGGATTACTCAACTTTGAGCAGTTGAGTAGGGGTTTTTAATTTAGCCCCTACTCTCTAGGGGCTGCAACAAGGAGAGTGTCATGTACTCATCTACCGATTATGACAACGGTGATGTTATGACCCTTGATGACGCATTAGCGTCTATCGGGGAATAACTAACCTGGTGTGATGAGTGCATGATTGGCACCTCACACCCTAACCCACGCTTTGACGTGGGTTTTTTATTTTATCAAATAGCGCGTAAAACCCCGTCCTTCAGGTCGGGGATATAAGCGCAACAGGCAAAGCCTGTTTAATGCGGTCTTTGCTGTTGTTCAATATATTGCTTAATAATCGAGAGTGGTGCACCACCACAACTACCCGCAAAATAACTCGGACTCCAAAGCATATTTCCCCAAAGCTTTTTTTGAATTTCAGGGTAATGTTTCTTTCTAATAAGGCGGCTTGAAACCCCTTTCAAACTATTCACCAAATTAGAAATAGCGACTTTAGGCGGGTAATTAATCAAAAGATGTACATGGTCATGTTCACCGTTAAACTCAACCAACTCCGCTTCAAAGTCCAAACAAACATTTTTAAATATTTCTTCTAGTTCTATTAAAACCCGTTCAGAAAATACATCTCTGCGGTATTTTGTGACAAAGACCAAATGAACATGAAGATTAAAAACACACTGTCTTCCTGTTCTTACATCGTTATTAACTTGCATAGACCAATTCCTTTTTGTACAATTATAACCATGAAACAAACTATCCGCAAAGCCTTTAAATTCCGACTCAATCCTAATTCTGACCAAGTGCAGAAGATGGTTGAGTTTGCTGGTGCTAATCGGTTTGTGTGGAATAAAGCGTTAGCGTTAAACTTGTCTCGGCTTGAAAATAAACAACCGATGCTGTGGTATCACGAGTTAGCGTTTTGGTTGGGTTTGTGGAAGCAATCTGATGAATACGGTTTTTTAAAAACCGTTCATTCTCAGCCGCTACAGCAAACACTTAAAAATCTTGAGCGTGCTTTTAAAGACGGTTTTGATAAAAAACAGCCTTTAAAACGGATTCCAAAATTCAAGAAAAAAGGCTTGAGTGATAGCTTTCGCTATCCACAAGGATTTAAGCTGGAGCAAGCGTCTAACAAAGTGTTTTTACCTAAAATCGGTTGGGTGAAGTATCGCAATAGCCGCCAAGTGATCGGTGATGTTAAAAACATGACGATTTCTCGCAAGGGAAAATATTGGTATGTGTCGATTCAAACTGAATACGAAGCGGCAATTTTACATCATCAATCAACTTCAATGGTCGGGATTGATTTAGGCGTAAAACGATTTTTAACCTTATCCGATGGAAGTTATATCGAACCGTTAAACAGCTTTAAGAAGTGGGAAAAGAAGTTGGCTTTGGCCCAGCGTAAGCTGGCGCGTAAAGCCAAGTTCTCTGCTAACTGGAAAAAGCAGAAACAAATCATTACACGACTGCATGAGCGTATTGCCAATGCACGTTTAGACTTCTTACACAAATCCTCAACCGAAATCAGCAAAAACCACGCAATGATTGTGGTTGAGGATTTAAAAGTAAGAAACATGTCGAAATCAGCTAAGGGCGATATAACCAGGTCTGGTCGAAACGTGAAAGCTAAGTCAGCGTTGAATAAATCTATCCTTGACCAAGGATGGGGAATGTTTGTGCAAATGTTGGAATATAAGCAACACTGGTCAGGTGGGGATGTGTTGAGGGTAAACCCTCAATACACCTCACAAACCTGTCCGTGTTGCGGGCATAAAAGCAAAGACAATCGCTTAACACAAGCCAAATTTAAATGTGTTGAATGTGATTACACCAAAAATGCCGACTTAGTCGGCGCATTGAATGTATTAGCCCGAGGACATCGGGTGTTAGCCTGTGGAGTTGAAACGTTAGTTTCGACCACGAAGCAGGAACCCGTTTTTACCGAAAGCGCTTGCGTATAAGGTAAAAACGCCGAAGTGCCGAATGGTACTTAGGAATCCCCGCCGTTCAGGGCGGGGAGGATGTCAAGCATCTCAGAACGATCTACAAAAAAAACTAATATCACCCAGCCGTGCGCTGGGTTTTTAATTTCTGTCTCACCCTTTTGTCTTTGAGAAACCCACTCCGTGGGCAATTTCGTACTTAGTGTATGTCTAATATTAATGACACACTCTGTACGGAGTGTGTGGCATGGAGGATAAATCATGTGGAATCCAAAACTTTCAAATCTTCAGATTGCTCGCAACAAAGCTGCACTTGCATCTCTAAAGAGAATGCAGCAGCAAGAGCGCCATAGGAAAGTCATGGGAGCTGTTAATTCTGCTCTCGCTAGGTCAAAAACGGCCTAATAATCAGCAGGCTTTACGCCTGCTTTTTCCATCCACAAATCCCTAAAAACCCTATCCGCCTTTCTTCCCTGCCAAGGAAAGGAGTGTATATGCGAATTTATTATCTTTTGTCTGCAGTGTTTTTTTCACCGATAGCGCTCGCTTCTAGCTTACCGGATCCGGTTAAAAATCCTGAGGGGTTTAAAAGCGAGCTTCGTGCAATGCATTCTCAGTGTCAGTCATTGCCAGGTCAAAAGGATAGAGAGCGCTGCCAGGTAAAAATGAGAAGTGAATACAATAGCGCCACGCTAAATGGGCAAAGAAAAGTGATCACAAAAAACAAGCCCGATATGACTAGCTTTAGGGAAAGGCTGTCAAAGTGATTCATGGTTTTCTCAGAACCTTTTTAAATGCATTTATTTACGGCGTTGTTTTTTCTGTGTTTAGAAGCCCTGTCCTGATGATGTTGGTTGGTTTTTTCTTAGGGTTCTTCTTTTCGCTCCATTTCCCAAACGAGGCAAGCGGCCTGTGGAACTCTATCCCTGAACCAATAACTGTATTTTTTGAAATGCTTGTTCCCGCAAGCTAAAGAGGGTTTTGTATGCAAATTAATTTCGGTTTAAACAGTTTTCGACTATCAAAAGGCGTTAATGAGCCTGTTACATGGGATAGCAGCCAAGCTGTTAATCCGCATATGCTAATTATGGGCATGACTGGTTCAGGTAAGACTCATAAATTACGCAAGGTAATAAACAACCTCTCTCACCAGGCAATTGAGTCAGGCCTGCAAGACTTTAAGGTGCATGTTTTTGATGTGCATGGTGACATAAGGGGGGTGCACGAAAGCGTTGTCAATTACTCAGAAAGCGCCGGGTTTGGCATCAACCCCCTTACACTGAGCCCTGACCCTGATCACGGAGGAGTTCGCAAGCGGATAAACTCATTTTTAAATACGCTGCAAACCTCGACAGCCAAAATGGGTGTGAGACAAGAGGCAGTGGCGACAAGTCTATTTGAGGATTTATATGCGTATTACGGGTTCAGGAAAGACGACTACAGGACCTGGGACTTAAACACTCAAGCCGATAATGCCGACGGCATGCTTTTTTTAGATGTGCCGTATGAAGAGCGAAGCAATGCTAAAAAATATGGTGCCAAATGGAACCCAGCGCAAAAAAGCTGGTATATCGAGGCCATAAACTACCAAGGTGAAATTGAGCAATATCCGGTCAAGGATCTTGGTGCGCAAACACTAAGAAGGTACCCAACGCTCGATGATGCGTCTAAGTTTTTTTATGCAAAAATGGAAGAGGCGTTTATTGGGATTGGTCGAGAAGGCGCACTAGCACTTAAAGCCTTCCACAAAGCCACCAGCAAGTACAACACACTTCTTGCTAAGAGTCATTATGGTGACACAAACGGTAATGTGCGCCTAACAACAGACGAGCAGGAGAAGATTGAAAAAGCGGCAAAAAATGTTCGCACAACCCTTGAGGACTATCTAGCAAATAATGGAACCGAAAAAACACTAAAAGAGGCCATTCTTTACTCATCCCTAGACACCTTAACCTCAATCAATCAAAGAATTAACAACCTTATCGCTAGTGGTGTTTTTAGAGATAATCCACCACCTCTTGACCCTATGGCACCGGTTCATCGACATGCCTTGAGAGCGCTGTCACATGAAGAGCAAAAAATGTTCGTGTTGTTTTCGCTTGAAAGAATATTTGAAGATGCACTGCAAAAAGGCGAAACCAGAAATATTCGTGATGTTGTTGTGGTCGATGAGGCTTCTAAGTTCTTTGACAATGATCCAAGGAATCCACTCAATGTAATCGCCCTGGAGGGTCGTAAGTTTGGAATTTGCCTTATCTGCGCCTCACAAGCCCCAACCCACTTTTCAGAAAGTTTCTTGGGGTCGGTGGCCACAAAAGTCATTCTCGGACTAGATGAAATGTACTGGGAGTCCTCTCGGCGCAAGTTAAACATTGATGCTGATCGCATGAAATGGGTTACCCCACAAAAAGAAATGTTGGTCCAAATCAAACAAAACGGTGTGTCAATAAACCCCTGGATAGGGGTATCTATTGGAGACGGAGGTAAGTAGTGCTCGCTAAAAATTTAGGTATATCCGAACGAAGGTCCTCTGCTCGTTTTCGCAGAAGCTTTACAGTGCGAATCAATGGCTGTGAGTATGAGGGTATGGATATTTCGTTAAATGGGTTCTCAATAAAAACATCCGACCGCTATATACACTTCCTAATGAAACAGCGACTTAAAGGGGTTGTCATTGTATGCGGTGAGATTGAATATGAAATTGCGCTGTCCGAGGTTTGCTCATACAGGCAAAAGTCGGGAGCAGTCATATACGGAGTAAAAATTTTACAAGCCAATGGTAACGATATGCTGCTTCATGAAAAGGTCGCAACTCACCCCAAATTTAACCAAAACTCTCTATCTGTTGTTAATGGGCGTGATGCCGGAGTTCGCATCAATAAGGTCTTGTCTGAGTTAATTTTAGCATGCGAAAGTCCGGCATTTGATGATTGTGAATTTAGGGCGCTTGCACTAAATCAACTCAAGCTCTTAAAAAAGATAATTTAGCATGCTAAATCTTAAAAAGACGTACAGGATTAATTTTGAGGCAAGCTTTAAGAGTGAAGGTGTTGCCAAGTTAATGTTTGCCAATTTCACCGAAGCAAACAAGGTGGGATCAACCACTCACTTCTATGCTGTCGTGATCAGGCAAAGTATTGCAAAAGACCTTCTTGAGCAGAAGATTTGCAAGTCCATCGAAGTTTCCACGGAGGTTACCCAAAGGAACCCGTTTAGTGCTATTTTTAGCATGCTAAATTTTAAATCCCGCTTTAATCTCCAACACCAATCAAACAAGCGAGTCGTTTTGTGAAATTTGTAGAACGCAAAAAACTGTCAGACATAAAGTTGTCGGATCCACTGTTATCCAGTATCGCTTCTCGACGCCCACCCGAAGCGCTTGTTGAATTTAAACTGCACGATATTAATCCGTATGATCTGCCCGGCATTCAGTCTGCAGTAGAAATTCTTTTGAGTGCAAAAGAACAGCAGTCAACCGTGATTTGCGTGGTTGATTACGATACTGATGGCATCTGCTCGGGTGCGGTACTTCGCGAAGGTTTGACCAGCCTCGGGCTAAACGTCGGGATCATGGTTACTGATCGATATGAAGATGGTTATGGGTTTTCTGCAGGTGCCTGCGACAAGCTTCTTGAGCTTAAAGATGTGCCAGGTGTAATCGTTACAGCTGACCTCGGCTCATCCGATGGCGTGGAAATTGAGCGGTATCAAAGCGAAATGGCCAAGAACGGAAAAAAAATACCCTTTATCGTTACAGACCATCATCACATTAGCAAGCTAACACCGCCGGCCACTGCTGATGCATTTATTAACCCAGGTCGAACAGATGTATTTCACGTTTTTAATCATCCGATTTGCGGAGCTGCGGTTGCTTGGATGTTGGTTTATGCACTATCTCAAAAAACACCATCCCATTTTGACCCGTATCAACTGCTTGACCTTGTGGCTGTTGCCACGGTGGGCGATATGGTTTCGCTGTCAAACACACTAAATAGAGCTCTGGTTAAAGAAGGATTGTTCCAACTTAATCAAATGAACCGCTACGCCTGGCGTGTTCTAGCGGAGAGTAAAAATAAGTCTGAATTCAAAGAAGATGATATTGCGTTTCAGATTGCGCCACGCATAAATGCACTATCCCGCATGGGTGATGATGGACAAACTGCTTTAACATGGCTTTCGAGTGACATGAAGGATGCCAGTGAAGCTGCTTTTATCAATATGGAGATCAACAATGATGAACGGAAAGACGAGCAGGCCAAGTGTCAAAAACTGGCATTATCGCAAGCTAAATCACAGATGGATTCTGGCGTTTTTGTTTGCGTTTGCTTTGTTCCTGAGTTTACTCATGGCGTCGTCGGATTGGCAGCTTCTCACGTAGTTAAGGAAACGGGTTTACCGGCAATCGTAATCTCACTGAAAAGCAACGGCATGTTAACCGGCTCGGCGCGCTCAATTCCCGGCTTTGATTTGCGCTTAGCAATCGAAAAAGCTCAAGATCACACCGGGCTTCTAACAAAGTATGGTGGGCATGCTATGGCTGCAGGTCTATCTATGAATTCAGCTGATGATATCGAGGCTTTTCATTCAGCGTTAAACACGATTGCATCCGAAATGCTTAATCACGAACGGCCAGAGCCAACCTTTTTCCATGACGGCGAGCTCACTCAAGAAATGCAGTCGGTCGAATCAATTTCCAATTTGCAGTCAATTGGACCGTTTGGGCAGGACTATCCTTACCCAGCCTTTCTTGTAAAGGGCTTGGTTACAGGTGTTAAGCTGCTAGGCAAGGAGTTTCAGCATGCTAAATTAACGCTGTCTTCGGGCGAAACACTTATGTGGTTTAATCATGACGGTCTCGCCGATAAAGCAACAATAAAAATCATGGAGTTCATTGTTTCGCCAACAGTTAACAGCTGGAATGGTCGGCAATCTGTGCAGTACATCGTGCAGGCGGCCAGGATGTCTTAATGAATGTCCTAGATCTTGTTACGATCAAATCCCATGGGCTTGAGTACCAGTATATTGATCGTGCGAAGGCTTTTATAGACCTTACCAAGCGATTTAAGGGACGTACTGCTGAAGTTACTTATCACTCACCAGCAACTGAAAAGCTTGTAAGCGAGTTTTATCATGTCTGCAATAAGGGTCGCGTTAAGCAGCTCAAGTCCGATGCATTAATAAGCAATGAGTTGGATTTAGCATGCTAAATTCTGATCAAAAATTTCATGCATTCGTTAAAGAAAAAAAGGAGAAGCATCTTTGGATTGATTTCAGGACAAAAAAAGAGAAATGGGATTTTGTACAAAAACACCTGCCGGACGTGGCGGAGTTTGTACTGCTAACAAACAGTAAAAGGGACTTTGAATTCTCATTCCTCCTTGTCTTAGAGGAGTGGCTTAAAGGCCTTAGTGATGTTCAGATTAACTATTAAAGAAGGATTTAATTTATGTCAAAAGAAGCTTTAATTGACCAAGTGAGTAAAACAACCGGCATGTCTAAAAAAGATGCCACCTCTGCAGTAAATGCGGTCTTTCAGGGTATTGAGTCTCTGCTTGTCGCTGGGCAGGAAATTTCAATCATTGGCTTCGGCAAGTTCAGCGTAAAAGATGTGCCGGAGCGAATGGGGCGAAACCCTTCAACCGGCGAGCAAATTAAGATCGCAGCTAAGCGCCAAGTAAAATTCAGCGCAGGTAAAGGTTTGAAGGATGCTGTCCAAAAATAACCGCTCTGTGGTTAGCAAGTTTTAGCATGCTAAATTAGCAACGAACTTGACAGGTTGTTGCTAAAAAACACCTTCAGCATTCAATCCATGCCGATCCCTTCCAAAAATCCCTGACAGCCTTTTTTTAATCATCACAATAAAAATAGGTATAACCCATGTCTTTGACACAAGAACATCAATCATCAATTGACAGCCCAATCCACGACAGGGAATCGTTAGTTCCAAAAGCCAGTTACCCAATGAGCCAATGGGATGTTGAAAGGATTGATATAGGCATCGTGTGCGTTGATGGGTCTGATATCGATCATGTTGCAAACATGGTTGAGTCGTCAGCGTTAAAGCTAGGGGTTGTCATATCTGACTGCATTAAAACCTACTTAAAGTCGGAGCATCAATCCATAATCGATAAGTCTTCGCATTATTCATTTTGCCTAATTGAAGACCCTTCCATTTCAAAAGACTTTGGCCTGCTATTTGCATTCAACCACTTATCACATGCGTTTGCGTTCTCAGAGTCAAATGTTAGTGATAACCATTTTGATATAGTTGTTTACCGAACACTGGACGACCTGATAAAAGATAAGCCAAAGCAGGTGCTCACGTACCATCTTGAGCAAGCTTTAAAGCGCGCAGGGTAGTGAAAAACAGAATTGCAAATTATAGCCTATTTGAGAAGACTTCTATACCAACCCCTTACAAAGGGATACCTTTCATTGTTTTCTCGTCTCTAGCAGCTTCTCTCGTAAGCCGTTTTTTTCTAAATTTCTGAAAAACCTTTTTTAGTTGCACTTTACTAAGATGAGGTTTTATTTTGAATTTCGCATCATATACACCAGTTCTGAATAGTGGCGCCTATGACTTTGTTCCTGATACAAGGCCAGCTTGCAGCATGACTCCATTGTATTCCGAGGTTGCCAGAACTTTAACATCGGCAAAGTCAGGCATGACGATCGACGAGGTAGCCAAAAGAGTAAAAACAACAAAGCATCACTCGCGAGTTCGTTTGGCACTAGATGCCTTGGTTAAAATGGGGCTGGTTTGCAGGAGCGAAGATAATGCCAGCCTGAAGTATCGACTTGCTGAGGCTTGAGCATTACGACACACCACTCTTTTCTCTCCAACTCATCATAACATCCATTATGGTGAGTTGGAAAATAATGCTTTTCGGTACTCGACCAATAACGTGAACATCCTTTAAGGGCTAACAGGACATTAATTAGGGGCTCGCCAGATGAAGACCATGGCTTATTTGAATTTCGATCGGATTGGAGCTCAGGCAACGGAAAATAAAAAGGGCGCTCCTGTAAATACGGCGATTGATGTTGCTAGTATTTTTTTTAAGCTTGGCGGTTTATCCGGTGAAAAGATTAAACAACTTACTACCTTGTTTTTTAAGCAAGCCAAGGAGTCAATGGTTTGCTCATTTATATGCACAGCTAGAGCTGAGGTTTATACGTGCGATTTAGCCAGGGGTGTCACGCCGGTTGGTACCGGGGCTTTTTTAAAAAAGAAAGGGTTTAACGTTGGTATTGAGTATGACTCACTGCTTTATACTGCAACCGAGTATAAGGTTTGTGTAAAAAAGAAGGCTATATTAACCACTGCCTACCACCTTCCCTTCATGTTTAAATCACATTTTATCGAGCGCGTTGCAGAGCGAAAATCTATCGAAACAGTGCATGGCATAAGCGATGTTATTGTGAGTAGTTTTCCTATATTAAAAGTCTTTGGGTTAGCGGTTAGCTACATTTTATCCAATTTGGATTTTTACGAGAATAAGTACCCATTGTTAATAAAGAAAAAAGACGACAGCCCCACATTTATTAACATGGCCGTTCCATTTGAGGGTGGGGGTATGGGTTTGTGCGTTGGTGGAATGTATGCTGGAGGTGATACAGCGGTTGTTGGGCATCGGGTTCATCGTAAACTCAATGATCTCCCTGGATGCAGCCTCCTTGTGGAGGATTGTTCAGTCCAATTGAAAACCTATATCGGCGACCTTGATTTAACTTCTGCGCAAGCTAACTACCTACAAAGGTATCGCTCCTTGACCGAGCTCCATGCTCTTGCGTTTGCGTTTATTGATGAAAACTTTGAACAGTACATGTTTTTCACAAGGATGCCGAACAGCAAAAAGATATTGGAGCGCCCCGCTCTTCCTGATTTTGTAAATCAATACCTTGAGAGCTTGGCGAAGCTCATTTTTAGTTACTCGAAGTTTTAGTATTGTTGCGCTCAATTGGAGGGTTTTTGTATGCGAATTTCAGTCTCACAAGCTAAGAAAATGGGGGTTTGGAACAAAATCCCGCAAAACGTCCAGCAGAAAATTCTTGATCGACAGGAGCGCAAACCGGTCAATATCCTTGACCCGCAGCGTATGCTCTTTAATGCGGTAAAGGCCAAGGTGCCAGGGGCAAAATGGGAAGTCAAAGGGCTTGTCCCGGGGCGAAAATTCCGAGCTGACATCTTCATTCCATCCAGCAATATCGTCATTGAGTTCGACGGGTATCGCCACCACGCCCTATCAAAGCGCGGATTTCAAAAAGGCCTGGAGCGTCAAAACCAATTTGTTGCGCATGGATTTAAGGTTTTGCGATATTACGCAAAGCAGGTCAATTCTGATCTTGATAGGGTCATTGAGGAAATCATGGAACTGCATGACTTTACTATGCGAAGTATTAAAAAAGGCGTCCCGGCGTGAATACAAAAATAAAAGTTTGGTGCGAAAAAAACATGGTTAAAGTAAAAGAATTGGCTGGAGTTGCAGGTGTGTCAGAAAAAACAGTCTATAACTTCTTTAATGGTAGCGAGATAAAAAGCGGAGCAATCGAAGCCTGGGCTAAAGAGTGGCCTGAAATGATCTGCTATGCACTAGATTTGCAGTGTGATGGAGTGAGTTTTATACCGCAAGATGACGACGAAAGCGCCCGACTGCAATCCATAATCGACAAGCAATCCGAGCGCATCGCCGCTCTTGAGTGGGCGGTGGCCAAACTTCCTTTTTACCCCCAAATGTCCTTGCGCATCACTGTCCTTGAACGGATTGTGTTTGGCAAATCGAACTAACCAGCTCCCTGCCCCGACTTTTTCCGGTGCAGCTCCGCCATACCGTTCTCTTTCGCCGATAACCGGGCCACATAACGCATAAACGTCTTGTGGTCTTTCCATCGACCAGCATTCATGGCTTTGGTTGTCTCAACACCGGATGCCACCATGTCTTGAGCCGCCCCCACCCTTGTTGAGTGTCCAGTGAAGTGAAAATCTTCATCAATCAGCAGCCCCATGCGGTTAATACTCATGGCTACCATTTGACCGGTTAGTCCGCGACGGCGAAGCGTGCCGTGTTTCGTCATACTTCTGAAAAGCAAGCCTTCAGCAACCCCGCTCATCTTCAACCAGCGCTTAACCCAAAAGGTCGCGAACGGTGTTAGGTAGGCATAGTGAATATCTTTATTACCCTTCTTGGACTTGATTTTTTTCACTTCAACAACCGCATCCCCTTCCGAATCAAACTCAATATGCCCCACCTCAAGTTTAGCAACCTCGCTTCGGCGCAACAAGGTCGAATATGCCAGTGCGGTTATTGCCAAATCCCGAACGTCACGGATGCTGTTTTTATCAACAACTGAACCCAGAATCGTTAAATTAGACTCCCGAAACGGTTGCGCTTGTCTTACCTCGTGCTCACTGTATTCCTGAATATTTTTCAGTGCCGAAACAACCTCCGGCTCTTCACCAGGCCTGGTGAGTCCTAATATTTTGTGCAACTTATTGATAGTGCTTAACCGACGCTGAATAGTTGTGGGTGCTTTTTTATCCGCATGCTGCTGAATAATGAATTTCCGCATGACTAATGGGTGTGCCGGTAAAGCACAATGCCGATTCTTCTTGCACCAAGTCATGTACACCGCCATGTCGTACTTAAACGCTTCTTGCGAGTTTTTTGACAGCGACTCGATGTAGTACGGTACCTTTTTTCTCATCCCTTCTTGCAGTGAAGGGTCAATAGTGTGGTCGTGCTCAGGGACTTCCTCATACATCGGAAGAAATTTGCCCTGATCTTCGTTTTTAATTAACGCTAACTCTCCCACTAAAGCCTCCCGGTAAATCGTTCCTAGTTACTTAAAAAGGAGGTTGGTAAATTTTGGTTTTTAAAATGATGAGAACGCTTTTTTTGATAAAAAGGAGGCGCGAATGCAAGACAAAATCACAAACTATCTACCTGAACTATTTATTGTCGTTAATCAAGGCGGAGAATATCTTGACTACTTTGGCGGAGCTGACCTGTCCGGGCACCAAGGTGTAGAAGACCTTAACGGTCGATCGCTGAGTGATTTTTTCGATAGAAAAACAGTTGAGAAAATCATTAAAACAATCAAGCTAGCGATTAACAAAAACGTTATAAGTGAAGTTGAATACAAGATACAAAGTGCTGGCGAACTGGTAAACCAGTATTACAGAGCATCTTTAGCCCCTGTACTGGATTCGTCGATCTATGGTGAGGATTGCGTCATTATGTCGATTCAAAACATCACAAGAGAAATTGACGCGTTCTACCAAACCTGCAAAGTCACCCCGTTTGACACAACCCTGCCTGTCACCAATGTATTTAACTTGGTAGCGATTGACGACACCCTAATGGAGCTTGATAATCGCTCACAAGACCGAATCGCGGTTATAAAGTTAGAGCTTAAAGAGCTTAACCAAATTCAAGCTGCATGCAGTAAAGAAGTAAAGGACAATCTTGAAATCACCATTATCCATGCGCTACAAAGCGCAATAAAATTCGCCGATCATGTGATTGCGCGAGAAGGCTTTGGCTCCTACTGGATTGGTGCCCTCGTTAGTGAAGCCGTTTTGCATGATGTTGTAAGCAATGCTATGAAGCCAATTTCAGATAAAGTGGTTGCCTCTCGAAATCCTGACTTCAAAATTGATGCACAGGTCTCGCTTGAGTTCATGTAAAAGCCAAAATCAGCACCCCCCCCTTTTTTTCTAACTATAGAGATAAAGGGGGATTGCATGCCCAAGCTAAAACCAACCGCTGAACAAGACAACGCGAAAAACCTCGCTTGCACTGGCCAGAACCTAAAAATAAATGCATTTGCAGGTGCGGGTAAAACCTCAACGCTTGAACTGATAGCCGAAACACTGTTTAACAAAAAGATACTGTACTTGGCTTTCAATAAATCCATTGCCGACGAATCTGCCAAGCGCTTTCCTTTTAATGTGACATGCAAAACATCTCACTCACTTGCTTATGGTGCAATTGTTGGTCGCAACCCACGATTTAAAGAAAAGCTGCAAGGCCGCTTAAACGGTTCACTTGTTGCCAAGATTGTAGAGCTCCGAGATGGGCATCATTGCGCACCGCTGACATTTAGCCAGTACGGGAGCTTTGTTTTGGCTGCCGCAACCAACTATATGAACTCTGGTTACGAAGAATTCAAAAAACAGTTCGTGCCTATTGCCAAAATAGAAGAATTAGCCGCTAAGAAAAAAACAATCGTTTCACCGTCTGTTTATCGCAATATTTATAAGGACGCACAATTGCTCTGGTCAAAAATGATCGATCCAAATGATCCTACATACTTGACCCATGACGCATACCTTAAGCTTTATGCATTGTCGCGCCCATCATTAGCTCAATACGACGTTATTCTTTTGGATGAGTCACAAGATAGCAACGGTGTACTTTTATCGATTGTATCAAGCGCAAGAGCGCAGCAAATCTATGTTGGGGACAAGTATCAGCAAATTTATTCTTGGCGAGGTGCCACCAATGCAATGGACTGCATCACCACTCCACACACTTGCTACCTAAGCCAGTCATTCCGTTTTGGCAAAAATATCGCGGCACTGGCAAGTCAGATACTTCAAAAAGAGCTAGGGTGTGATACGCCGGTACAGGGGTTTGACGCAATTGAAGACAGTGTTACCCGCCTGGAGTATCCAGACTGCATGGTTTTCAGAACAAATGCAGGGCTTATTGGTGAAGCCTTAACGCAGCTGGATGCCGGTAAAAAAGTTTGCATTGTTGGTGATATTGCTATGCTTATTCAACTGATAGATGGTATTAGGGAGTTGGACGATACCGGGCGCAGCTCTCACCCGGAGCTTATGGATTTTGGTTCGTATGTGGATTTTCTTGAGTTCATTGAAACTGATCACGGGAAAGACCTTGCTGTTATTGAAAAACTGATTTCTGAGAATGGTTATGACATTCTCAACCAAGCCCTTAATAAAGTAAAAGCAAACAAGGAAGAGGAGTCAGATATTATCTTAACCACGGCGCACAAGAGCAAGGGACGTGAACGGGATACTGTTAAGCTTGGTGGGGATTTCAAAAAGATTGAAGACCTCCACTCCGCAAGGCTAGATGGCAAAAAGGACTACGCTATTAACCTGGAAGAGTTTAATCTGCTTTACGTGGCTATTACTCGCGCTAAAAAGCAGCTTGACGTATCTAATTTGCGATACTTTGACGCCCTTTGGGATTAAATTTCAATTTTAGATGGAGCATTGCATGAGGCTGTTTTTTTCATTTTTCTTTACCGCCCTCTTTTCAGTTGGGATTTTTGCTGCCCCGGCTAACTTTGACCGGGCAAAGATTGAAGCTAAGCAGCATGTCTATTTTGATCGCAGCCAGGTAGGTGGCGAGTTTTATTGTGGTTGCAACTGGGATTGGGTTGGGCGCTCCGGTGGGCGTGTAGATCATGCTTCATGCGGTTATGAGACCCGTGCTCAAGAGGTTCGTGCCGCTCGAACCGAATGGGAGCACATTGTTCCCATTAGCTCAGTTGGTCAGCAACGCCAATGCTGGCAAAATGGCGGTCGCCAGAATTGTCAGCGCACTGATCCGGTATTTAATGCGATGGAAGCGGACATGCACAATTTGACGATTTCCGTGGGAGAAGTGAATGCCGACCGTTCCAACTTCCGCTTTGGTGTTTTACCAGGCACACCGTACCAACATGGTCAGTGTGATTTTAAAGTTGATTTCCGTCAACGGGTAGTCGAACCACGCGATGAAGCCAAGGGTATGGCTGCAAGGGTTTACTTTTATTTTGCCGACCGCTATGGGCTTAATCTATCAAGACAGCAACAGCAGCTATTTATGGCCTGGGATAAACAGTTTCCTGTTACTCAATGGGAGCTTGAGCGTGATCGTCGGATAGCAACGAGAATGGGGCACAATAACCCATTCGTCACCGGTGAGCAAACCTGGCACATAGGTTTCAAGCCCTCACTGTCAGGCCTGGTTTCTGAGATACCGGCAAGCCATCCTGCGTCACCTGTAAAATCGGCAAATGATGCACTCGACTTACCGGTTAGAGGGAATCGAAGTAGCAAAATATACCATCTGCCTTCATGCCCTAGCTATAGCGCGATATCTGAGCGCAATATCGTTGAGTTTAAAACTGAATCGGAAGCGATTAATGCTAGTTTCAGAAAAGCTCGTAACTGCCCATAGAGGACTAATTAATGTTAAAAAAACTACAAGTCATTAAAGAAGAAATTGCTGAAAATCCATCTGCCGATCATGCCGAGGTTGTTAAGGATCTCATTTTGATTTGTGAAACCCTGCAGTTAAAAAATCAAAACCTGCAGGTAGAAATTGAACACCTTTCTTCAGAGTTCGATTGCGCTAAAGACGCGCTTGGAGCTAAATCTGATATGTCTTTGGGGAAAAAAGCAAAAGACCTATGCGCCGAATTAACAACAATGAGACACACATTCAGCGCGCTTTCCGTGTTTACCACAAAGATGCTTGAACTTCCTTCGGGCATAATTGATACGGACCAAATACAGGAGATCGCAGCGGATACAGGCGTCCTGGTAAAGCTTGAGGTAAATGAGCTATGTGGCGAAGATTGTCGTTGCGCCCAAACAGGTTTTCCTGCACTCTGCTATAAAACTGTGTATTGATCCCTCCTTCCAATCACACTTCACTCCTTTCTTTTGGTGAGCTCTATTGGAGGGCTAATTTAATTTCCCCAGTAAGGAAGGAGTAACAACATGACTGATGCAAAAAACGCTGTACCAACCGAGGAAGCCGAGGTTGAGAAATCAACCGCCGAAAAACCTACCCAGAAAACCAAGAGGAGTGAAGCTAAGCCTAACAAAAAGGTTCGCGGTCTAAACAATGGAACGTTTAGCGGTATCATTGAAAAGTCTGAATTGAAAAAAAGCGGTTCATTTGAGCTATACGTTAATACAGATCAGACCCGACGTGACACTCCAATCAAGGGCTCAGTGATTCCAGCACACTTTACTTCAACAATTTTTGTTCGGGTCTCAAAACCCATTGTTGAGCGCGTTGGAAAAGATGCTTTTAGTGAAGGTTGCCACATCATTATCCCCTATATGCTTGTCGGTATCCGCCGAGTAGTTGACGGCAAGCCATACGATATCGTTGAGGTTCGTGCCAAAGATGCTATCTCAACAGATGCTATGTCAAAAACGGGCTAAATTTTAAGCGCCCCCTTTATGTGGTGAGCAACCGCCTTGTACCCCCTAGGTGCAAGGATACCCGCTCTCAAATACTGAGTTGCGAGGAAAGAATTTATAAGCCAGGGCATGCCCCTGGCTTTTTTATTTACGAATAAAAAAGCCAGCATAAAGCTGGCAATGTTGCTACTGGCACCTGTATCCGATTAGATTAATTTAAGATCAATTCCTGTTACATTCGCCTCGGTGTTTTCCGCACTTCTGACTGATAAACTCTCCGTTAATATCCTCAAGAGACCACCAACATCAATCTTGCCGTATGATGAGTTAGGGTTGTTGTTTATTTTTTCTACAAGGTTTTCGAGAGTTGCCATAACCTCGGTTGGAACCTGCACCTTAACGGTTTTATAAGTGGCACTCGCATTTTTTGACTGAGGGGTTGCTACCTCCCTCCCCTGTCGGAGTTTTCGCACCTCTGATCGCACGGCAATCATTCCTTCCCCGTCAAGTAATCCCTGGCAATACTTTTCACAGACTTCGCGCCGCTCATCGTAGAGCTTTATCAACTCGTTAATTGTCGTTGCATCAGCCGCTTTGCCTGCGTCAATAAGCGTTTTAACAATACCGACTGCATTCAGTATAGTGATGTGTTGACTCACCCAGGCCTGGCTTTTTCCAATTGAGTCCGCTATGTCCTTATTGCTCAAGCCTGAATCACGCATTTTACCTAAAGCGCAAGCTATCTCATGAGGCAGCAAGTCTTCGCGCTGAATGTTTTCTACGAGCTGCTGCATCGATAACGTGATGTCACTTAAGTTTGGTTCATCATTCACAATCGCCTGAATAGTCTCCAGCCCAGCAATTTTTGCCGCCCGGTATCTGCGCTCACCTTTTTGAATGAGGTACTTGCCATCATTCCCTGACGGGGAAACGACAATAGGTTCAATTTGCCCCTGATTTTTCAGTGATACAGCAAGCCCATTAAGCGCCGCTTCATCAAAGCTTTTTCTTACTTGCCCTGGATCAGTGCGCACATCTTCAAGGGGCAGCTCAAGTACGCGTTTTCCTGTCTGCTTGGCTCTATTTAATAGTTGCGAAGTGGCTTTAAGCTTGCCGGATAGTCTGCTTTCAGTTTTCATCTAAGACAACCTCCACTCAATCTCTTTTAATACCGCTTTCATCTCGCGAGCGGCTGCAGTTACAGAGCCTGACTTTCTGAGACTCCAGACAGGAACCCCTTCCTCTACAGCATCTGAAATCGGTTCGCGCTCAACAAGTTCAGACAGAAAAACTTGCTTGCCCAGAGACTCCCGTATCAAAGCTACATTTCGCTTCTGTTGAGGGCTGCGTGAATTAACACGGTTAATCACCACGCCCTCAAAATTCAATTCAGGCCGATCATCCCTTACCGCCATAATCGTATGAATTAGCGAAGCAAGCCCATCAATTGCGAACTTGCGCGGCTCAATTGGTGAAACCACGTTTGTGCTCGCATATAGCGCACCAATCACACGTTTACCTACTGTTGGAGGGCAGTCTATAAGCACCAAGTCAAAATCAGTAAGCAGCTCAAAATTCTTCCCTGTCAGGGAAACCACGTCATCTATATCCATATCTTCGACATCAAGCAGTGATTCGTCGGCATGGATAACGCTAATGCCATTTTTGCTTGTGGCGATTTTTACTTCATCAACATTTTGCTTGCCAAGCAGCCACCCGGCACCAA
This sequence comes from Methyloprofundus sp., assembly GCA_014859465.1. GTDB lineage: Bacteria > Pseudomonadota > Gammaproteobacteria > Methylococcales > Methylomonadaceae > Methyloprofundus. The sequence goes on from JACUUF010000002.1 coordinate 31,152, forward strand.
CCGTTCCAAACTGCTCTTCTTGGTAGTCATCGCCTAGTAGCGCAGTGCTGGCGTTTCCTTGCGTGTCAAAATCACAAACAAGCACCTTTTTCCCCATCTCGTTTGCGTAGTGTGCGTGATGGAAAAGGATTGTGCTCTTGCCAACCCCGCCCTTTTGGTTGAGGTAAGAAATTACTTTTTGCGTCATTTTGGATCTCCTTTTTAGCAAAAAACCGTTAATGGTGATTGCTAAAGGCGCGCAGAATATTTCGGGAATATTTTCGACTTCAAATTTTGCAGACCGCTTTAATGCTTGAGCAACACCATGCTTTTTGGCTAACCGGTGTTTGAGGATGTTTATTTATCGCATCCTCAACCGAGGATGCTAAGGAGCCTAAAATGGAAATTAAAAATATTGAAGTAAACGGTAAAAACTTGGCCATGCCGTCTAACTTTGACGACCGAAAGGTTGTTGGAGTTCGCGAAGATGCGCCTAACTGGGTTAGGGATTCAATTAAAGAGCTAATGACTCAAAGAAAATACAGCCTAAAAATGGCGATTGGTGAGCTTAAGCGCTCTCCTTTTTTTGACGAAAACAAATTCTTGATTTTCTCTTAACCCTCAAGCCCACTCCGGTGGGCTTTCTTAAATCCTGTCAGAAAACCAATCTCCGCCCTTTCCTTTAATTATCGTTCCATACCTAGGAGAGTGCTAATGTCGTCAAAAATGATGCGCGTCAACATGATTACCGACGTTGTAACTTATGCACGTCATGAACCACACCACTGTTTAACGCCAGGCCTGTTTAAATCCTACAAACGCGGCGATCGTAAAAAACTCAAGCAGTATGCCAAGTATGAGATATCACCCGATGGTAAGCAGTATGTTGAGTTCAAGTGCTTTGATCCGCTTGGCGTTGATGACATGCGCGTGTTACAAGGTGTTGTTGCACTGTCCGGGCCAAATGGAGTCGTACTGGAACCGTCGCCGGTTGATAAAGAAACAAACCAGTTGCGAATGAAGCTTGTCACTGAAGAGGAAGCCATCAATGAAAACGGACGGCTTCTATCTAGTAGTCTTGCTGATTTGTGTAAGTTAATTGGGCTGTCTGGCGGAGGTGAGAGTAATCGGCTAATTCTTGCTTCGTTGGAGCGCCTGCACAATGTAAGCGTGAAGCTCGTAACCGAGGAAAATGGGCGTCTCTGCACTCGCATTTCTCGAATATTATCCTACTCTTACTCTGAGGTGACCAAGGATTATTCTGAGGGTCGAGTAAAGTTGGCAATAAATCCAATAATTGCTCGCTCAGTTGTCGGCGATAAGCGCTACATCAAAATTAATCTTGCAGAAGTTCGGGCGCTAAAAACAGATGCAGCTGTACTCATTCATCAGCGACTTTGCGGCTGGATTGATATCGGCAAAGAGCGATCTGTCAGCATGGAAAAGCTGTTTGAATACGTTTGGCATGACACAACCGATATAAGCCAAAATGGTGTCAAATATCGCAGAAAAACTATCAGAAAAGCCGTCGATGAGCTCCGTTCAATTGGCTGGTGTATCAATGAAAAAAGATCTCGTAACGGGGTAACCTTTACAGTTGTGCGTAAGGATAATGGCAAGACAGTCGATGTCAAAGATTTTATGCAGAGTGGCGGCTTGGAGCTGTTATCGCAAGTTCATTAAATTGTCAACCGGGGTGGAGTAACACTACCCATCTTAACCTCTAAAAGGGTGGAGTAACACTACCCTACCCGTGGAGTAACACTACCCTACCCGTGGAGTAACACTACCCTACCCGTGGAGTAACACTACCCTTTAAAGGGGTGGAGTAACACTACCCTTTTTTTTACAAGTCAATGTTTTTAAAACAATTAAAAATCAAAAAAAGTTTTCAGGGGAAATTCCATCTAATATATATTCTATTAGTTATCTAGGGCCATCTAGTATTCCACCTCCCCCTTCATCCACTAACGCCGTGCCAGAGAATTCCATCATTGCAAAATCTTAAGCCTCCCTTTTCAGGAGAACTGAGGATTTAACAATGCAAATCATTCTGTTTAAAAACTTTTTCGCCGCAATAACCATTGCAATTTTAATGTCTTCCCTGGCGGGGAAATATGCTCATGCTTCGCAGCCCATGCCTATTAGTGAGCTTCAGTCGCTGATCCAATCTTGCACACCTTCAGGCTATCATGCAATTCTGCTAAACATTGTACGAAAGGAATCATCTAAACGACCCCTTGCAATACAAATCAACGGCGCTTACTTGTTGCGCCAACCAGCAAACAGGCAAGAAGCCTTGAGCTTAATTCAAATGCTCAAGCTATCCGATTACACTTTTGATATTGGTTTAGCTCAAATTAATAGTCAGCATTTTCAGAGCGGAAGATTCTTTGCCAGTATGGGGTACACCCCTGAGGACGCGCTTGATCCATGCATAAACCTTCAAATGTCTGCCGCCCTTATAGATGAGGCTTATTCCAGGACTGGTTCTCTGATTCAGGCGCTATCAATCTATAACACCGGCTCCCCTGTGAGAGGGATAAAAAACGGCTATGTCAGATCCGTACTAAAGCAACCCTCCTGAAAAGAAGCCCTCATCCTTTCCTTGATGAGTATCAATAGCCAAGAGGGAATAACCGCCCTCTTGGGCGAATTTCCTTCTTGGTGAGTTTTTTCACCAAGGAGCAAACTATATGAAAACTGTAAATCAACCAGCAAAACCTCATTACGGCCAACTTTTAAACCAAGCTCTTTCGGAGCCAGGAAAATTATCTACTGCTTATTCAGCGATGCATAAATTTTCTGTGCTGAATCGCGCCTTAGCAGTTCAGCAGATGATTGAGCGCGGCATTGAGGTCTCACCTCTTGGGTCTTATGGAGCCTGGCGAAAGCAAGGCATCAATGTTCTAAAAGGACATAAAGGCATCGCTTTATGGATGCCTGTCACCATTAAGGACAAGACCAAAGAAGCTGAAGACGATGAGACCGGTAAGATCATTTTCGTTATGAAACCACACTGGTTTGCCTTATCGCAAACTGATGGCTGGAATAACGGCGAAGCGAACTTATCGGGCTTTCATCCTGAATGGGATGCGGAAAGAGCGCTAGATGTTCTTGGAGTTGAGTTAAAAAAATTCCATGACGTCAACGCTAACAAAATGGGATATGCAACCATTGGTGACAACACCATTGCCATCAATCCTATGAACCCACACCCATTCAAAACCCTAGTGCATGAAATGGCCCACCAAATCATGCACATAGAGACAGAGTGGCGAAATCAGCCGCCTGCCGTTTTGGAAGTTGAGGCGGAATCGGTCGCGTTCATTGTTTGCGCAACCCTTGGGTTAGCGGATGATGATGCACTTTCCTCTTCAAGAGCCTATATTCAGGGATGGGCAAGTTCCTTTCCTGGCTGGCAAGAAAAAGTACCTGTGTTCCACGCTAAGCGAATTTTTAATACAGCAAATCGCATCATAAAAGCTGGCGAGGATTTCACTGACGAGTCTTAAAAACTATCTTAAACCCAGGCTTAGCTCTGGGTTTTTTAATTTTAATAAGCAAAGAAACCTTTTTTCTAAAAGTAATTTAAACAAGGATTAAAAGTGCTAATCACATTCTACGGGCAGTTAATTTTTGACTCCAAGCTAAATCCTGTTGGAATTGAAATACTAGCAAGGGGCGATAAAGGTCATGGGCACTTATCACCAATAGTCTCACCATCCGACATTTTCAACCTACCTGAGTTTCAGCTGCAGCACTACTACGCCCTTGATATGCAGGTCATAAGCCAAATAGCTATGGTGGCTAATCAATTAAAAGGGTTTTCACCGGTAAGGTATGTATTCGTAAACTTATCTGATGTTTTACTCAAAGAGCTGGTTAGTGGTAGCGATGACTCTCTCCCTTTTGCGTCGATAGTTTCGCTAGGAATAAAGCTTGCTCCTATAAAGCTAGTTGTGGAGGTTAACGAAAGGTCATCTATCAGGCCCGAACACCTTGTCCTGATTGTTGAAAGGCTTAAAGATAAGGGTGTTTTCTTGGCTCAAGATGATTTCGACGAATCAAGGTTGCCCTACCTGTCATCACCATGGGATTTCGTAAAGCTAAATATTGACCAACTAACCCCTTCACTAATTAATAAACACCTGTCAAATGGCGCTCCTTTAATTATTGAGCGAGCTCAAAAAAAAGACGTGTCACCTTTATCAACCCACCTTTACCAAGGGTTTGAGTTGCATGAGCCAGAGTGCCTGTTTTCTCTAATCAAGGGATTGGTGAAAGATCGTAATTCACAAAAAAAACAGTTTTGTCATGAGTGATTCAAAAGCCCATTGCGCACGGTGCTGAAAACAAACATGGCGAAAACCCAAGCTGTGATCGGTGTGAAAAAAACTGCCTGCACTAATTAAAGAAATCAAGTCCATTCATAAGCAAGCGCCTCGCTCACTAAAAAGTCACCCCTTCCCTGACAGGGAAGCCCAATTTTAGATCCTCCCTTGTTTCTTTGCTGTATTAAGAAAAAAAGGTGCCAAAACTTATGAGCAAAATCCAAAAAAACATCCCTGGTATAGATTTAATGCCAGGCGATACCAAGAAAGCAATGCAAAAAGCCGGGGCTAAATCCAATCCAATTATTTGGAGTGTTCCCATTGATGAAATTTGCGTCATTGATAATTTCAATGTGCGCTGTGATAACACAAAAAACAGCGAGTTCTTACAAAGCCTTATTGAGTCGATTGAGTCAGAAGGGTTTCATCAGGACAAGCCCTTATCGGGTACTGTAAAAAACGTAAACGGTGAAGACCGAGTTTACATTTATGATGGTCATACCCGACTCAAAGCATCCAAAGCAGTAAGAGCGAAAGGCATTCCGTTGGAGGCTCTGCCGGTCGTAATTAACAAGTCTCTTAACGTTGTTGATCTAAACGTTAATTTAATCCGTTCAAACAGCGGTTTACCGCTATCGCTTTACGAGGAAGCGCTTGTTGTAAAAAGGCTTCACAGTCTCGGGCTAACTCAGCAGGAAATCGTCAAGAGGACCGGTGCCCATAAAAACAAGGTGTCCGACTTCTTGAGCTACCTTCTGCCCTCCCCGCCAGCAATTCACAACTGGGTAATTAATGAAGATATTTCAGTTAACTTTGCGGTTGAGATGATCAAAAGGTATGGAGCTGAAAGCGTGGAGCGGATTGAGAAATCGATTGAAAAAGCGAAAAAGGAAGGTTTAGGACGAGCCCCCTCCAACCATGCCCCTGATGCAAACTTCAAAAGGTTTCTTCGGAAACGTGCGCCAGTTATGACCAATATTCTGACTAGGATTCACCTTTCAGAGAGGCTGATGAAGGTCATTTCCGAGCACGACAGTGATTTGGCTCAAGAAATTGCGTCCTTGGCGCAGGAGGGGGGTTCCGCCTTAGATGAGGCAATAAGCGCACGCCCTGACAGCAAAAACAAGGAGAGGGCGTAATGGCTTGGGGTGCGCTTGGTACAACTTTGGCCATGGTCGGCTTCTTAGGTGTTGTTGGGTCAGCTGGTTATGTTCTTAGTACGACTGACCAGGTTGAGAGATCAGAAAGAACTTGCAAGCCTATTAGGGATGTTCGCGATCTTTCTTATAGATACATGGGGCTTATCCATTCCGATGTTGAGCATGAGGCAAGACTCTATCCAAAGATCATTGATTACTCTCATAACAACGTGTGTGTCAAATATGTTGCATCAACCTTCTTCACTAAAGAGGCAGCTGAACTTTATCAATATCAAGACGCGTTTTCAGAGAGTCTTAAGCGTGATGGTGAGCTCTCAAAAGATGAAATAATCCTTGTAATCAAAATTGGTAAGGATTCCGGCGTTGATTGGCGATCCAGCATAGAGACCGGTGAGCTACTAAACGAGTATCTGGATTATAAAAATTTTAAGGAGTCTAGCCCGTGGTAATCCCTGTCCTTTTAGCTTCATTTGTTTGGGTGTCTGTTTATTATGCCAGTCCTGTCGAAGTAAGCCTATCCATCTTTGATGATACTTATACCGATGAGGTGGTCACAGGCCCGACGGATACTGGCAGTTATATTGTCGCCCCTTCTAGGGTTTTTAAAGAGCCTACCCCAAAGAGGTTTGGCCTCAGCGAGCACGCTGTAAAAAATAGTCAGGAATCAACCCCTGACAAGGACAAGCCTCAACAAGCATTTATCAGTGGTGATGCCTATAAAGTTTACTTCGATCTTGGGTCTAGCGTCATTCCCGATGAACAGAAGGGCTCTTTGCTTCAAATGATCTCGTGTGCAAAAGGCAGGGGTTTTTTTGAGTTTGAAGTTCAAGGGTATGCCAGTCCTGATGGGGCTTACGAGATAAATGAAGATTTATCAAAGTCACGCGCATTTTCAGTCAAAGACTTTATTCATGAAAACTTTGATGGATTGAATGTTTTTATTAAAAACCATGAGGCAAAAGGAGGTTTCTTTAAAGAAAAAATCGCCACGATTATTGTTAAATAAAAAAGGAAAAATGGAAATGTCAGTTTTTAGCAAATTGGACTCCGATAAGTCGATCGAAGGCTTGGAGTTTAAGCGTCGAATTAAACAGGCGCTTATTTTTGGCGGGGTAGGAGTTGCCTTGTTAGTTGTAATAGGTGTCTTTCCGTCTGAAAACCAATATACCGGGGTGCTACCTGGTATTTGTTTAGGCATGGCTGCCGCATTAACTGGTTCGGCTGTCAATCGTTATAAAAAGCAACAAAAAGGAATGTAGATATGGATTTGAAAAAAACTTTAAAGGTCGTTTTGTCGATTGGTCTTATGTCCCCAGCTTTAGTGATGGCGGCTAGTGGTACTGGCGGCACAGAGTTTGTGCATGCAAAAAACACGGCAACAGCATGGTTGACCGGCGATCTTGGTATTGCGATTGCCACAGCTGGGGGTATCTGGGGCATGATTGCCGCAGTTGCGGGAAATATAAAAATGGCTGGCTTGGGTGTTGGTATTGCAGCAGTAGCCGCGTTGTCGGCACCAGTCATAGAGACCATCTTTACAGCAACAATTTAGCGCTATCCCCGGGGTCGCGTAACTTCGTACAATGCCCCGGTTTTTATTTTTCAAAATAGGTTTTTGGTATGGCTGACTTAGAGAATGGGCACATCCCTAGAAATCTTGATAAACCCATAAAGGTTCTATTCTGGGAGCTCGATGTAGTTGTTGTTTTTTTTGTTCCGATTTGGTTTGTTGGTTTCATCTTAAAGGAGTTTGTTATAGCAATCCTGCTTGCTGTAAGTCTTTCTTATTTATTTAGGAAATTTAAATCTACCGCACACCCAAAGTTCTTAAAGCACCTTTTCTACTGGTATCTACCGACCGGAATGGGTGGTGTGAAGTTAAAGTCACTCCCCCCTTCCCATGTTAGGAATTTTCATTCCTAGTTAAGCGAATTAAAAAGGAGTAACAACTAGATGGGGTCTTCTTCATCCATAACAAATGAAACAGATCGGCTAAGGGTTGATCTATCAAGAGCCAGAAAGCTTTCCGTGTTTCTGGGCTTCTGCCTAGTTTTGTCTCTTTTGACGATATGGAAGGTGTCGGGTAATCACGTCACAACATTTGTCCCGCCCGAATTAAAGCAGTCTTTTTGGGTTTCTCACAACAAGGTTTCTGCCTCATATCTTGAGGAGATGGGTAGCTATGTGGTTCAGCTATCAGAAAACTATACGCCCAAGAATATCGATTACAAACATAACAGTCTGCTTAAGCGTGTTGACCCTTCTTCATATTCAGCTCTTAGGCTGCAACTTGAAGAAAAGGCTGAGCATGTGAGACGGAATGATATTTCAAGTGTATTTCATGAAACGGGTGTCGTGATAGACGATTCCAAGATGATTGTTCACGTTCGTGGGTATATCACTATGACCATCGGTAAAGAAGTTAAAGACCCTGTTCCAGCTACCATCGCTGTGCATTTTGGTTATACCGGTGGGCACATATCAGTCAAATCAATTCGTGAAGTTAAAAGGTAGGTTTTATATGCTAAAAAAATTAATGATTTCAGTGGTTATGGCTGGTCTAGCGCTCCCCTCCTTTGCCATGACTTTAATAGAAGCGCGCCCTGGTGAGCTTTCAGAAATTAAGGTTTCAAAGGATGAGTTTACGTTAATTGGTATCAAGGATTCTGTGATTGCCAGGATAGATGGTGAGAACTTTATTGATAACGTGGAAAAGGATCGGGGCTTTGGAAAAGCCTTTATTAAACCGGCAACCATGTACCCTTTTACAATCTATGTTACCGACATAAGAGGCAGAACATTTCCAATCTTTATTACACCAGACCCTGCTCTTAAAGGGGCTGTTTTTGAAATCGTTGACAGCTCTCCGGTTCAAGAAATTCATGGCAACGACTCCCCTGTTTTTGGACAAGGGCTAAACCGTAACACCCAGATAAAAAACCTATTAAAAGCCATGATGCTTGATAAACGCCCTAACGACATGACCGTTAGAGTTTCTGAAGCAGTTGTTCCGTGGTGGGAAGAGTCTCAGCTGCTCATGACGCATGAGTATGAGCACCGAGATATGATTGGTTATGTTTTTGTTTTGAAGAATGTATCAGTGTCTGAAATGGTTCTTAATGAAGCGGAGTTTCAAGTAAAAGATGCGATTGCGGCATCAATCCAACACGCCGTCCTTAAGCCTGGCGAGGAAACCAAGGTCTTTGTCATTGTTCAAAACAAGGAGAACTTGTAATGGGCGTACTAGATAAGCTGATCCCTCAGAAGAAGGATAAGGATACAGATTTTGTGGTTGACCCAAACTCTTTGGTCAAGAAAAAGCAAATGACCATCTTGATTGGAGTTGTTGCGACCTTGCTTTTTGTCGCATTCTACCTAAACAAAAGCCCGTCTCCAAATGAAGGCGGAGGTGCAGCAGATGTTAGCGATAACCTGTCCAGGGATGCGGTTCGACGTGATTTTGAAGCAACATCAAAAGTAAGGGTTGATGATAGGGATATTTGGATGTCTAGCGGTGTAAGGCGAATTGAGGAGCTTAGCAAGCGTCAACAAGAGCTTGAAGCAGAAATTCGTCAGCGTGAGGAGGTGGCGAGAAAAGAGATTGAGACAAAATTAGATCAATCAAGTCAGACCGTTGTTGAATCCCTTAATCAAGAAATTGTTGAGTTAAGGTCAATGATTGAAGAAATGAAAACTCAAAACGCCAATCCATTACCTTCTGGCCCTAAGGTAGGACCAGGTCGCAATCAAGTTACTCCTGGGTCTGGTTTGGGTTCTGGTGTGATTGAAGGGGCGATTCGTCAGCCCATTGTCGTTCAGAATCGTTTCTTCAGTCAAGAGGATCTTGCTCGTGGCCAAGAAGTTCAGGGGTCATTGCCGTTTAGTGTATCGGGAGAAGTTGTTGCGCCCCGGGGTGGTATCTCTGAGATTTTACCCGAACCTAAAAGACCTACATCTAGCCAGATTCGCTCGGTTTCTTTTTTGGATGAAAAGCAGGTAGAGCAAGCAAAAACAGTCGAACAACCTCGATCAAACTTAAGAAAAGTGGATTCCTATATCCCTGCAGGCACATTCTTCCCAGCTGTGCTACTAGGTGGTGTTGACGCACCTACTGGTGGGCAAGCGCAAAACAACCCTCATCCGGTTTTCTTAATGGTGGATAACCTTGCCTTTCTCCCTAATCGTTACAAATATGACATAAAAGAGTGTCGCGTTATTGGTCACAGCTATGGTGACCTTGCATCTGAGCGAGCGATCATGCGGCTTGAAACACTTTCTTGTATCGACAATGACGGAAACGTGTTTGAGAAGCGTGTAAAAGGCCATATTTTTGGAGAAGACGGCAAGGCCGGTGTTCGTGGTCGCGTTGTTGAAAAGACGGGTCAACTTCTCATGAGAAGTCTGATTGCGGGTGTCGCTTCAGGTATTGGCACCGCTTTCCAGCAGCAAGCGATGACATACTCCACTTCTCCTCTTGGAACAACTTCAGTTGTAGACCCTGATCAAGTGGTTGCGGCTGGTGTTGGAACCGGGATCGGTAGAAGTCTTGATAGGTTGTCACAGTATTACATTGACCTTGCAGAAAACCTATTCCCTGTTATTGAAATCGGATCTCAACGCGTGGTTGATATCGTATTGACAGAAGGTATTGACTGGCTGGAAGAGGATGATCGTGAAAACAGAAATATTGAGCAGGCGACAGATAGTGCTGTTGGGGTTGTTAATCAAGCTATGCGGGCTGCCGGAATAAATCAAGTTCAAGGACGCTAATTTTCTGGGATTGCTTTTCATATAGGGCGTTTATTTTTACCAATATTTTTTAAGGAATAGATTATGTTTAAAAAAACAGTTTTAACTTTGTCTTCTGCAATGGTTCTAGTATCTGCATCTGCCTTTTCGCAAATCACAGTGGAGCAGGTGAAGGAAAAGTTTCCGGGCACACCTATAACTTCTGTTCAACCTGCCCCAGGTTTTCCTGGGTTGTATGAACTCATTGTTGGCAAAAACAATGTGTTTTATGTTAATGGATCAATTGACAAGCTTATGATCGGCCATATTGTGGATTTGGCGACACAGTTTGATGAAACACAAGCAAGAAAGGATGAGTTGTCACGTGTTGATTTCGCCGACCTGCCAAAATCAGGGGCTATTAAAGTTGTTAAGGGCGATGGTTCTCGGGTCTTTGCGGTCTTCTCAGACCCTGATTGCCCGTTCTGTAAGCGGTTAGAACAGGCGGCTCAAGAGCTCACTGACTACACCATGTATCTGTACCCTACCCCATTATTGCGCGGCATTGCGCCATCAGCTAACGGTGTGCCCGTGGTATCGCAAAGAATCTGGTGTTCGCGCGACCAATACAGCGCTTGGCTTGACTATATTTTGCAAGGCAAGCAACCTTCATCAAACGGTGCCTGTGATGCACCCATGCGAGAAAACCTAACCTTGGCTAAAGATTTAGGGATATCAGGCACGCCTACACTTATCGGTCAAAGCGGCAAAAGTCACTCAGGGTTTCTTGATGCAGACAAGTTGAATGTTTGGCTTAATGAAAATGGTAAGCGCAAATAAGCGAGGTTTTATAAAAAATGATAAAGAAAATTACCGTTTTTCTTGCGGTGGCCGGGTTATCTGGCTGTTCAATGTTTGGTGACTCTAAGTTTTCGTGCAACGCTCCAGATGGGGTGTCATGCGAATCGATATCAGGAGGATATGCAAATGCATTGACCTCCAATATACCTGGGCAGCGCCTAACAGCATCAGGCATGCGTCGTGGTTTCGACACTGAAGCAACAAGTGCGTCTGCCGTCACCTCAACCAAAGCGAGATCCGATTCCTCGCTCTTTAGCTCAGATGAGCATGGTTTTGTCATTGAGCATCCTTCAGAAAAATTAGATGCTCAGAACAAGGTCGCTGTGCTTTCTGGTTTTGAGTTATCCAATAGGGTCAAGACAACCGATTCTGAGTCCCTACTAAAGAAACAGTCTTCTCCTTTAAGAAGTGAGGAGGTTCTAGCGCGCGCTACTGTATTCCCATGGAAGGATCAAAACGGTGTCTTGCACGACTTGTCTCGATTCTATTTTGTTTTAGAAGAGGCTGATTGGTCTGTAGAGCACTCATCTGAAACAAACAACCGTGGATTTGGAAGGCTTCATGACTTTAGAGGTGTGTATGGGCGTCAACAAGATTAGAAAGTGGTTAGGTGGCTACTCCGTAGGTGAATCGGACAAAAAGGCTAAAAAGTCTTCATTGCTTGATTTGGATGAACTTACCAGAAAGATTAAAGATTCAATATCTGATTTTTTTGAAGACGACTCATTGTTAAAAGCTCATAACGCTTATCGGTCTATTTTGGGGTTGCCGCAATTTAAGTACCTGCTCCCGTACAAAGATTTCCAAGAGCAAAACGAACTGTTTTTACTGGAGGGCAATGGTTTCGATGATGCAGGAGCAGGCATTGTCTCCAATGGTTTTGTTCTTGAGCTTTATTCCCCACAAACTGGTGCTGATCAAAACATGGAAAGGGTTTTGCAGTCTATCTATCTGCAAGCCCCAAAAGGGACCTCTATTAGCGTAACGCTGTTTGCTACCCCTCATATAAAGGATCGGATGGTTTCTCGCGCAAATAGTGTGTTTGAGGATTTTGAGCTAGGCATAGAAAAAGAACCGTGGGAAGTTAGGAATAAAAACATTTACCGAACCGCCATCAGGAATCGCATAAGCTTTTATCAAAAAGGTGCGTTTGAATCACATGTTGATGGTGTGCGCGGCTATCTCTTTAAGGACTTTAGAGCGATCATTTCCGTCGTTATGCCGTCAGATGTTAAAAACTCTGGTGCCATAGAGGAAGCCCTTTCATTCAGGGATAGTGTGGAGTCAACACTATCATCTGCACACTTAAAAACTTTTAGGTGGGGGCCGGATGATTTGGTTAACTGGGTGTCTGATATGCTAGATCATAATCGACTGCTAGACCCTTATCATAATAGAGTGGTCAAGCAATATAACCCAGACCTTCCAACGCTTAACGATAACTTTACTCGTACCTGCGGCATAACGAGCGTGAGCGCGTCAGAGATCAACCACTCAACGACTGATAGCTGCTTTGTGTCTATGTCGGTGGTTGATTACCCAAAAGACTCTTGGTTTCTCTCCAATATGGGCAACCTGGTTGGTGACTTCTTCCAAGGTGCGCTCTCATACCCTTGCCCCTATATGATTACGATGATCGCTGTTTGTGGTGACAGGGCCGCTTTTAAGTCAAAGGCAGCAATGACTTCGGCCAGAAAAACCCAGCAGCTAGGCTCGCAAGCTGCGAAGTTTATTCCGGGCATCCAAGATGAGGCTGACGAATGGAAATATGCTGTTCGTGCATTGGATGATGGTGCCACCATGGTAAACATGGGGGTCAAGGTATCGCTTTTTAGTAAAAAATCAGAAGTTAAGAAAAATATCGCAGAAGTAACCTCTGTTTGGACAAACAAGGGTTTTACGCTTTACAACGACACCTTTCTTGTCCCTCTTGGGTTTAAGTCTGTTATCCCTATGGGGGTTACTCAGACAGTTGCTAAGGACTTGGTATCTATGGGGCATGTTGGACCAAAGTTCTCGTCTAACGCCGTTTCTCTATCACCTATGATTGCAGAGTGGAAAGGAACTCCAACAAACAAAATCACATTGTTTGGACGCCGTGGGCAAATTATGGGGTTTGACTTGTATGACAACGATGCTGGTAACTACAATTTTGCGGTCATAGCCGGTTCTGGTTCTGGTAAATCATTTTTCTTAAATGAAATTGCCTTCTCTTACCTTTCAACAGGCGGTAAGGTTTGGATTATCGACGTTGGCCGCTCATATCTAAAATTATGCAATGTTTTGGGTGGCGACTTCGTGGAGTTCTCTGAGTCATCGAACATTTGCATTAACCCCTTTTCGTTTATCCAAGACATTAATGAAGAAATGGAGGTATTGAAGCCCCTACTCTCTCAAATGATGACGGGAGACGACAATCGCCTAACAGGTGTTCAACTTGCAGAGTTGGAGCGTGCTGTTAAGGCAACATGGGATAAGCATGGGCGAAAAGCGACAGTTACCCTAGTCAGGAATGAGTTGCAGTCTATGTGTGATGACTCAACTCAAATATGCCCTGTCGGGGAAATGGCTAAAATGCTCTACCCGTGGACAAAGAATGGTATTTACGGTCGGTACTTTGAAGGTGAAGCTAATCTAAATTTCACCAACCCCTTTACTGTTTTAGAACTGGAAGAGCTTAAGTCTAAAAAAGCGCTTCAGACTGTTGTACTTATGATTTTGATGTATCGAATCACTAATGATATGTATGTTAATCGAGACGGTTCCAAGAAAGTGGTAATTATCGACGAAGCTTGGTCCCTGATGTCTGGCGGTGATACAGCTGAGTTTATTGAAACCGGTTACCGTCGAGCGCGTAAATATGGTGGCGCTTTTGGCACAGCAACACAGTCTGTTGATGATTATTACAAAAACGAGGGTGCCTTGGCAGCATTAAATAATGCTGACTGGGTCTTTATGCTACGTCAAAAGAAAGAGTCCATTCAGCGATTCGAGAAGGATGGCAAGATATCTATGGATGCTTGGAAAAAGCGCACACTCTTGGATTTAACAACAAAGCACGGCGTATTCTCAGAAGTGTTTGTTAACTATCCTGGTGGCGAAGGTGTGGGTAGGCTTTTTGTAGATCCGTTTACATCCCTTCTTTATTCGTCAAGGGATGATGATTTTCAGGCGATCAAGGCTAAAGAGGCGCAAGGCTTGTCTACCGCTGAGGCTATTGAGGTGGTGCTAAAAGAGCGAGGAATTCAGATTGTCTAATTACTTCAGGATAAGTGTTTTTTTTCTTACCGGTATTCTTGGGCTGGTTTTGTTTTTTCTAGTGAAAGACGGAATGCCTGCCACCCCTTTTTCCATGGTTAGCAACCAACAATCGCCCCTGTTTATTACAGTTGATTTTGAGCAGGGATTTTATGACGCCAGAACTTCAGATGTTGCGGTAAATCCTGGTGCATGGATGAGCAGCTACATCGAAGATATCTGCTACAAGCGCCAATGCATAATCTTGCAATCAAGTTCTGTATTGGGCGGTGATGTCATTGATGTAAATTCTCTTTATAGAGAAGCCTTTTCAATAGAATCGCCTGCTGAAAAGCCAGACCTTGGAACAAACGATATTTTGAACTTTATTGAGATCCTAGAAGGTAAACGAAATTGAAGTTTTTTCTGGTTTTCTTGCTTCTCTCCTTACTGGCACCGTTTGCTGTTTACGCAAGCTCTGTTAGCGACTATAGATCAGCTCTTGATTGCCAAGGCAAGGATAGTTTTAACTGGTATTGCATTGAAGAGAAGAAAAAAGACGATGTAGCGCCTGAGGAGCCGTTGGTAACGCCAGCTCCGCCATCCGCACCTCATAAGGATGAAGCAAGCCCCTTGACCTATGAAGAGGAAATGCTGAATCGGTTTGATGAAATGGTTGAGCGTCTTGAGAGCCTTAAGCGCATTGCCATTGTAGAGCCAACCCATGAAAACGTCAGAAACTACATTTCGTACCAACTGGAAATTCAAAACAAAGCTGCTGTCTTTACTGATGCGTGGAAGCGTGTTCAGTGGCAAGACCCGGCTCTTGATTATTCAACGCGATTCACAATGAATAATATCGGTAAGCAAGAAGAGCAAAGGGTCTTGCGTGATGCGCAGCAGAATACGCTTGCCGAACTGAGCGAGCTTGGTTGGGGTGTTTGGTTTTTTTACTCATCAACCTGCAGTTTCTGTCACAGAATGACGCCCTCTATAAATCTTATCAATAGCCAGGGCTTGTCAGTTTTACCTGTTTCAATTGACCACAACCCCTTGCAAGGATTGGATATGGGATATTTTAAAGACCAAGGGCAGGCACAAGAGCTTGGGGTGACAATGACACCATCTCTATTTCTTGTAAACCAGAATACGCGTCTTGTTGTTCCAGTTGCTTTTGGAATCATAAGTTACCAAGAGCTAGTTAGGCGCATTCACACTATTGTAAAAACTGAACCCGGGGATAATTTTTGATGAAAAAGACCGTTATTGCAGCAGCTATTATTGCTTCAATGGTTTCACTAAAATCGCACGCTAGTGTTGGTGAGCTGTTTGAGCAAATGGGTACGGTGACGTCAACAAGCCCTGGCGCGTTCAAGGGTCAGACAATGACGCACTATGTTGGTGGAAGCGCAAGCTTCAGAACTCCTCAGCGAACCTATCAATTGGCAAGTATGTCACCACCAAGCATTTCTGCTGGATGTGGCGGCATAGATCTTTATGCTGGCTCATTTTCATTCATTAATTCCGATCAATTGGTTCGGGCATTGCAGAATATTGGCAACAATGCAGCCGGTGCAATTTTTAAGCTGGCCATCGACTCTGTTTCACCCCAGTTAGGTGGTGTCATGGACTACATGAATGACCTTTCTCAGAAAATTAACGCCCTCAATGTCAACTCTTGTCAAGCTGCAGAGGGTTTTGTGGAAATGGGTGCAGACCTAGTTAGAGGCAACAAGACTGACAACTATGTAACGCAGTGGGGTAGCCGCGTTTCAGGTGTTTGGGATGATGTGTCGAGCGCCAGGGAGAATATTTCAAAAAATATCTCAGACCGTAAGTCTGCACGCGAATCAGCCAAAAGTGATCCAGATATTGGTGACAAATTGCGACCTGTCAACATTACTTGGGAGTCTTTAAGGGCGGCTAGATATAACGGTGGAAACACGATTGGTATTGATGACGCTAGGTTAATGGTAACCCTGTTTGGCTCGGTAATTTGCTCAAACCAGTTTTCACCTTCTGATACAGGAGATGCTGATAGAGCTTGCCTGTTTGAAAGGCCTTCTTTTGATACTTTTTCCGATTTCTTGGTTGGTGATAATTTTGAAATCAAGGCTTCTCAATGCCTTCTTACGGGAGGATCTGACCAGCAAAGAGCTTGCATGAGTAATGAGTACGCCTCTACCTTAAGGTATGAATATACCGTCCAAGGCAATCAGTATCATAACTTCCAAGCCTACATTAAAGCTGAGATGGATTTTCTAAAAGACTCTCTAATTAGTCGAGGATTCACATCGGGTGGAAATCTTGATGATGCTCGACTAAAAAGGGCTTTCGGCATTGTAAATATGTCGCGCGTTCCTGCTTGGTCCTTAATTAAGCTTTCATCAATGGATGCGGTAGGGTCATCATTCTACTCAAATGCTGCTGACGCAATAGCAGCAGACATCGCTTATAACTACATTATCTTTTTATCCGAAGCTGTCAGAAGAAGTGTCTATCAAGAGCGTGCCAAAGGCCGATTTACAGCAACCCAAGATGATCAAGCGCAGCTAGATGCCCAGCTTGCTCACATTGGTGAGGTTGTTGGCTGGTTTGATGGTTTGAGATTAGATGCTCAAACACGTTTTGCTGAACTGGGTCAGATATCTGCAACAGTTAGCGCCCTATCATCATCTTTTGAGCACAGAATGGCTCAGATTAACCGGAGATAATCACTTTGACATGGGAAATCTATAGTTACTGGAATACGGAGATATTTTTTAACGTTTTTCAGGGGATTGCTTTAATTTTAAACAATGCAGACTTCTATG
The DNA here is from genome assembly GCA_014859465.1 of Methyloprofundus sp. Lineage (GTDB taxonomy): Bacteria > Pseudomonadota > Gammaproteobacteria > Methylococcales > Methylomonadaceae > Methyloprofundus. The sequence goes on from JACUUF010000002.1 coordinate 48,264, forward strand.
ATTTGCTTGTTATTGGCGTTTCCATGGGAACGATATTTGCCATGCTTTCTTCTTTTTTATCTGGCAAAGGCTCTCCGATGGAGGTTGTCAAATATGTAATGGCCGGTTTTATAATCTTTTACATACTAGTGATCCCAAGAAGCACTGTGACAATAATTGATAAAAGCTTCCTTACACAAGATTCCGCACCAAGAACTGTCTCCGGTGTTCCCACTGTCTTGGCTTTTCTCGCCCACTCCTCTTCTTTTGTTGGTCAATGGGTTGATGAGCAGTATGGGGCGGTTTTCGGCATGCCGGATGAGCTTCGTGCTGCGGGCACACACATGACAAGAAAAATTCTTCTTTCGACCGTGATGGCTGAGCCCCAGAACGCAAGGTTTTACAATAACATGACCGAGTATGCTCGCGAATGCGTTGGTTACGACATTAGCACTGGCTATAAATCATTTGATGATATAACAAATGCTTCAGATACATGGGCAGCACTTGGCGACACAAATAATGCCATTCTTGTAACAATGAGTCTTCCGCGCACTGGTGGTGGAGTTGACCTGGAAGTAATGACCTGTGGGCAGGCTTACGACTACCTTACACTGGAAAAAGAAGACATTGCGACAACATTAGAAACAAGGCTTGCTGGTTCCGCCTTCCCTGGCATGGATGAAAGCGCAGCTAAGGTAGCTTATGGATCAGTTTTAACATCCTCAATGGCTGCTTTTATGGGTGACGCCACAAGCGATATGTCACAACACTTTAGGAATGTAACAGCTCAGAATGTTTTTTTAAAATCCATCGGTGAGCTTGGCGGTGACCCGTTGGCAAATGCTAGGGCTAGAATTGGTGTTGAGTCAGGAGCAAACCAAAAAGCCGAGCTTGCCAAGTCATTTGTTTACACGATAACAATAGTGCAGCTTTTGGTTTATGCGTTTTTTCCGTTAATTGTTGCCTTGATAATTATTGCTGGCCCAGCCGGACTAAAATCTTTCGGATTAGTGGTAAAGGTTCTTTTTTGGTTGGCCCTTCTTCAGGCGTCTCAGATCGTGCTTGATAACGTCATCCTGATGAATGCCGCTGCAGAGGCAAGAAACTCCGTTACCATGTTTGGCACGGGGTCTATTAATGCATGGGATTCAGCTGGTGGAGTAATTAATGGCATGGAGGATCAGTTGCAAAACGCACTGTTCGCTTCACTTGCTTTAACCTGGGCTCTTATGAGTGGTGCAGGTTCAATTGGTGGAAGCATTGCGACCGGCTTATTCAGTGGCGCTCAAACTTACAATGAAAGAACAGCAACAGATACAGCCGCCGAAGGTAGAAATAACTACGGAGACGTCAAGTGGAACAATAAAAACTTTGACAATACCGCTGGCGCTGCTTATAACACGAGGCCAAGCGCAGACGCAATTGGTGGTGATTATCGGGCAACTGATGGTGCTGTTAATAAAATATCAGCCGAAGGCAAAACCTCATACCACGGCAGTGATCGAGAGCACAATGTTTCATCGTTTGATACCTCAACAATGAAAGGCGCATCAGATAACTTTCGAGCGCAGTCAGAGTCTTCAAATGCTTCAGCTATGGAGTTCACCAAGCAAGCTCAACAATCAAGGGAGCTTGCAATGTCAAGCCTCTATTCTGCTATGAGCAATACAAATGTCGGTGATGCTTACCAGCATGTAACTGGTTCACAAAGCACAAAAGCGTTTGAAGACACTTACACGAGGGCCAAACAGGTTGCCAGTGATCTCTCTGAAAAATACGGAATTAGTGAGTCTGATGTACTGGCCGGGGTAACCTCTTCATATCGAAATATTGAAGCTGGTGGCAGCGTTGGTTTTTCAATTGCAGGCACAGGGGCTGCTCTTTCAACAAAAACTGGTACTGATGAGAAGATCCAGGAAGAGTTCAAAAGAGATTATCAAAAAGCGGTTGAAGAGCTTGTCAAGCAAACTGATACTGAAGGCCGTCAAGAAATGGTTAAGTTTGCAGATTCTGCTATCGACAACCACCAAAACACAACAAATATCGGGATGGACGAAACTACCGCGCGTGGATTCCAAGAAAATGCAAAAAATGCCTCAGCTCTTTCTGATGCAGCAAGTGCAAAAAGGACTGATGCGCAAAGGTTTTCTGAGCTATCTGAGCGTGCTGAAATGGTTTCGCGCAACATGGGTATTGATGTAAAGCAAAGCATGACTGGGCGCGAAGTTAAGCAAATCACCGACCATATTCAGAACGGTGATTTCGAGAAGGCTATCCCGTTAATGGAGGCGGCGATTGCTAGAACCGAATTGTCAGGAGGTTTTGGCCCAACCAAGCAGGTTCCTGTTAATGTTCAAGCCCACAATCAATCCTCTAATGACCAGGTTGATAGTCGCTTTGTCAGTAATCAACAAAATGTTAATCGTCCAACTTATGTGTCTGCTGATGTTGCTAATCGGCAAGCAGAGGTTGCGGCAAAACATGACAATGCTCAGGTCGCTACACAAATGCTACATGATAACGCTGCCAACAATGCCGCCAAAATTGCAGGGGGCATTGATCCTAAAACCAAAGATGGCAATGTTCGTGAGGCGGTTGAGGAGCAGCACGATAATGTTAATCGTGCTCAAAGTATGCAGCAAAAAGAGCAAGAGAGACAAGGGAGGACTTCAGCCCAGGTCTCAGAAGGGTTTAAGCCCCTTTCGCCAGATGAAGAGCAGGCTAATTTTGAGAGAAATCGTGGCATTATGATTGAGTCGTATGAGAAAAACCTTAGTTTAACCAGGGAGCAAGCGACAGTGATGGTTGATAATGCTCTTCGTCCATCCATGGAGAATTATTATGAAAAAAATAAGCCTATGGTAAGAGAGTATTCACAGGCGCAGCCATCTTCACAGGCGCAGCCATCTTCACAGGCGCAGCCATCTTCACAGGCGCCAAAAAAAGGCTAAAAATCAAAAGCACCTTGTATAATTAAGAAAAATTTGCGAGGTGTGTCATGTCTAAATTAAAAGCTTTGCCAAACGACTGGGATTTAATTAGAGAGTCCGATGAGTCAAAAATCAAACCTGTAAAATCAGATTTCCCAGACAGGTCTGAACAAGAGTTCCAGTCTGCAATAGGCGTGATGGCTGGAGTTTTGGTGGCATCTATTACTGTCGGTGTATTATTTTTTGGCTACGAAGTCTCTAGTTTTGGTGCATCTATCATCTATTTGATTTTGGCGATCATTTTTTGGGTGTTGCACGGTGCTACGGTTGACCAAAACTTCACCCTTGATCAAGGTGGCGGGAATCCTGTGTTTGATATGAATGACTCTGGTCCAACAAGAGCTGGAACTAGCGAGGCTGGCACCTCTCTATACCCAACGGGTAGCCTTTCGGATTAACCCAAAGCCAATTTCCAAGACCTCCTTTCCTGGTAAAGGAGGTGCTTTTAATGCAACAAAATCTTTCTACACAAAACACAAATCACACAGGCTTAACACTAAAAAGCAGGCTGAATAGCTTCTTTAATCGTCCGCTCGTTTTTTATCCGGTGCTATTTTTCTTTTTAGCCTATCTGGCGTTTTCATACCTCTTTTCTTTTGGTATTAATTTCACCCACTCACTGCCATACAAGTATTTCATTTTCGCAAAGCACTTTGATGTCAAAGACCTTGAGCGTGAAGACATAGTTAAAGCCAGGTACCTCAATGGTTATGCCTTTGAGCAAGGTTCATTATTTGTAAAACGTATCGGCGGAATGCCTGGAGACGAGATCACCCATATTGGCCAAGATGTTTATATAAACGGCAAGCATATAGGTACAGCGAAGCTATTTGGTGGGATCAATCAAGATGGCGATCCTCTGGATATGTCTGAACCGGGTGTCATTCCCAATAACTACTACTTCCTTTATACCTCGCATCCAGACTCATTTGACAGTCGATATAGGTACTTAGGCCTGGTGCATGAGCGATGGATAAAAGGAAAGTCGCTAATCGGTTTTGGCGCACAGGAGGAGCTTTAATTGAAGTCTGAATTCAAACACAAGAAAAAAGATACCTGCAAGCCCACAGGGCTGGGTTCGTTCCAGTCCTTTTTGTTCTTGCTTGTTGTTGCCGTCGTTATTGGCGCGCTTTTAATTGATCGTCAAGCCCATGCATCGATTCACCCTCAGCCAATTGGGACGATTTATGAGATCAAGGAAACCTCTTTACTGGAGGTAATTATGGCTCGACTGCACCACCTAAAGGAAACCGGTGAAATGGATCAAATGCAGGAAGAGTTTACCGGCAGAGCTTTAAACACAATAAAAAACCCGCCGGGCGTTAACTTACCAAGGGCTGACTACACTCGCTCAAAATATTACGACCCATCCATAACGTTCAACGAGGACATTCTTTTACCTGACGGGGAAATCTTGCACCCAGCCGGGACAAGGGTTAATCCACTGAGGGTAAGAGGTCTATCAAAGCGCCTTATCTTTATAGACCAGCGTGATCAAGAGCAAGTCGCCTGGGCTTATGATCGCTACATGGAGTCGATGTGGCGTGACAAGGTTATCTTGGTTGCCGGTAGCTATATTGATCTTATGAATGAATGGAAACAGCCTGTTTATTTTGACCAGCTTGGTGTTGGAGCCAGTGCTGATGTCACGGGAACCCCGAAGCGCGAAACCATGGTCAGGCGCTTCAATATCCAGTCCTTACCCGCAATTATTTATCAGGAAGGAGATTTTTTAAGAATTGATGAGGTGCAAATTTAGAATGGAGTATCAAATCAAAAAAAACACACACTTTCTTGCTGCAATGCTTGGTTTGGCGATTATTCCAATTGCCGGTATTGCACAGGAATCCCCCTCCTCACCCTCTGCTGTTGATATGGAGAGGGTCGAGTCTGCAATGCCTGCAGCAAAAAGAGAAATTGAAAGAGCTCAACACCTTTTAGCGCCCGGTGGATTTAGCAAAGAAAGTCACCGGCCTTCAGCTATTAACCTTAACAGCATGCCTCAAATTCGAGAAGGTCTGCCGGGTATCAATATAGGCGAAATTGCAAACTCGTGGAAAAGACTGACCAATCAACATCAAGAAAGCACAACAAAAATCAAAGTCTTTATCTCATTTTCAATGCCTGACGAGAGCATCAAAAGAATCATCGACCAGGCGCACTTAGTCGGAAGGAGCAATATCCATCTTTCGCTAATAGGCTTAAAGGGTGATAACGATTGGCAGCTGACGCTTGGAAAAATATCCGAATTAACCAAAGGGCGCGATGTCGAGATCCAGATCGACCCTGATGGCTTTAAAAAATATTCTGTAAATCAGGTTCCCGCCTTTGTGGTTTATCGCGACGATCCTGCGGAAGAAGCTAGGTGCGCGATTGAGGGTGATCAAGAAATGCTAGAGCACCTTCAAAGCTACGTTGGTGTTTACGGTGATGTGACGATTGAGTATGCGCTTAATTATTTAAAAAACAATGAGGCTGGCTGGAGTGAAGAAATTTCAAGATTTATCACTTTAGTTGAGCCTAGCTTAAGTCGCTACCAAGCCCCTAGTTCACCATCAAACTTACTAGGAAACGAATTCGGTGAATAGATTAAAAAATTATCTTCTAGGCTTGGTATATGGTTTCGTTTTTGCATTCAGTAGCAACCTATATGCTTCGGCCAGCATTACAACCTGCGAAGGCAAGTTCCCAAACCCAATTAGTGACTACTGCTGGTCTTGCGTATTCCCTATTAAAATAGCTGGTCAAAATGTGCCAGGTCTGCTTCCGGGTTCTTCTACAAGCAGCCAAGAAGATAACGGAACTACGCCTGGTGCATTTTGCACTTGTGGGAGTGGTTTGGATCTTACCTTAGGGATGACTACCTCATTTTGGGAGCCTATTACGCTCGTTGATGTTGTGCGCAAACCCTTCTGTCTAGCTGGGCTGGGTGGCATTGATATGGGTGAGGTTATCGATGCACCGGCAGCCGGTTTCAGCGGCGTTGATACTGGCGGCTTAACAAGTGCTTTTTACCAAGTTCACTGGTATGTAAACCCTGTCATGTACTGGCTGAGCGTTGTAGTTGATCACTCATGTCTTGAAATAGCTCCTTTTGATATTGCCTACCTTACAGAGCTTGATCCGCTTTGGAATGATGATGAGTTAACCACAATTCTTAATCCAGATGTTTATGCCTTCGCCAACCCCCTTGCTCAAGCAGCCTGCGCCGTGGACTGCGTAACTGCTTCCACGGGGTTTCCTAATCGAATTACATACTGGTGCGCTGGATGCCAAGGCTCAATGTTTCCAGTTACAGGAAAGGTTAAAAACCATAAAGGCATGGTTGACTCAACCTCCCTTCTTCTTCAGAAGTTTGCTCACAAAGCTCACCGTGAACTGCTTATTTGGTCAGGCACTAGGCGCGGAAGCGGTGATGCTGGCCTATGTTATCGCTATCCAAAGTACCTGATGGATAAATCAGATTACAAGTATTCAATGCTATTTCCCGTAGCGCAGGATAAGAAAAATGGTCGCTGCTGTCAGCCTTTTGGCCGCACAACGGCGCTTTGGGGTGCCGGTAAGGCCTTTCCCTATAAGGGAGAGGATGCGGTTTATCAAATTTTTCGTAAACGAGATTGTTGCGTTGGCAAAAATATTACTGGTGTAGCTAACTGAGGATTTTTATGATGAAAAAACATGGAATAACGAATACAAAATTGTCAATTTTGGTTATGTCATTTTTATTTTCTGGAGCGGCAAATTCTGAAGTTATAAAAGTATTGTCGACTCCTGATGGCGGAAGTGCTAGATGTCAAACAGGCTGGGACAATAACGACAATTCAATCGTTTATGGGGTGGGAACTCTTTATCAAAAAGTATCCTGCCCAGCAGGTTATAGCTTGGTTTTCTATGACAATCAAAGTGGGAATATTGCAAGTGCAACAACGGCTTCAGCAAGGTTTATTCAGCCTTTTATTTGTCAATATGTCTATAGACAAGGATACCAGCCTCATAGAGTAAAACAAAGCCACGGATTCTGCGCGAAAACTTGCCAATGATGTAATGACTAATGAATGAAAACGATCAAAAACAGTATTTAAGTTGCTCTAAGAGATGGATTGCGTAAAGGAGAAAAAATTATGCCTGAAGATTCAAAGCAAGCAAAATTAAAATCGCCAGACCTGGTGATAATTAAAGCGATTAACGGGGCAAAAAAAAATCAATTTAAATTGTTTGTAGCACTAAATATAGCTCTGCTTTGGACTGCCATGATTTTGAATCAACAGTCAGACAATACCAAAAATCAATTGACTGGTTCACAGGATTCAATGTTGCAACAAACTTATGCTTCGCTTACGTCTAAACAGAAGGACGAACATGAGAAAGCTCAACTTAAAGAGCTGAAGCAAAACTCCTTGACAGATCCAGGCGCACTCCTTGATCTAGCTAATGCTTATTTCTATGGTGATTTTGGTGCAGAAAAGAACAAGGATAGAGCCGTAAAGTTAATGCGTGATTCAGTTTTGGCTGGCGATGCTCGTGCATTGTATATGCTTGGCAACCTGTACTTCGCCGGTGACATGGGGCGTACTCACACATTTGATGTGGCCTATGCCCTTTGGACTCTGGCGCTTGAAGGGGGTTATGAAGACGGACGAACAAATTACGAAAACGTGCTGCTGAACATTATAAATCAGGGCCAAATGATAAACGGAAAACACTTGCTTGAACAAATGCGCGCATTTGGTGTCTTGGAAGCTTTGGATGATTACACGCTACAAAATGGAGTGACCAATGAATAAAAAAACGCTCAAAAACAGCCTTAAAACCTCATTTAAACGACTTCGCTTTACTTGGGGGGCTACTAGCCCAGGCCGAGATTATTATCGTGCAAGCAGTGGTAGACAGCGGGAATGGTATTCGGACTTCTCCATTAAGTCATGGTTTTTACGCAACAACCTGTCAATAGCAGGATTGGTGGGTGTGATGTTAATGCCGGTGGCTGCAAATGCAGACGTGGTGCGAGTTAATGGTACGGGGTCGGCAAGTTGCCCGGCTGGATATAGCTTGGTTGGGTTGGTTCAAAGAGGAGGCTATACGTTTAGTGATAGCAGTGCTTGGGGAGATGTACAGCATAAGACCTCATTCACCACGCTTCTTAACTGTTCATCAATAAGCGAAAACTCTGTTTCAGGTTGTACGGGCGCCAAGGTTGAAGCCAATTACGTTGACTATCTTGATAATCCACCAAAAGAAATAACCCGTGTAACTAGGATAAACAGTATGGGTGTAACTATTATCTGTGCCAGAACATGCAGCAATTAACCAATTAACTGGCAAGTGCCACGGGATTTAAACAAGGAAAGGAAATGTTTAAAAAAACAATACAAAGAACAGTTTCAGTAATCGTAACCGTAACGATGCTTTCCTCTTCTTTTCCCGTGGCACACGCCGAAACCGAGCTAGAACGCAAGCAACGAATTTTCAACGAAGCAAAAGATTTAGGTGTTAATTCAAACGCTGCAACAAGCGGTGGTATCACAGGAGGCTTCACAACCCCAGACGGTAGATCCTATAACAGCTCCGATATTCCGGGATATAACCCGAACGCCGCACAAGAATCAGGGCTTCACTCCACCTTTTCATCGGGCCGGGATGATTTAACCAGTATTACCAATCTGCAATCTCAAGGCGTTGCCTCACAACCCACCTCCTGCCCCCCTGTCCCGGAAGGTGATCCCGGCTTCCAAGAATATCAATACTGCCTCGCTAGACTTTACATTAGCAACAAGTACCAAACTGCAACAACGAACCCTTACAAGTCAGAAGCGGTCGATATGAAGGCGCGTGCAGAACAAACCAACAATCCATTCTTAAATGCACTTGGTTTAAACGTCCCTTTAGAGGAAGGAATGTGTGTTGACTCTACAGTTACCATTCCAGGTTCTACCGTCGAAGAGGCGTGTCGAGACGCTAAATTCACTAACCTCGTCGGCCATACCCGAAGCAAAGCAATTGAGCACTGGGATTATCGTGAACCTTTTTGTAACTCACAACACCCAGACTTTCCGCTTGATTTGATACTCACATCCGACAAGTCCACTTGTGGCATTCACCACTGTACTGATATGACACACTCACTTAATAACTCGACGAAGATGTGTTCATATTTCTACAATCAACCAGGCGGCATTTTTTTGTGCTCAACAAACTACGCCGCAATCTATTACTCAGAATCAGCAAAATGTGATCCTGGCTTTGAGTTAGCTGATGATCCTGCAAATGAAGGTCAAAAAATCTGCCGTAAGTTTTCACACTACGCCTGCCATGAAGGTCAATTCCTTGATGGTGATATGTGCCAAGACTCAACTGGATTCCTCCTTCAAGAGCAAGCAAGTTGTACCGTCGTCGAGGATAAGCCGGAAGAAGACCTGCGTGTATATTTCTGCGATGCCCCGGAAACTTCTGGCTGCGCTACCCTTTCCAATGACTGCGTGCTTAAAGAAGAGCGCTGCACGTACTATGATGAAGTTTCCAGTTCGGATACATTTGGTCAATGCCTAAATTGGTTCAGAAAATACGACTGCCCTCTCCCATCAGTTACCACCACCATTACTCAGTGCGCCGGTTCAGATCAAATCTGCATTGATGGAAACTGCTTCAATGACATGCAAAAAATGTGTGGCAATAAAGAGCTTTCAGAGCTTGAGGCAAACGCAAAAATAATTGAAAACAAGAGTTGCCAAGAGTACATGAAAGAAGAATACCCGACATGCGGCGTGCAACCGGTATATGAAATGCTTCCTAGCCCATATAACAAAAACCAACTGGTTGAAACTTTAGTTGGGTATGAGCCAGTCGATGACTGCCCTTGGATTGATGAACAAACAACGGCGCAAACTTATCAAAACGGTTGCAAGCAACTACCGATCGTTCAAGATGAGGACGGGAATTGGCCAACCGAGGCAAAGTTTGCATGCTGGGGTGATCGAACAGACTTCTTCTGTAAAGACTACATTAACGACTCTGAGTGCATGCACGAGCAAACGTTCTGCGACCGTTATTCACAGTTTGATTCAAGCAAGTGCCTTGATCTTGAATCACGGTACCGTTGTGAACGTCCAAAATACGTTCCAACCGATGAATGTACGTCTGACTTCGCCGAAATTCTTCTTGGTATGGAGACAGCAAGGCAAGCTGGCACCTATATGGACCCACAAAACAATCGAATATTCAGCGGTGAGTATTCTCGATGCGACTACCGACGGGCGACCACTGCGGTTGGTTCTTTCGGGCATAAAGACTGCTGCAAGGCATCGGCACCCGATCCAAAATCGAACGCTTACAATATGGGTGAAGATTTAACTGGTCAGGTAGTATGGCAAGGCCTGGAGTACGGCATACAATCGGCATCTAATTTCGTTTACGACGGTGTGATGGATGCTGGCCGGTACTTCTCGCAAGGTGCAGATGCTTGGATGAAAACAGCCAATACCGCAGAAACAGCAAGCACGGCCGCAAGTGGAACCAGTTTGGCAAGCAGTCTTGGTGTAAGTGCGGCCGGCTTTACTGCTACTCTTGGGTCAACCACTGGGATGACAGCAATTGCATCAACTGGTGCAGCAGGCACAACAACGTTTAGCACCGCCATGACTTCAGGTGCAATGCAAACATACAGCGTGGGAAGCATTGGCCCGGTTAATCTAACGTTTAACCCAGCCATGTTCTATGTTGCTGTCGCCATTGCGCTCTACTCAGCATACCAAGACGCTATTGCTTGCGATAATGAAGATTATTCAACGGCCACAAAAAACAAAGGAAAGCTTTGCTATGCATACAATAGCTACTGTCACAGTAAGCAGTGTACCTTGTGGGGCGACTGTACGTGCACTACTTACCGCACTCAACACTGCTGCTTCAACTCAAAAATTGCACGCATTATCAATCAACAAGGAAAACCTCAACTTGGCATCCCGTTAAGCCAATGTGACGGGTTTACGCCTGAACAGTTTGTTCAGCTAGACTTTTCTCAAATCGATCTAAGTGAGTTTGTATCTGATATTTTGAAAGAGGCAAAAAAACAAGCGTTAACCGCCGCCGACATTGATATGCTTCAAGATAAAATCAAGAACTCAATAAGCGCATCCGGGGCTGATGGTGTTCAAGTAGATAAGCCTTTAACGATGCAGTAGTTTTGCCTTAATTATAGTATCCTCCTTTTATTTTCGAGTAATATATACGCAATTTTTGCGGTGAGCTAAAAATAAAGGAGTAACAATATGAAGAAGCTATTTGCTATTGGTTTTTTATTTGCATCGTTTGGTCTGGTTGGCTGTTCACAAATGCCAACTTACACCTATCCTGACAGTAAGTTTGCCAGTGATACAAAAATTTCAAATTACGACCGTATCACGGTTGATGGAGATTTTTCAGTTCAATTGGTGAATGAGGACATGGACTCAAAAGTGGTTAATCTAAAAACTATTGAGACTATGTTTAAAGCTTCAATGAAGAAAAAAGGGGTTGCAGTTACAATATCTGATGAAGCTGATTATGTTATCCGTGTGAAAGCAATTCACCGGACTGAACAAAAGCACTTTCAGCATAATCATATGGCTAGCAATCTTGCCACAACAACCCAAGGTGTAACAGGTTCCGCATCCGCTGGAGCTGCGGCACTTGGTGTTGGAATGATTGCCAACGCATTAAAAGATAAACGCAAGTGGTTGATTGCGTTTGATATTGATACGCAAGGCAAGAAACACACAGAGTTTAGAATGTTGGCTTTTCCTGAGACATCATCTGAAGGTTTAAATAATACAGTAGGTCTATCGGCCTCCGAGTTCTTTGAACTCAAAAAATGACTTAATCAACCCGCTTCGGCGGGTTTTTTATTTCTCTTGCTTTATGTGAATCTCAGGATTCGCCTGCGCTTCTGTAGTAACGTTCCAGTTAGAGTCATAAGCTGTCTTGAGTGCTACCCCTATCAGTCCGCTCAGTATTGCAAGTGCAACCCATTTTCCTGACTTCTGGACTCTATACTGCCACTTGAACAGCTCTTTTGCTGCTTTTAATACTACCTGAGACGGAACATTTGTGCCCTTTGTGAGCTGAATTAGATCATCCCTGGTGTCAATTGCAATGCCAACAACAAAGATGAAGGGATCATCAACATCTTCAAAGCCAGCTTGCTTTACGCTCTCAACAAATTGATCAAGTTTATTTGTTGACTCATGGTTGAAGAGAGAGCGGCGAAAATTGATACAAGCTTGATAGGCTTCAAAAGTTTTAGGAGGGAGTTGTCCAGATGAGTATATGATAGATTCATAAAGGGAGCGAATTTCACTACCAAGGTAAATTAAAACAATTTTGTAAGCATCCCTTACGCCCCTTTTAAGGTGGTTTTCAGCTTGGCTTAACTCAGATCTAAATTCTTCATCACTTTCGACCTCAAACAAGGCACGGGCATAGTGTGTCATTGCATTTCTGACTTGATTGTCGGTTTGTTCGGGATATTTTTCAGCAATAGATATAACAACAGCGAGCGCCGGTATCACCCCTTCATGGTAATAACGCTTTAATGAGCTCTCAAAAAGCTCTAATTTTTCCTCTTTAGTTAAAGCGCTACCCGAAACAGACAAGACTTGTTATCTTCTGAAAAAAGATTGTACAGACAATGAGATTGACTCAAAAACTGAAGGGCAAGAGGCTTTATAAAGACGCTCAATATCATTGCTAGACATACCTTGACCTTCTGAAAGGTGGATAAGCCCCTGCATAGGAATTTGTCTTGAAAAAAGCACAGCCGAGTCTTTCGGCTCATTAAGAGAGGTTTTGGAAATTTCAGGCTTCCCTTCAATCATGCGGGTGTGATTCAGCTTATATAACAATTTGTTTACAGCAGGATTGGCCGTTAGGCCGCACTCAACCGAGTTATTTAAATGTTTTTCCACTTTAATATACCGACTTTTACCTATAAGGAAGTTTAAAATTTGGGCAATTCTAATTGAAACTCGTATGCTTTGTAAAGCGCAATTACGTTTAATCTTGTTGTATTACGTTTTATTTTGTTGTATTGCGTTTAATTTTTTGAAAGCTTACCCTACCATGAGCTAAGGACGTTGCCAAGATAAATATTTTAATAAGCATTAGCCCACGAACTTAAAAGCAAAGACTAAGCCAACCATCAGGTTTCAATACTGTAAGCCCTTCTATTAAGCCGCGAAACAGCTTCCACAAGCCCTGCCTTCTCCTCTAATAGCTTTAGAGCTTCCTGCATAATCGATCGGGTCTGTTCAAAGCTCTCCTCAAAGTCACCAGTTCGCTTCAGTCGCCGTAACGGGTTTGTTACGGTTACCGAAAAGAACGGGCTAAACGGGCTGCCTTTTGGCATTTTTCTCGTGCGCCACAACTCCCATGTGGCATGTGGACACCCTAGGCAATCTTTACCGCAATCTGAGAGATAGAGCGTTATGGTACCAGTGCGCTTGGGCTGAATCTCTTTCAGTGTTTGCTCAATTTCCAACAGCCTTTGATTAATGGCGTCAATCCTGTCAAAAGTTGTGTGCAGTCTTCTCAAGGCCTGCTTTCTATGCTTTTCTTTCAATGCATTATCTCCAAATACAAAAAAACCCAGAAGGGCTTAGCCCCACTGGGTTACTTAAAGGTGCCAGCCAATAAGGAGGAACGGCTAACCGTTACTCAGTTTAAAAAGAGGGAGTATAGAATTAAGGCAGGTATTTTTATCTAGGAAAAAAGAAACCCGCCGAAACGGGTTTTGTGAGAGCTTTAAGCGACATCTTCTCCGAAGAGATCTTGCTGCAGCCTCTCTTGTACTGCAACAAATTTTACTAGACCTCCATTAGCCTTCAGATAACTTCTGGCGTAATTTACGGCCCTTTCAACAAACTCTTCAGTATCAATAACTGATAAAGAGAGCTTCTTTGCCACGCTAGTGGCTTCCTTTTCGGCCTGACGAAGCAGTGATTCGCCAAACCCTGGAGCAAACCCGGGAATATCTTCCAAGGGATTACATAGAGCTATTGCTCTTAGCGCACTCCCTTCAGGAAAATAGGCTGCCATGTCAGGACAAGGCTGAAAAACTGCCTCGACCTCTTCTGCCATTTCATCTCCGTCACCATACTCTCCACGCGCCCCTCTCCATTTTTCCAAGAATTCCATTACCTGTTCGGTAATGAAATCTGGATCAAGCTGAGAGACCTTGGAAAAGCTGGCTATAACTCGACGAACCGCCATTTCCCTTAAAGCTGGGTTTTCAACCAAGAGATTGGCTGCTCCGGGGAACTTCTTACACCATTCCCTTGGGTGGTCAACCGCCCCACTCAAAATAGGAGCCAGAATCCCAGCAGCTTCAATCACAGCTTCATACTCAAGCAATGTTTCAGCAGGCATGCTTCCCTCATCAGGAATGATTTCAGCAAGAGAGTCGCCGTCCTCGAATTCCTGGTTTAGTGAGACCCCGGCTGTCTGAGCAAGCGCCTTAAGAGCTCTTACCTCAGGTGAGTCATTGTCTCGACTTACCCCATTCATCCCTGTCAACTGACTTGACCAGTCAGCGTTAAGGTTTTTGAGGTGATTCTGAACCACACGTCCAAGAAAAGCTTTGGCCGCGTATTCTCCTTGTTCATCTTCAATTTCTTGAAGACGGTCTTTGTTCTGCATATAGCAGATAATGATTTCTTGCTCTCTTTCTTCCTGATCAATCCGATCGAAAGGGAGTGTTTTTGATTTCTTATTCGCCCACGGGAAAACCCATGGAGCAAACGATTCCACGTTTTCCATGCCAATTCCTCCTATTTTTTTGACTGGCAAGGAGGAAAGGTGAAATCGAAATTTAGGGGTTTTGCTAGATTGACTTACGAATCTTTCTAGCGGTTTCTGATTGGTTCAAAGTTGATCGTGGAGTGAATAGATGCTTTAAAAAGGTTTTATGGGACCTAAAAAACATTCTCACCAACCACAGTAGCCATAGGCCTGAGTGGACAAAAATGAAGTGACTAACCTTTATAATTCCTTCAAGAATAGGTTTTGCGAGGTAATGCACGCCTGGTATCTTTTCAAGCAGCCAAAGCGCTAACAAAAAGACGATGAGGTAAACAAAAACAGTGATCACTGCCCACCCCCTTTAGTGTCCTTTTTCTTTCTATTTTCTTCACGTCGGCGCTGCTGCTCTGCCTCGCTACTATTCTCAAGAAGAAATTTTTCGTAGTTTTTAGCAATATCCAAGCCTTTTTCTCCAAAAGGCAGTTTTACTCTATGCTTATAAGGCTTAAAAATAAGCTCAGGCTTTCTTTTTTCACCCTTTTTTTCATCATCAATTGGTGTAGTAATTCTGGGGATTCTTACGTGATAGACGTCGCCACCAATCGTAATAATGGCTTGCCCTATCTTTAAGGATGAAAGCTTGTCAATTGAAACCCTGTGCTCCTCTATCTCCCTCCAAGCTTGCCCAGTACCCTCCCCATCCCCTTGTGTTGACTGCGGGGCGTATTGAAGCAGCTGAGCGCCGTCTGATGATGATTCAGAGTCAGTAAATGTTGGCTGATAGCGCTTAATCTTCCCAATTATGTCTGCAGACCTCTCGGCTGATTCGTCAGACCCAAACCTAAACATGGCTTTTGTCCATGTTGACTGTAGAACCATGTCAGCAAAACTGTCTGAAACATCAGCAAGGTTTCCATACCCCTGAAAACCGGGCATGATTGAAATACCAGCAGAGCGCGCTTGCTCGATAAGGATTGCGCTTTCTGCAATGGCGTATCGACCAAACTCATCAAAAAAGGCGGGGAACGGCGGCCATGGTCTCATGCTTTTTGGTAAAGATTGGACCTTGTAAACAGCTGACATAAAATCAGAAAGGATCATTTTTGCGAGATTTAGCGCTGCTGTTCCTTTACCCATGGTTGGAAGCATGATGTACAGCATCTTGTTGTTTTTGATGATGTCGAAAAGATCTATCTCCGGCGTGTAGGTATTAAATATCTCACCAAACTTGCCCTGGGAGAATTGAGCCATTCTGCCAGCCAGTCCGCCGATTTCAGCCTTGAGTTTTACGATATCTATTACCGCCTGTCCGCGCTCTAGCTTTCTGTACTTGTCGAGGAAAAGCTCAAGATTTTTCTTTTCCTTTGAACCGCGTGGAACCTTGTTCACTAATTCCTGCATAGCCGCTGCGGACTGGAAAACAGTTATAAGGTCATCAAAGTGATATCTTAGTTTTGCCGCCTTTAGGCCACCTATTACCGCTGTTAGGGCGTGATTGGCAAGCTGCCTATAGTGATCGGCACCCGGGTTGTTTTCAGTGGCTGGAATCAGGTTTAAAAGACGTGAAGCAACCTCATCAGGGTCGCCGTTTAGCAGCGGGTTGTAGGTGTTAGAGTTTTCCGGGTCATCAACATTTAATATGTAAAAATCCCTGTCACGCCCAGCACATTTTGCAAGATAGCCCAATCCATCTTTTGTATCCATATCAACTTTTGCATCGATATTGATAAAGCCGCCACCCTTAACCATCTGCTGCCAAAGGATTAGGGTGCCCAAAGTCGTCTTACCTACACCGGATGCCCCGACTATTGCAAGGTGTCTCATTGACAGGTCGTATGGAAGTCTTAGAGGTAAGTTTTTATCAACCGTATAACCAAGAAGAATGCTTTCTTTTTCATCTACATCTTGAACAGGGTCGGAGGGTAGAACAAAATCTATTCGCGAGTCCATATCAACGGGGTCATAAGCTTCTTCCATTCGTGACTTAAAAATCCCCATTGACCCAAGGAAGCTAGTTGCTGCTCCAATCGCAAGTGCTCCTGCGTTTCCCATAAGGATAGGGCTTGAGACAGAAACTCCTAACGCTATCCCTGTCAGGGAAGCTGCATCCCTTGCTCCTAGGATTGGATAATTTTTAAACACCTCTGAAAATGAATTTTTAGGCAGAAGTGCTAGATAAAGCTGCTTTAATTTTGGCATTCTTATCAAGTCATTTTGGTTGCATTGTTGCGCGGCAGTCTTGAGACTGGCTATACGCCTGTTTGTTATGCTGAAAGGAGTTTGTGAGTTTTGGGTGGCTAATGGCACTGCTCATTATTGAGTTTTCGCTTAAGCTGAACTCTCATAAGCTCACGCGATACCATTCTTGAATAACGGGCTAAATGAAAAGATTCTGCAAACCCTTGTAGGCTAAAAATTTTTTCGCATTCGGGTGCCAATAACTGCGCAACATGAATGACCACCTCAATCGTATTATTTTTGCAGTCAAGTCTTTCCATGTAGGGGGAAACGACAGCGTGATACCATGAGCGTGTATCAACTGGGATAACTGATGCGCCATGCTCAGAAAGAACGCCTTGCCAAACACCAATCTGCCTCTCAAAATCTGTATTTCCATCAACGCAGGCATAGATTTGTTCCAGTGCGCTTTGTGATCCAAAGACTCTAATGCTAGAAAAAAGCCTTTCAGCTGACCTTCTGATTTCTGTTATTTCAAATTTAACTGGCGCACAGAAAACAATTTGATCATCCAAGAGCACACTTATCCCGCCACTTCTTTTTACGCTAACACCGATCGAAATAGTTGCATTGTCTGAAAACATTTCTTTTTCTTTAAATGGGTTATTGAACGTGAAGGTGTTTCAGAGTTTTCAAGCAGGGTTTTTAGGAGGGGCGTACCTCGCCAGCGCACATTTTGCTGCGGCGAGGCTGAGGCGTTGCTCCTTAAAGCGAAGGCTGGAGTTGATGTGATTCTTGTGTCAGGATTGAGTCCTTTTGATGCCCGTTTGCTCGCCCCTTTTTCCATGATTGAAATTTTTTATCATCTTCCAAAAAGGTTCTGATCATTGAAACAATCACGTCTTCCCTAGAGATTTTTTGCCCGGTATTCTCTTGAACGTAAGACGTGTATTCGTCAATTTCAATTGATGCACTCTCTTTGATTTTCAATGACTGTTTAATGAGTTTTTCGTTTTCAGGTATGTGCTTTAACTTCATACGTTTTCTCCATTTTTTTCCAAGTTTTTTTAGGCTGCACCCTTAAAAGAAATTACAAAAATTTAAGGACTTAAATCTGAATTAATCACTAACTTTTTTCTTCTGAACCCATCATTTCTTGCTCTGCTTCCTTTTTTAAAAGCTCAACAAGAGAATCCATGCTTTTGCCTGTTAGGGCGTGAAGCTGTCTAGCTTTTTTCTGTATCGAATCCATTTGCTCGCTACTCAGTCTGTCTTTTGGTTTTAAAACCGTTTTTGGCCCAACTTTTAGAGGGCAGCTAAACCTGACTTCGTACACAGAATCACCTGGTAGGCTTTTAATAATATTTTCTGGTAGTCTTACCGCTAAAACGCCATTAAAAACTTTCTTTCCAATTTCTACCGACCACAAACCGCACTCACTTGTCATGCCGTTACCCTCTTCGACCAGCCATCCAAGATTTTTTAAATGATTAATCAGTGCAACGGTGGGTGGTGACATATTGCCAATTCTTCTAAAGCCCTCACCATAAGCAGCTGCAACATCATCAGGAAGCTTATTTAAAAATAAATCCCTAAACCCTGGCTCAAGCAAATAAACAATATCCTCACGTCTGAAGCAAATCGACTCAGCGCCTCGCTTTGTGTTTTGCGTCTGAAATGGGGCGTTCGTTAAAGCTTTAAGGAATGCCTCAGTTATGATTTGAGGTGTCGTGCTTTTTAATACCTCTTTCTTCTCCCTTGCTGTTTGCTCTCGGTCTGATTTATTAATTACCGAAAATATTTCTTGAACTCGCTGCTCAATGTTGTTTTCAAGAACGGGTCTTTTATGCTCCTTGTGTCCGTACCCTATTACTATTTTTAATATCAATTTTTCGTCTTCATCCAACTCCTCAAAAGAATCCATTGTTGCAACTAAAAGCATTCCAAAGTCATCATGAAATCCCTTCGCTTCCCAATCGTTGGTGTCAGGATTCTTTTTGAAGGTCATAACTTTTCCCGCGTCGTGCGCTGCAGCAGCAATTGGTATCAAGGGGTCGCAACCCGGAGACCATGCTTGATCAAGCACAGAAATTGTATGTCGATACAAATCTACGCCATGTCCTGCTCCAGCATAGGCACTATTTTTATTTGCCCATATATAGAACAAGATATCCGTAAGAAGCTTTTTATGCTTGGTGCTAAAAGTTACTTTTTTTGCTTCATTTTCTTTGCCGGTATTTCCCTTTTCATCGATAAATTTGTCAATGCCTTCAGCCATATATTTTTCTAAATGAATTTTCCATTCAGGCAGTGGTAGGTCGCCAAGGCTAATCCCGACCCCTCTCCAAGAGACCTTGCGACTTAATTTTTCCTCACTAATAACTTTTGGTATAACAGCAATGGCTAAGGAGATAATAATTCCAAAAAAGATAGCTGCAGCTACAATGCCAAGAATAGGAATAACCCAATACAAAAAAGATATTTCAATTGGCAGCCAAGCCTCTCTTAAGCTTGGCATCGAAGCGAAAGAAAAGATTTCCTGAAACACATCCTTAACGGACTCAATACCTAGGTACCAATAAAAGTAAAAAGTAACCCACCAAAACGCCACAATAAATGTCACGGAAGACAGTAGTTTTTTTCTCATGAAATGTTTCCTTTGGTTTAAGCCTCAATGGAGCTATAAGGAAGGCGGCGTTTTTCAGGGCGCTAAAAAACAGGCAGAAGGGTCTTTATTTACTGATTATGATTAAAGTGTAGAGACCCCCCCAATAATTCTTGAAAAACAGACCTCAACCCCTATGAAATATAGGCTCTTACAGGGCTGTCAGGACGGGAAAACTGGCATCTTTTGAAAAAATGTATCAAATTGCTTTGAAAATAAGCCATTTCTGCCCCAGAGGCAGGGTGCTTATTTCCGGCATTATTCAAAGTGTAGAGAGGGGGTGTTTAATTATTGCTGCAAAAAGGACCAATAATGAACAATGCCTTGTTTTACTAGAGGTGCTGCCATGTTGTAAGCTACAATAAAAACAGGATTTTTGTTGAGCCTTTTTTCAAGAAATTGGAAAGCAAAAGCAGTGCTTAAATCTCATAAAATTCAGAATAATGGAGACTAAAAATGCAGCGCGAAAACTTACCTAATGACATTGATTCAGCCCCGAAGGGCTCCTTTCTAGGATACTTTCACTTTGGTCTAAGTGTGACCTTTTTCGGTTTCGCAATTATCTTTTTGCTTGTAGCTATCATCGCCTAAACTCCGAACAAATCTTCAACAAATGTTCGGAGTCGCCAGCAAATAAGCAATTCAAACCCACCCCTGAATTCAGATAAAAAACCACAACAATCCGTTAATATCTTCCTAACCGCGCTGTCACATCTTTTGCTTTCTTCCCTATCAAACTCCAACTAATCCAGCTAGAAACCAGTCACCCAAAAACCACCATTCAAAACGATAAATGCAAAAGAAGCGCCAGCGCTCTGCCAGCATTTCTAACCTAAAAATCTGCGCCGTTCCGAGTTACCGCTCACCCCACAATCCTGAAATACCGACTTAGTTTCCAACCAGTTTCCCCCTGACCGCATTGTCACATCTTTTGCGTTTGCAAAAGACGCGCCAATGCTCTGCCATACTTAATAACCGAACCAACACCCCGTTACGAGCCACCAACAACCGGGTCGTCCTGAGCTTCTTTACCGCGCTGAACCAGTTCCACCTGACCGCATTGATACGTCTTTTGCTGACACTTTCTAATAAATAAATACGGGCTTGTAGTGAATATTTATAATGAGAGAATAGCTTCGCGTGATGGGCGGCAAAAGAAGTACCAACGCTCTGTCTGCTATCGAGTTCGATATATTTACCCTGTTCCTCACTGACGGAAAAGAGGTGCTGACTCCTATTTGTTTTCTTAAAATACTGATGCATAAACTGATGTGAAAGTTGTTGCCAGTTGTGCTGTTTATCTGCAAATAAAACACCAGTCCTGATTGAATTAATGCTTTGCACAATACCACTCCTTATTAGTCAAATAGGTTTGTGCAAATGAAACAATGGGTAATGAGGTGCTGGGTAATAAACGACTTAACTTGTATGCGAATACCCATACGATGAGTTCAACTAATACGGCAAACGGAAGAAGAATAATCCTGAGCCGTACCGTCTTATGTGTGTTTTGTTTATCTATCGTCTTATGGCTACTTCCTGCCGTTTCTGATTAGCCCTATGAGTATGCACATATATGACATGATCCAATAAATGCGCCTGACTGTTTTACTGTCTAAGGTGTAAAGGTAATGTTTCATAAAGAATATCTTGAGGTAACAAATTGTGACTTCATGTGATAACAGGGGCAGATACATGGTGGGTTATTGGCTATAGGTATTAGATACTCTCACTCCCCTGGTGTGATGGTTGTTCACCTAAGGTATGGTTTAGTGATGTTGTGTTTTGGGCGCATCTGAAGACCGGGCTTTCGCGCTTCGCGTTGAGCCAACAAGTTGTCTCAACCCTTCGGGCTTCAATCCCTTGCGCAAAAGCGTCCTATTCAAGAGGATGGGTTGGGTGGTTTTGTTTCAATCAAAAGGTGATGTTCGGGCGTGAAAAGTTTTCGTTTTTTCTGATTTTTGGTTGGCACTATATGTTGTATTTAGGGCTGGTATAAACCCGCGTTTTTTCTAACCTATGCACGATATATAGTGTTTTTATTTCGTTGTTTTTGAGTTTACTACGCCTGCTTTGTTTGTTGGGTTGGGTTGGGTTTAGCGTTCTTTTCCTGCCAAGAAAACCAATTCCCCTGCCCTCCTTTATTGAGTGAGCAAGTCTGTTTTTTATAAGGGGAATGTCGTGTCTAAAGAAGTCATGATTCAAGAAATTATTCAAGCGTGTAAGGCTGGTGGTGCGTATATCAGTGGTGAGTTTTTCTTCACTCTGGCGTTTCGTACTGAAGCGGAATTGCGCGCGATTTGTGTTGATTTAAATATCAATACTTCAGTAAGTGTGGCTTAAAAAAGGGGGTGAATATGGATGAATATATTGTTGATGAGCGTGTTGGTTGCGTGGCGGTTTACCTCAAATCAAGGGCGGATGAAACGCCAGGTTGTCATGCTGATGATGATCGCAATATCTTTTATGCAGTGGGTGTGCGTGATAGCAACGGCGCGTGGGCAGTTCCGCAAGAATTGCTAGATCGGGCGGCGATTGTTTGCAAAGAAGCGAATGAGCGATTGAAGCCGATGGACGCGATGAAGTGCGAGCAATTTAATCCCCGTCCCCTTGAGTTACCTCATGACAAGAAAGCGTTGTTTGAGCAAGCGGCAATCTTGCACTATGTGTCCGATACACCCGAATATCAAACCCCTTTGGAGCTAATCGAGGCTTGGGAGTCGGTTGAGACGGCTGAGGATTTCGCCAATAAATTCACCATCTGGCAACCGTTTGAGCATTATGAATTCACCCAAATTCAAGAGATGGTGAGTGATTTGGCGTTTGTTATGGAGGCTGTTCACGTTGATGTGTTAGCGGTTGGTGAATCTTGAGCTAAAAACCAAATTCCAAGCTCACCTTTAACAAGTGAGCGTTAACTTTATCATTGCATAATTAGAGAGGTGTCAGCATGTCAGTTTCAGAAATTCAAGCCATTCTTATGCAACACGGTTGGGATAAAAAAGCCGCCCTTTTCACCGCTTACGCCATTCGCGATGGTGAGACTACTTTGGACAAAGTGCTTTCCGATTCCTAGGTTTTTTGTTTAACGGAGGTTGGGATGCAATCAAAAAACGAGTTCGCGGCAAATGCAGTTCGCTATGTTTTTGGCTATCTGCACCTTATTCACAACCTTGATATTGAAGAAGGCAGTGAACGTGATTCACAGGAGAAGAACTCCTTGTATCGCAATCTAGTTGCGCTTGATGCAATAGATCCTATGCGGGTAGGTTTTGCGCTTTCAGAAATGAGCAGGCTTGGTGCAAAGGTCGAAATAAATAGGCTTGGGGTTTGTGGTGTGTTCATGGCATTTTATCTTACTCATGCTCAGCGCCCGGATTCTTCCGGTTTAGATCGCAATTCTCCTTCATCAAAAGACCCGGTTCAAGCTACGCAAGATTTGTTGGCTAAGTATCGTGCCGCCCCTTCCCTTGATAAGAAGTCCGCACAAGAGGAGATTGCTTCACTGAAAAAAGCGGTCAAGTATCGCGGCTAGTTTGCTCAAAAAGCCAATATTCATCACCCCCTTTTATGAGTGAGTTAATTGGTTTTTAACAGCAATAGGAGGTTGCAATGAGTTACCACGAAGAACAGTTTAAAGAACGCGCCAGCCAATCCATTTCCCATGAAAAGGCGGATGCTCTTATCAAAAGTTTTAAAGAAATTGCCATTGGCAACTTCTTCTCATCAACGCCGACCGATGATTTTACGGCTGAAGAGTTTGATCAATACATGCAGGCGGACGGTGAAGAGTGGTCATTGGATGGTTTTAATACCATTGAGGCTTATGACGGTGAGCTAGTTGGTGTAATGCAAAACAAAATGGACGATTTTTACACTGCACAACTAAAGGCGGTTGTTGCATTTATTGAGATGTCAGTTTGAGGGGTGTTTATGAGTTTTGAACTAAATTATGAAGTTGGGGATGTTGTTGAAGTATCAGAGCCAAAGCATCGCGACTCCGTTCACACGCATGCTTTCACTGGCACGGTTTATGAAATAGACCTTGAAAGTAACCGTGTTCTTGTGAGTGACCAAGACGACAATATTTTCCATTGCGAGTTTGATGAAGTGAGCCTTTAAGGTTGGTTTTAACCAAGCTAAAGCTCAAGTCGTTCTTAAAAAGAATCAACCATAAAGGATAGATAAACAATGCAAATTTTTAAAAAAGCCCATCTTGTAATGGCATGTCCGCACTCTTTTTCGGATGGCGCTTCGCTCTTGGAGTCGCTACTGGATGACTTGATGGAAAATGGTTCTGATGTTTCTTATGAGCAAACCGATGACGATTTTACAATCACTAATGATGTTTTGGATGAACGTGTTATCGGCATGCTGGTTGAGCATAAGTTTCTCACGCCTGAACAAGTTGAAGTTCTCAAGAAAGGAAATGTAATGGAGCTGACTTTTTTTAAGTGATGTTTGCTTCGTTGTCACAAAGCCCTCTTTTGAGGGTTTTTGTTTTTCCGAAAGGCAAATATCCAGCGCCCCCTTTTATAAGGGAGTGATGTTTGGCTTTTCAAAATGAGTTTGTCATGCGAGAAAAGGTAGTGATTATTCGTAGCAATGTTCGCGGCGTGGATGCGTTTCATTTTTGCAGTGGTCGCTTGCGTGTTGGAGCGGAAATCGAAATGGGGTTTCATGATTTATGGTTCCCTGTTGTAGGGGGTGATCTGTTCAAGTCGATTGAAGCCGTGTTGGTTTTGAATGGCATTGCGAATAATGTGGCGAATGTATCCCTGCTGCGTGAAGGCGACACGTATCAAGATCATGAGGTTGAATACAATATTGCGTTTTAAGCCTGTCTAATAGGGGCGATAACCGCCCTTTTTTCTTGTATAGACAAATTCAAAAAACACCTTTAATAGGTGGGTTTTAAAAGGAGTTACGGTAATGTCTGAACTAATTCACGTTTTTGCTAAAAGCGGTTTGCACGAGGAGAAAATTGCCATGTTTGCCAGTGATGAAATTTATGCCGATTGTTTGCCAACGCTAGAGCGATGGGCAAATGAGGGCGGCATGAGCATCGCTGAATCCATCAACAAGAAAGGGCTGGTGTTCTTGGTGTTCGCGTCTTGTGTGCCGGGTGAGCATATCAACAAGGTGATGTATGGCGTTGGCGAACTGAAAAGCTTCTTAGAGGATGAACTTTTGGTTGATGGAGATCAAGGCGTACAAGATGATTATCATCGCCGATTTGATGATGCGATGGTTAAGTCTTTGGCGCATGAAGAAAGCTATTGGTTTGAGTTTGAGAATTCTGCATGGGTGACTATCACAGCAACAAGTCTATTTTAATGGGGTGGAGGAAGAGTGTTACCTTCTTCTAAAATCGAAGACGCAGGCGATTTTCTGCCTTTCGCGGCAAAGCATCGGGAAAAGTGTGATTTAAAATCCGACAGCACCATTACCCTCAAGGCGCTCTGGCCAGAACCAAGCTGGAGTGATCTTGTTGATAATGGCTTATACCCTTTTGTTGCAGCGAAACTCGCCATGCTCTACTCCTGTCTGAGAAGCAAGCCAAGAAAAGGCGGGGTTTACTGGAAAAGCATTAGTTCTAAGCAATGGGAAGATGGGTATATTGATGCGATTGAACGGCTAAAGCTTATTTTCAGTGAAGTGAAAACACTGGATGACGTGAAAGCCATTAATGACAAAATGGCGCTGGCTTACGGCTTCAAAAAGGGCGATAAGTCCTTGTATGAAATTTCCAAATCCTATCCCTATTGGTCTATTGGTCGCGGCGAGCGAACACTTAAAGCGCCAAACAGTCTTTCAGATAAAGCCTCGTACCTTTCAAAGTGCCTACCCTATTTGGATTGGCCTGAATCCAATGCCGCCATTAAACTTGGTAAGTTCCCCGTCGAGTTTACCAATGGCAAATATGGATTGGGTTATGTAGAGGGTAAATCGGTTTATGTCACCAAAAAAAACTACGATACGTTCGATGATGTTATTGCAGATATTAAACAAGAGTTGAATACGGAGGTTCGCCCTACCCGCGAGAAAATCCCTGTCAAACCATCGGTAAAAGGACTGCAACGTATTGGTGAATCACGCCGACAGGGGGATGTTAGCAGTGATCAGTTAATGTCGGTTTTTGGTATCCGGGCCATTCAGTTTGGTGAGTCCATGAGCAACAAAGAAAAGCAGGCCTGGTTGAATGAAGTGTTTGATGCTTTATCTGATCTATCCGATGTAACCGGTTTGCCGAGAAAATGGATTGGTTTGGGTGGTATAGGATTGGCATTTGGTGCCCGTGGTAAAGGGGGCGCACTTGCGCATTACGAGCCGGAATTAAGGGTTATCAATCTCACCCGAGAAAAAGGCGCTGGATCACTGGCGCACGAATGGTTTCATGCGCTGGATAACCGGCTTGGCAAAACGGTGTTTGGGTATGGTAGCGTGTTCTTTTCTGAAAAGGCGGGGAGTAGTTTTTATAGCGTGCCAGATAAATTTTCGCCAGTCAGGAAGAATTTTGCTGAAATTTACAAAAAAGTTGGTCGCGCCGGTGGCTCTGAGTTTTATCGGCGGTCGGATGCGGTTTCCAGAATAAAAGGCGCACAGAGCTATTGGACAAAAACCATTGAGTTGTTCGCTAGAAGCTTTGAGTCTTATGTGCAAGATGCACTAATGAAAAACGGCAAGCAAAGCCCTTGGTTGTCCTACGGTACCCGGCCAGAAGATTATCACACCCCTCAAAACCCCTTCCCCTACCCCTTGGATGGTGAGCGCGAGGAATTGTTTCATCTATACGAAGCCCTGTTTAAAAGCCTTCGAGACCTATAAACATACCAAATCCCGCCCCCACCTTTGTTTAGGGAGGCACTTCATTTTATAAGGGAGGATAGCGTGGTTAAGCTTTCAGACATGCGAAAAGGTTCGGTTGTTATGGTTCGCGGTGCATTTGGACAGGATGCGCCGCGTGAAGCCGTTGTAGATGAAATTGGTGATGACATCAAAAACGGTGAGCCAGGTATTAGTTATGACGCCAAGAATGAGGACGGAAGACCGTTTTGGGGGTGGGCGTACCTGGCTCAAATCGATAGCGTTGTGAAATATTAAGGGGTGTTTATGAGTGCTTTGCAAGGGTTGATTGATCGAATTTATGGCGTTAAGGATGATGTTGAATCTTATGTTTATGAGGTTGCTCCATCCCTGACCAATGATGAGCGCTCCGAGTTGGCTTGGTATTGTATTTATCATAACGACAAATTTTATGCGCGTGATGTGCTTGAATTTTTGATTAAACAAGGCGTTAATCCAGGTTTCCGGAAAGATGGTTATAACTTGCTTTTTTGGGCTTCTCTTTTGGTGAGCGACTGGACTGTTCGGTTGCTTGTTGAGCGTGCTGGAGTAAACCCAAATGAGGGGTGCAATCTAAGAGGGAGTTTGCCGATTCACGTTGCATGTGAAGGCTCTCGGCACCGCAAGGTTAATACCGCGTTGTATTTGTTAAGCGTCACTGAATCTGGTTTGCTAAATACTTTTTCGTTTGATGGGCGTGCACCGGTGCATCAAGTTGTTGCTTGCGACCGGCGCGATTTAAAGTTGTTTGACGAGCTTGTTTCTCGTGGCGTGGATGTTGGTTTGCGCACTTCAGATGGTCACTCACTTCCTGAGCTGGCAGCCATCTATTGCACCGACACATTGTATCTTGAGAAGACGCTCAATCTGTTCAAGGAAAGAAGCCTGCCAATTGATTTTGAGCGCTTGAGAAAGCTTGTTTCTGAGTGTAAAAAATCCGAAATTGGTCGCACTGATGAAGAAATCGTTTCAGAACGTTTGGCGTTTTTGGATGAGTTTAAGGAAAGCTTGGTGTCCGCCAAATAGCTAAAATCACCCCTCCCCTTTTATTGTCGAGCATTATAAAAGGGGATTCATCATGCAATCAGTTCTTTCTTTTCCGGAGCGTGGTCACTGGGGTGACCGTCAATATCGTGGTAATTGCTCCGGGCATATTCAGCGTGAACTCATTGAACACTATCGCCCTTCTTATTTCGTTGATATTTGCGAAGGCTCCGGTACCTCAAAGGATGTGTGTTCCGATTTGGGTGTCCAGTACACCGGCTTAGACTTACGCTATGGTCAGGACTATACCCACGACTTTGTTTTAAGTCAGTTGAGCCGCCCTGCGGATATGGTTTTCTCTCACCCGGCCTATCATTCAATGATTCTCTATAGCGGCAATATGTGGGGTGAGCCGGATGCGCGTGACCATTCGCGTTGTGCTTCGGTCGAAGAGTTTTTAGAGAAGTCACAAGTGATGTTGCTTAATCAGCGTGAAGCCACCAGGCCTGGTGGCATTTACGCGACGTTAATCGGCGATATGCGAAAACAAGGTGCTTTCCACTCTTTTCAAGCGGATTTTGTCGCCATGATGCCGCGGCATGAACTAAAAGGCGTGGTGATTAAGATTCAGCACAACATGGTTTCAAATCAGACCGTGTACGCGAATTTCAAGCACCCATCCATTCAGCATGAATACCTGCTTTTGTGGGAGCGCTCTAAACAGTCTTTGTTTCAAGTGATTTGGGATAAAGCGATTGAACAAAAACGTGCGATTGCATCGACTTGGCGCTCATTGATTCGCCTGGTGATGATGGAGGTTGGTCAGGCCTCATTGCAGGAGATTTATTCCAAAGTCGAATCTATTGCCGGCGACATGATTGTTAAAAACCAACACTGGAAGGCCAAGATACGCCAGCAGCTTCAAAAATACCATACGCAAGTCGAGCGTGGGGTTTGGGCGGCTTAAATCCATAAGGTGTTGTTATGATTAGGTCGGATGTTTTTGATGGATTGTATTCGCCAGATGTTTGTCGTCAACATCCCAATAGGGTGTTTGTGTTTGGTGACAATGCTATGCGCAAAGGCATGGCTGGCCAGGCGATTATTCGTCATGAGGCTAATGCGTTTGGAGTTGCGACTAAGCGTTTTCCATCGGTATCTGAAGGTGCTTATTTTGATGATTCTTCAATTGACGACAGGCAGTTGCTCTTGTCTGATTTGCGGCGACTCTATCAGCTTGGGTTGTCTCACTCAGATTTAGTTATAACCTTTCCTAAAGCAGACTTAGGTACGGGCTTGGCTATGATGGAAAAACGAGCTCCTAAATTGTTTAGTGAGATGAACCAGATTATTCGTGAGCATTTTGGCGTTTCTTTTTAGATTTCAGAAACTCTTTATTGACTCAGATCAGGAGGCGCTCATGAAAGCAGTTGCAATCAAATTCTATTGAGTGGTGCTTAAAAACACATAATCGTTGAAATGAGGCCGTTTTTTAGCGTCTTTTTTATCCTTTGCAATAATGAAAGCCAATCAAAAAAAATAAATATTGCCATACCTGTGCTTTAAATCAAGTAGGATAATATAAGCATTAAAGAGGATAAGTATTTATGGACATAGATGATCTCAAAACCCAAATTGCCAATATCCTATGGGATTGCAATGAAGATGGTATCAAATCGGCATTGCGTGATCTGGGTTTTAGTGAAGCTGAAATCATTGAAGTTTTCTCGAATTGTTCACCTAAAGACGGCGACTGTCTTTTCGAAAAAATATTAGCGATTTTTACTCGGAAGTTTTATGACAGTGTACGAAAAGAACTGGACAAAAAGGCATTAGAAGAGTGTCTGGCTAACCTTTTATCGCTCCTTCAAGAGCAGCTGGAGCAGTCTTTCACAAGCGGACTGAACTTATGACCAATCTCGATTTGCGCAGTGTCAACGAGCAAGCATGCTCACTTTTGCACACGGCTGCTTGTGATTATGCAGCGGCGAGATGTTGTTTATTGAATGGTCTACTCTCTGGCTTTCAATTGGCTTCTCAAGCTGTCGAAAAGCTTATCAAAGCATCCATACTTTTTCATGAGCCGACAGTCAACATCCGAACTGAGTATGGACATGACCTTCCAAGCCTACTAAAAGGGCTGGAAACTGTCTTAAATCATTCAATTGATCCCAAGCACCATCAAACCGTAGATAAGCTCCTTTTGCATTACAAAAGCCGATATCCCGACAACCCGGATAGAGCAATGTCTGCATCAAGTGATGAGTTAGATGGGATTGATGAGTTATGCTTTTTTTTGACCAGTCAGCTATTCGTACCAAGCGAACTTAAATATCGTGTAGGTATTTTGGCAAGAGTTTGTAGAGATGAGCCCTACCCACCAGATCATTACTGGATAACTCAAGATAACAATTTCTTTAAGAAAATCCCAAAAAAGACTTCACCATGATTTATGAAAATAATGCATTGACTGCCGCAATTAATACTTGGATTGATGGCGCTCTATCGGAAAGTTTACCCAAAAGGATATGCTGTTCATGTTTTGCTACAGAGCTCTCAGGTTACTACTCTAAAGATCTACTTTCCAGGGCATACTTTGTAGTGGTTGACGAGCTTCCCTTGCCTACGTTTTTAGCTCACGAGAACCCTCTCTTTAAGGGTTTTCTGGAAATGGACATGGATGCAATCACCTATAAGAATACTTACTTTATCAAAGCTAGGCGCGCAAATAATATGACGCTTCATTTTCATGAATTAGTTCATGTTATTCAGTGGGAACTCCTTGGTGCTGAAAATTTTGTTGAGCGCTATCTAAGTGAGCTGGAAGCTTATGGCTATGATGAGGCTCCCTTGGAAAGGATGGCCTACGGGTTGCAGGGCGCGTATGAAAAAGGACAAGCTTTTAGTGTTGAGTATATGATTAAAAGTGATCTTTAATTTATCGGGCATGCGTTATGATTTTTAGTATGGTGGTGTAGAAAAAATTGGTCTCGGCCTAATGCTGCCTTTGGAGTGTAAGTATATGAAGTCAACAGGCTGTGCTCACCAATGGGTGCCTGAAAAAAAGAAAAGGAATCTTTTTTGGATTTTTCCAATTGGCGTGAAATATATTCACAGGTGTTCTAAGTGTGGAGTTAAAGAAAAGTGTAACGGCCTTGAACCAGGTGAGTCAGGGTTTGAGCGATATTCAAATAGCTACTACCAGTGTTATAAGTGTGGGCAGAATTTGAATGGGTAGTGTTTAGAAATCTGTGTCATTTCGTTAAAATTTCTCAAAAAGGAATGACCAAACTCAGCCATTGGTCGTGTGTCGCCAAGGTATTTGCTGGACGCGGCTTAACCCTCTACTTTTAACTTCGGTTATAAAAGAGGGGATTACAAGCTCTTCTGTCACTTTGGTGAGATTACAAATTTTCCTGAGAGTTTTTTCATGCTTCATAGATGACTCGATTTGCGTATAACGCCAGTCATAAACGGCATAAAATAGCTGGCTATACTTTGTGAGGCACGAACAAAAGTCAGCTGTTTTATGTCCGATTTAATGGCCTTGTTATACACCTTTAGCTAGCGCAACCCAATCAATGTATTTACTTAAATTTTGTAGGCTAGAATTGTCAATATAGCGACCCTTTAATTCTTTTCTGCAACGCTCAATATAAGCCAAAACAACTTCATAAATTTCTTTACTATTAGATTTACGAGAGAAGCTCATTTCAGCGCATAACTTGGGGGTTTTATAAACAAACTGCTTTTTGCGAGTTTTAACAAAACGTTTTTTATTATCTTGCCAATAAGAACCTCTAACTTGGTTTCCCATAAAGTGTAATTCGATATGACCAATCACCTCGTTATAATTCCATGCGCCACCAAAGGTCTCATTTAAATGCATTTTAAATGCTGAGTACCATTCAGGATTCTGTTTGGCATACTCTATTTTAAACTCTGAATCGGAACCACCAAAAATTGTTTTATCAGCCGCACTATCTCGCTGAGAATAATACGTTTCACTAGTCAGCCTATAAACAGGCAAAGTGATTATTGGAACTATCTTCAATGGAACACCTCTATTCTAGAATTATGTATTGGGGTATAACGTTTGAGTTAACAGGCGCGCGTTTTATAGCGTGTCATGGTTGAGCGTATTGTTATGTGTTTCATGCAATCTCGTTAATCCGACTGAAAAAACTTTGAAGCGAGCCTGTTAACTCACGACAAATTGTTAAAAAGTTACTAACATAATCTTCATCTGAAGTTTCTTCTTCAAGAACTTTATGATCAGCCTGAATTCGGTATTTTCCTACCTCCTTAATACTTTCAGATAAGGTGTTGCTGGTTTTAAGTTTGTTCTCAAGAAGGCAAAGTAACTGAATAGGACTAAGCGGCCGCCCACTTTCTTTATGCACGAATTCTTCTTCATTCACACCAAGTTTAGTGACCATAAAATGCTTCATAAGCTTCTTATTTAAACTATCTGGACCGATTAACTTATAAAGCTCACTACAACAGTCGCAAAATGACTTAAATGTATTTTCCACTGGTGTTCTAAGATGAGAATTTTTAGTTCTACTAAATAGACATGCATCCTCATAAACTGAGTTAACTTCTTCTATGGCTTGTTCTAGATCTTTTAACGGACTTTCAAAATCCACAAATGCTCCGTCATAAGTTCTAGAAACAAACTTAGCAAAGTCCGGGTCATTATCAACTCCCTCAAACTCCCCAATTTCGTGAGCGTGCCAATACCTTTGCTCTTCATCACTCATTACGTATAAGTCTTTGTATATCGCTGTTACAGTGGATTTACCATCAGATTGCTTTCTTTTTCCATACCGCACATATAAATATCGTCCTTCAGGAGTATCTGGCTTTGTATGGATAGAACCACCAGAATTTGAGTCATCAATCTCATAGAATTCAGGATGGTCAAAATATCTACTCAATACTTCTTCTGAAAAATACACAAGGGCTAGTTGGTGTGCACCTTTATGCAACCGAGCTTTGTATTCCGGAAATTCATCCCTAGCTAAACCGGAGCTGTAATAATAGTTTTCAATTTCATCAGTATCCGGAAAATATATATGAGTTGTCACGTTTTTCCCGGGCATTAGCGGTTTGGGGTTCTCTGTGTCAAAGGTAATTACGTATAGCTCAACATTGGCATTAATTGCTCCTCTTCCTGACTCGACAAGAAGTTCGAGAGCACGCATTGCTTCTTCGTTAGTTATCCCTACATTAGAGGCAATATCTATGGCACTAACTCCACCGAAAGTTCTGTTCCAAGAACCCAATGAATAAGAAACTACTTCTTCGGTAATATTTGATTCAATCATATAGAACTCAATATTCTAGGCACATAACGCCCACATTTTCGGCTGGCTTGGAGCGCAGCGGAAAACCAGTCCGACAACATGCGCTTGTTAGCTTTCGCTCGCTTCGGCCTCGGTCTCTCGATCCTCTTCCGGAGCCCTTCCGGCCTCTCTTAGTAGTACTAGAACGGATTCACGATCATCATAGAAGTCTTCAAGTATTCTCTGGCAATAATGTCTTGCTGCCTCTACATCTTCTTCTGGAATTTCATGCCAATCATCATGCAGAACGTCGTTGCCCAAAACTCTAATTTCATCATGAGCTCTACGCTTTCTCGCTTGGGTTATAACACCGTCCTCTGCAGCTGCCTCAATCTGCTTATATAAATTGGATTCTTGCTTGGTTTTATAGCCATTGGCGCGTAAGGTTTTATCAAGCACCGAACGAATTAGACCAGCAGCAGCTCTAACGCACTGGTTTTCCAAGCAAGTCTCAGCTTCACGAAATTCCGTAACTATTCCCTGTGGCACTGAGCGCGGAATAGATAACCGTTGCCTTGTTTCTGGGAAAAATTTTAATAGACGATTATAAGAGCCAGGATAACTTCCTCCGCCTCCCATTTTTATGACGCCAAATGCACCCATTCCGCAACCCGCACATTTAAACAGCCTGTAAGAAACAATACAGTCTCCCCAATGACTATCTTTTTCTCTTCTCTCATGCGCCCCAATTTCTCGGCCATTCACTTGCCATTCGAAAGTACTACGGCCACCGCGACAACCAGGACAGTGGCTAACGATAGAACCTTCTTTTTCATTTAAATGTGCCATGATTCCCCTTGGCAGCTAAGGCCAGTGATGTTTTTATAGATTCTCTCAAACTTCAAAATTCATTCCTTGTGATCACACATAACGCGGAGCGCACCGGCGCACTTCAGTGTGCCAGAGTGGCGCGAATTGTTAAATATTTATTTGGAGGCCTTTGGGAGGCTGGTACATCACCGACTGCCTTATTGAGTTGGTGTACCCCTTGTTTTGAAGGGCAACTTTGTATGCTTCAAAGAGATGTTCGTTAATCCTTGGATCAAAAACAATCTCGTCATACAAAGCACAAGGATCCACTTGAAATTGATGCACAGGGCCACTTTTATCAGTGTATATAAGACGAACCTCTTTTTCGTGTCTAAACTCTTCTCGCTTATATATAAGCGACTCCGCAACGCCTGAGCCTGAAGTATTAAGAAGATCTATACTTTTTAGCTTATTAATCAATTCCTTCTGATTATGATACTCAACCTCACCAATGAAACAGCGAACCTTGGCGAATTCCCCGCTTTGCTTTTGAAGCGCATCAAGCAGCTTTCTTATCGTTGTTTTTACTTTTGCTCCTTGCTTGTCTGGCGAATAAATTCGCCACATAGCGTCTGTTTCCTTGTGAAGCGTCCAGCACTGTCCATAGACAGAATCTCGAATTGGACCAAAGTCAGCGACTTCCCCGTTTGAGGTTTTAGCAGTTCCGTTCAGAAGAAGATTCTCGAAGGGATCATCCCACTTTAAAGGAGGCACCAGCGTCAATAGCTTTGTCTGAAAGGTTTCTAATAGCCTATGAATTGGCATGATCCGGTAAATGTCCCTATCCAGATCTTTTTCTTTTATATTGAGAGTGTCCTGATAGGCCACAAAATCACCTCTTTATTACATTTAATGCCATAGTTAACTGGCGCTTAGGTTGGGCTTTGTTTTTGCGGTTTTTCTTTTGCAAAAACAATGAACAACCGTAATGCGTCCAGTTGAACGACTTGTTAGTTGCTACGCTGAATGTCGAGAGAATCCATTTGGATTTTTGAAAGTACTAATTGCGAATTATTGAGAAAGTTAATTATACCCTGTAATCCCCCCATTTCGAACCGAAGTTAAAAGTAGAGGGTTAAGCCGCGTCCAGTAAATACCTTGGCGGCACACGACCAATGGCTGAGTTTGGTTTGGTGTTTTTTGACCAGTTGCGGTTCGAACGTACCCTCACGATCACAGGGGGGTGTCTAGCTCAAATTCACCCATACCGCTTTTGACGGTTTTCTTGATATAGCCATTTTTGCGATTGGCTGACGTATCCTCGGCTAAATGAAGGTCCAGTTCGGCCTTAAGCGCGGCTTCGGTGAGTTGTTTGATCAGCGGGGTCAACACACCATCTTTGCCAGTGAGCCCTTTGCCAGATTGAAGCTGTTCTAATGCTTCGTTGAAATCGAATTGAGGTTTTGTCATGTGTCATTCCTTTTTGAGAAATTTTAACGAAATGACACAGATTT
>JACUUF010000240.1 GCA_014859465.1 Methyloprofundus sp.
AACGAGGCTTTTGGTTTTCACCGCAAGCCTCGGGCTTCAGCCCGGGGTTGTTGACTATTTACCTCCACAAGCTGCTTGATCTGTTAAAAATCCAATAACTGCACCGACTAGGCCTGCACCCACCATACTCAAACCAAACTGATAAAATCCTTCACCACCATACGACAAGCTGTAATAGCCCACGGTTAAAAATACAACAGCCCCAGCTAACATGATTCGATGTAACAGCTTTACATCGATATAGTCTGTTAAAAAATGCATCGTAAAGTCCTCTCATTAAGTCACGGCTCATACCTCCTGGCTTGAACTCAGAAGAATAGAGAGCGGACTTATTCTTAATTTGAATTGAGTCTGAAGTCCGTTTGAAACAAAACCAAAATAGACCCACTAGAAACCCAAAACAGTTATTGGAAATAGTGAAAGGGAATCAAAAAAAGAGGCTTTTTTATTCTTGTGGCTTAAAAAAACTGGAATTTAATAAACACGTAGACGCGGTGCAATTAAGCTGATAACTTGATTGCACCGGGGAGAAAAGGATTATTTGTCAGCGATCTCGAATTGAATAGCAACGGATTCACCATTTCTGAGTGAAACCGTTTTACCATCGATACTGGCAAGCGTGGTCTTAATTGAGCTTTGAAGGTTATGGGGGCTAATGTTGGCTGTAACAACATATTGCCCAAAACACATTCTACCTACTTGATAGCTTGCATCATGACGCACACGCCATAAAGCTGAAATAACACTGTTTTCAAGATTCTTTAAGGTCTTCGCATCTGCCATTGCCTCTATGCGCTCAAATCCTTCTATCCAAATAGTTGCCTGAGATTGAGGGGTAAGGGCGGAGGAAGCTCCACTTTCAATTTCTTTCACAAAATCGCTAAATGCACGGTGGTTAAGCACACGAACATCCAGTGACGGATCTACTTCAATATACTCAAATAGCTGTGACTGAAACACCTTTTCACGAGTAATGTTTGACACCATGCACACTACAGCAGGCGTGTTGTATATGGATGCATCTAGCGGGCGAATTCTTGCGCGATACCATTGCTTATTTAGCCCTGAGTCAGGGTAAAGAGAATAGTGGTCAATTTCATATTCAAACTCGACAACCCCTTGCAACTCGATGGCATATCCAATGTGGGCGACAATGCGGTGAGCATCAGCTTTGGAGAGTACATCATGCACCGACTTTCCAACTAAAGAATGGGTTTGAGAATAGTGCTGACTGTCTTTGCCACCCTTAACATCAAGGTAAGTGCCAGTTTCGTCATAGACGAATATCATATCCGGCAGGGAATCAAGTAAAGCAGAATCTTTTTCTTGCATGATCGTGTACTCCTTTAAAAAACCGATTTGGTTGCGTTACGGTCAAAAACACTTTCTTCTTCAATATAGGTATTCAACATGGCCTCAGAGCGCCATCCACCTTGCTTTTGGATCGATCTAGTTGGTGCTCCTGCATGGTAAGCATCGCTAACAAAACCCCGCCGAGGAGAGTGGCCGGTATAATCCTCAGGTCGCTGAATGCCTGCATGCTTAAGGTGGCCTCGCAGGATGTTTACAATGGCAACACTGGTTAAGTGGTTTTTATTTGCACCAACAAGGGTTCCTGTATGACTTATACGATAGAACACATAGCGCCCAACCGATGCGCCTTGAAAAGCTAACCAGGCTTTTAGGTGACTAACGGCACACAGTTCAGGATGTTTGCTAGCATAGTTAATGCCTTTAATAATTCCATTACCACCTTGATCCGTCTTAGAGAAGGGTAGCGTAATCTTAACGCCTTCATTCGTAAACTCAACAAAAGACCACTGTAAAGAGGCGATTTCTGAACGGCGAAAAGCCCCCGCCCACCAAAGTGACAGCAACGCTTTATCGCGCAATAATGTAGCTTTTGGCAGACTGACTAGTTGCCTATCGATCTTCGCCATAATATCTATGAGT
This sequence comes from Methyloprofundus sp., assembly GCA_014859465.1. GTDB lineage: Bacteria > Pseudomonadota > Gammaproteobacteria > Methylococcales > Methylomonadaceae > Methyloprofundus. The sequence goes on from JACUUF010000240.1 coordinate 1,954, forward strand.
GTATTAATGCGTAAAGGGTGTGCTGCTTTTCTTCTAAAATTTTCACTTGCGAGTGTTGGCGGCACTATCCCCATTGCAACAATATCTTTTGAATCCAGAATATTAGCGGCGTACTGCGCATGAAGTTTTTTCAGGCCCTTAAAACTGGCCTTTACACTAGGCGCTTTTGTAAGGTCAATAAGCTTTAATTGACCAAAAGCCCAGCTTAGTGCAGCCAATTTGCGTTTAATTGTGCTTATTTTGTATTGAAAACCAAATAGCTCAAGATACCGGCAAAGAACCTGATCGCTAAGTTTTGTGTTTAGTAAGCAGTCGGCAATCTCCGCTTGTGATTTATGAATAACCTTGTCAGCTTGATCATACAAAACCGGTTCCGAGCTAAGCCAGTAACAAAATAGTGACAAATCCGATAAATAACCACGCAATGTGTTTAAAGAAAGTGAGGCTAATTGTAGCGAATAAGATGGAATATGATCTGCATTAAAGTGGCTTGGAAGAGAATAGGGTGTGAATATTTTTAGCATAACAACTCCGTTTATTTTAGGTCAATTTGTTAACTAAAGTGCGCAGTTTTGTTAATTTGAACTAAAGGCGGTTTGCACAGTGAAAACTAAAACAGAAAAAAACCGCGAAACATCAATTATTTATTCATTTATTGAACGATTTTTTCATAGACGTATTCAAAAGATGTACAATACGCAACTGGTTAAAGGCAAGTAACAAAGCCACTTAGCCAAGCGAATTAGATCTTTTAAAAGGATGGGTTGTGAAACTGGATTCAGAATCGATACTGCAAACCATGCGCTTGGCCGAGCAAAGTCAAACGCAAAGAGCGCTTGCAGAACAGTTAGGCTTCAGTCTTGGCAAAACAAATTTCATCGTGCGGGCATTGATTGAAAAAAGTTTAATCAAAGCAGAGCGATTTGCCGAATCAGAAAACAAGAAACAATATCGCTATGTTTTAACCCCCAAAGGTATAAAAGAGCGAATTGCACTCACTGAGAAGTTTATTGAACGCAAAAAACAAGAGTACGAACAGCTACAACATGAGCTCGCATGGCTCAATAAAAATAAAAAATAGTATGAAAAACTGGTATTTGATTATGGCGAAACCCAAGCAGGATGAAGTGGCTGAGCACAATCTCACTGCACAGGGTTATTCGGTTTATCGACCCCGTGTATCCTTAAAAGTCATGCGTCGTGGTAAAGAGGTTGTCAAACAGGAGTCACTTTTTCCCCGGTGCTTGTTTATCCAGTTAAGCCATCAAACCGATAACTGGGGGCCTATACGTTCTACCAAGGGTGTACTCGAATTGGTTCGATTTGGAGCGCATCCAGCCGTGATTCGCGATGAAATAATTGAGACGATCAAGGCGCGTGAAGCGGTTGATGTTCAGCAGTTACAAGGTAATGCTGCCTCAGCGCCATCGGCGGATTTGAGCGAGCTATGCCTAAATCAAGATGCCGAGCAACGTGTCCTAGCACTAATGCGCATCTTAAGTAAAAAGTAGATCAAATTAAGCTGAAAGCTGTTGATCAACCTAAATGAGTTCACTACGAATCGTGAATGCGTAACGACAGCGCAGGGCGGTAGCATAAATAATGGCTTTTCAGTCAAATGGTGAAGGCCACTAAGCGCAAGCTAAATACGAAATGGATACAGTTATGAAAATCGCAGTTGCCGGAACCGGATATGTGGGCTTGTCATTAGCCGTATTATTAGCACAACATCACGACGTAGTCGCACTCGACATTGTGCCGGAAAAAATCGACTTCTTAAACAATAAGCAAGCGCCGATTGTCGATGCGGAAATCGAAGACTTTCTCGCGAACAAGCCGCTGAACTTTACCGCAACACTAGACAAGCAACAGGCCTACAAAGAGGCGGAATTTGTCGTTATCGCCACCCCAACTGACTACGACACCGAAACCAACACTTTTAACACTAAATCGGTTGAAGCGGTGATAAATGATGTGCTGGCGATTAATCCCAACGCCACCGTGATTATCAAAAGCACCATCCCGGTTGGCTACACTCACTCCGTCAAGCAAAAATTCAATACCGAAAATATTATCTTCTCGCCAGAATTCCTCCGAGAAGGCAAAGCCCTTTGGGATAACCTACACCCATCACGCATTGTCATGGGCGAGCAATCTGAGCGTGCGCAGGTGTTTGCAGGCCTGCTACTAGAGGGCGCGGCCAAACCCAAAGACGAGATTCCGGTGCTCTTTACCGGCTCCACCGAAGCGGAAGCGATTAAGCTGTTCTCCAATACCTATTTAGCGCTACGTGTCGCCTATTTCAACGAACTGGACACCTACTGCGAAACCCACGGCCTTAGTACCCGCCAAGTCATCGAAGGGGTTGGCTTAGACCCGCGCATTGGCAGCCACTACAACAACCCTAGTTTTGGCTACGGTGGCTATTGCTTGCCGAAAGACACCAAACAACTGCTCGCCAACTACCAAGACGTGCCGCAAAACTTGATTGCCGCGATAGTGGACGCCAACACCACAAGAAAAGACTTTATCGCCGACCAAGTCCTCAAACGCAAACCACAAAAAGTCGGCATCTACCGCTTGGTGATGAAGCAGGGCAGCGACAATTTCCGCGCCAGCGCCATCCAAGGTGTGATGAAACGCATCAAAGCCAAAGGCATTGAAGTCGTCATTTACGAACCCGTGCTCACCGAACAAGGTCAAACCGACTTCTTCCATTCAAAAGTCATCAGCGATCTGGCCGACTTCAAAGCACAAAGCGATGTCATCATCGCCAACCGCCTAGTTGACAACCTGCAAGACGTACAAGAAAAAGTTTACACTAGGGATTTATTTGGTAAAGATTAAGTTTAACTAAAGGAAATATAAATATGCTTAAATTCGCATTATTAGGTTGTGGTCGTATTGCCAAACGCCACTCAGAATTATTAGGCCATGGACAGATTGAAAACGCAAAGCTGGTTGCTGTCTGCGACATTGTAGAAGAAAAAGCCAAAAAAATTGGTGAGCAGTTTGGCGTGCCATACTTTACTGATATGAATGAAATGCTTG
>JACUUF010000241.1 GCA_014859465.1 Methyloprofundus sp.
TATTCCATTTAATTTATTTTCAAAGCGACATTATTTTGGTTAAATACATCACCGGAGATGAAGCAGCTGGTTATTACAACGTAGCCTTTACCATTATGGTGGCGGTGTTGCTGTTTCCGGGAATTGTGTATCAAAAGTTTCTTTTACCCAAAATGCATCGTTGGGCACACCACGACAGAGCACTTTTTTACAAAGTCTATCGTCAAGGTAATGTTGCTATGTTGATACTAGGGTTGTTAGCTATGGCTTTAATATGGCTACTATCACCTTTGGCCATACCGTTTTTATTTGGCGATGAATACAAAGACGCTGTGGGGCTTTTAACCATTTTGGCACTGTCCGCGCCTATTTTATTTGTGGCTAGCAGTGTAGGCGCCACGCTAGTGACACAAGAACATATGAAGACAAAAGTTAAATTAATGGGATTGGTTGCCATTGTAAATATTCTGTTAAATTTAGCATTCATTCCGTTTTATGGTGCGGAGGGCGCTGCAGTGTCTACCCTGATGAGTAATGTACTTTTATTGACTTTGTACGTTCATTATAGAAAAAAAGCAATTTAAAGGAATGTTTAAGTGTCGTTAGAAAAGATTAAAGAAATAATAAGGTTTATGTTGCCAAATAGTTTTATTGAGGTGTTTAAGCTAGTTCGGGATTCAATAGTGCTTCCATTTAATTATGGTTATGATTTTTATAGATATATAAGATATTCATCAACATTTTCAAAATTAAATAATAAAAACAAGGTTAGAGCTCTTTTAATAAAGGATTTTCATGTTATTGAAAAAGGTCTTTCATTAAGTAAACCTAGGCCTGGATTTGGGCAGGTAGTAGTTAAGCGAGTTATTAGGTATACAGCACTGTATATAGAAAATTATGGTGTTGATAGTGTGGTTATAAGCTCTTTAAATGCTTTGATAGAGTATCAGCGTTTCAATAAAAAAAATGATCTTTGTATCCAGTGGTTGGATGTGTTCTTAAATAATGTTTCTCATGTTCTAGCTAGTAATCAGAGTGAAACGGGTGGAACAATCAACATTTCGCGTAGTGAAATTTTAGAAAAAAGCTCTGGTTGTTTTGAAGATTTAGCTAATACTCGACATAGTATTAGAGTCTTTGATGTAACTCCCGTGTCATCTGAAATTTTAAAAAAAGCAGCAATAATTGCAAGAAAAACGCCCTCGGTTTGTAATAGACAGACATCTCATATATTTATTTTTGAAGATAACAAGATAAAAGAAGATATATTAAGTTTACAAGGTGGGAATCGCGGTTTTGGTGATATGGCAAGCCATATTGTAGCGATAACTTCGGATTTGAATTGTTTCAGTGGTGCAAATGAGAGAAATCAAGCATATGTTGACGGAGGTTTAATGGCAATGACTTTTGTGTATGCATTACATTCATTAGGCGTTGGAACGTGTTTTTTAAATTGGTCTGTAACTTCAGGAGTGGATCGTTCATTAAAAAAAGTTGCTAATATCCCATCATCACATGTAGTAATAAGTTTACTTGCTGTTGGTAATATCCCTCCTGATTTAAAAGTAGCTTGTTCAGCAAGGATAGATATTAATGAAATGTTGCATTTCGTCAAATAAAAGTAGCTTGAGTAATTTTTAGCGAGGAGTGGGACATGAAAAAATTTTATCTAACTGGACAACGTACTTTTGGAAACAGAGGTTGTGAAGCGATTGTAAGAAGTACCGTAGCTTTACTAAAAGAGCAATTTGGTGAAATAACAGTATTTGTACCTTCTGATAATATTGAACTTGACAAAAAGCAGTGGCCAGCGCATGCAGAATCAGGTGTTGTTTTTGTTCCACTTTACTACCCTAAGCTAACAAGATACTGGGTTCAGTTGCAGAGATTACCATTTGCTTTTCTTAAGCGAATGAATTGGCCGTTTAGTGCAGATTCTACTTTAAAAAGAACGCTTGAATCAGTAGATGCGGTCTTATCTATTGGTGGTGATATGTATACTTATGAAGGTAGATTACCTTCATGGATTATGGGCATAGATCACTTGGCGATGAAAATGGGTAAACCCGTTGTGTTGTGGGGTGCAACGGTTTCTAATTTTCAACAAGAACCATTCTTTATACCTAGTTTAAAGCAGCATTTTGAAAAAATGGCTTTAACGGTAGTGCGTGAGAGCTTGTCTGAGAAAATTTTGCTAGAAGATTTTGGACTGAATAATGTAATTCGTATGCCAGATAGTGCGTTTACATTATCTAAACAAGTAATTAGTACAGATGAATTTTGGCCATCTGAACCTGACAATGGTGTTTTAGGTGTAAATGTAAGCCCTTTAATTGAAAAGTTTAGCGGTCAGCGTGATCGGATTAGCACTGAGGTAATTAAATTCATTACCAAGGTTGTTAACGAAAAGTCTATGTCCGTGCTATTGGTACCACATGTTACGCCTTTAGATGGTGCTTTAAAAAATAATGATTATGAGTATATGTTAAAAATTTTAGGTGAGTTGAATTGTTTGGGTGATAAGGTAAAAATTATGGACCCAAGCCTTAATGCTTCACAAATAAAGTATGTAATAAGTAAATGTCGATATTTTATAGGTGCAAGAACTCATTCGACTATTGCCGCCTTGTCTAGTTTGGTTCCAACTGTTTCAATTGCCTATAGCCAGAAGGCCAGAGGTATTAATTTAGATCTATTTGGTGATGAACCTGTTGTAATTCCGTTGAGTGAATTAAACTCAGAGAAAATGTATAGCTCTTTTGAATATTTGGAAAAAAATGAGTTGCGATTAAAGGCCATGTTGTCTGATAAGGTTTTGCATGCAAAAAAAATGATATTAGAGTCTGTTGTTAAACTTTCTGAGAAGCTAGATTGAGTGTGATAAAAAATTTAATATATAAATTTTCTATTTTTATGGCAATGCTGTTTGTTTTTGGCTTGTCGTTACTGATCTCACCACAATATGTTAATGGTGATCAACTACACTATCGTGCGACTTATGAAGTAGTCAGTTCTCTGTCTTTTATTGAGGGGTATTTACAGTATAACTTATTGTTGTCAAGCTATGAATATGTTCATTATTCCTTAATATGGGTGTTTTCTAGGTTCCTTGATAAGGATGTTTTTATTGCATTTTCAAATGCGTTTTTGGTTTATTTTTTGTTAATAAATCTAGACAAGATTAGAGTTTATGCCCCGTTAGCTATAATTTTGGTGTTGACTAACTTTTATTTATTTGTTTTGTATTTTGCAGCTGAGAGACTCAAGTATGGGATGGTTTTTTTTCTGCTCTCTCTTTATTATATTGAGCGAGTAAAAGTATTCTATCCATTTGTTATTTTAAGTCTTACCGCTCATGCCCAGTTTTTGATTATTTATGCAGGTATTGCTTTTAGGAATTTGAGAAATCTAATTTGGCGTTTTTTTACAAAGGGTTTGATCTCTAAGACAGTATTTTTCTTTTTTATTCTAGCCTTTGTTGTAGTCATCCTATTAAACAAACAGATTTTTTCAAAATTTATAGCCTATTACGACTCAATCAATATTTTTGATTTGTGGAAGATGTTTATTTTTTTTGCACTATCTCTATGGTATTCAAAAAAGAAAAGACTGGATGCGTTGTTTATTTTTATACCTTTGATCATTGCAGCTGCTCTGTTTGGTGGTGAGCGTGTGAATATTTTTGGTTACTTTGTTTTTATGTATTATGCACTTCAAGTTAATCGAGGTGTCAATTTTGGAGTTCTTGCAACAACTCTTTATTTTGGCGTTCAAGCTTATTTTTTTGTTGAGAATATTGTTCTCTATGGTGATGGTTTTTATGCAGGGTAAGCGTCTACTTGTTTTTACTGGATTTTATTTACCTAGCTTTAAAGCTGGTGGGCCGGTTAAAACTTTGGTAAACATGGTTGAACAGCTTGACGATTTTCAAATTTTGGTTGTTACTCGTGACCGAGATTTAGGTGATGAAAAGGCTTTTCCTAACGTTGAAGTAAATTCTTGGCATACTCTTAGTAAAGCATCGGTTATGTATCTAACACCAGAAAGTTTGTCTTTGAAGCGCATTTCTCATCTAATTAATACTTCTGATTTTGACGTTTTATATTTAAATAGTTTTTTTGACTTTAATTTTACGATTAAGCCTTTGTTGGCTAGAAGATTGCGCTTTATTAAACCTTGCCCCATTGTGTTAGCTCCTCGTGGTGAATTTTCGACTGGTGCGTTGGAGCTGAAGTCGTTTAAGAAGAAGTTGTTTATTAAAGTAGCAAGCTGGCTTGGCTTGTATCGCGGTATTACTTGTCAGGCATCGAGTGAACTTGAAAAGAAAGATATTATTTCGGCGTTAAACATTGATCCTTCTTCCATATTTATAGCGAAGGATTTGCCGCCAAAGGTATCTGTAAGCATAGGTGACTTAGCTTTAAAGCCAAATGAAATTTGTAAGATTGTTTTTTTATCTCGTATCTCGCCAATGAAGAACCTTGATTTTGTCTTACAAGTTCTCGGCCAAGTAAAGTCGTCTTTAGTTTTTGATATTTATGGTCCAATCGAGGATAAGGAATATTGGCAGGGCTGTCAAAATTTGATTGAGCAATTGCCTTCTAACATTTTAGTTAATTATTGTGGCGCGGTTACACCTGATCAAGTAGCAGACGTTTTTTCTGGCTACGATTTATTCTTTTTTCCTACACGTGGTGAAAACTATGGTCATGTCATTGCTGAATCCTTATCTGTAGGAACGCCGGTTTTGTTAAGTGATCAAACGCCTTGGCAGAGTTTAGAAAATGATAAATTGGGTTGGGATTTGCCGCTTGATTTAGACTTTTTTGCTGAAAAAATTGATGAGGTTGCGAATATGGATGCAGAATCCCGGCTTAGTTGGAGGCAGCAGGTTGCTGTAAACTCCGTGTCAAAAATAAACAACGAGCAAGATATTGCAGACAATGTCGC
>JACUUF010000242.1 GCA_014859465.1 Methyloprofundus sp.
ACTCAGCTATAACATGACCATAATTCTCACCCAATGTTGGGAAAAAAAATAAATCATATTTTGATAAAACTGTAGAAACATGCTCAGGTGTAATAACGCCTTGATACTTTATTCTTATATTTTTTGGCATTGTATCTATTAGGTGTAAACATGATTTCCAATATACCTTATCTTCTATTGGACCATAAATGTCAAAGTCTAATTGACGTTGAACATTCTTTAAAGTCTGTAAAGCAAAATATAGATTTTTTTTTGGGGAAATCCGAGATAAAAAAACTAAACTAAACTTATCATTATATTGATAGCTATCTTTAACTTTATCTGATGAAATCTTCTCTGGTAAATTGTTAGCCACAAAAACACAAGAAGGATCTACACCCAACGCTTCTAATATATCTCTTTTCTCTAGTTCACTCGATGCCTGCCAGATAACATTATCATACAAACCAATTAATCTAGAAAATCTGATATAAATATTTTTTTTAAAAAATTTAAGCGAAAGTGCACCAGAAGAAAACTCCCCTCTCGGAGCTATAACTATCGGGCAAGCTTTAAGCAATGAAAACCTCCTTAATAACAAGGTTCTTATTGTAAAGAAAAAATCAAAGAAACTATTCATATAAAGAACATCAAAATCAGATTTTTTATACAATGAGTACAAGTCAAAAATTGAATAATTGGATTTTTTTATATATTTGACTTTTGCCAAGCCAACATCATCCCAGCCACCAATATTTATACTTGAAAATTGACTTAAGTCACCGAGGTCGCGATCTGATGTGACTATCAAAAACTTTATCTTATCCCCAAGGTGATCAACCATATTCTTAATTGACTTTACTGGCCCACCAGCTTTAAAAGCCGGATAATAGTATGCTGTCAATGTTAATACTTTTAAAAACTTCAATACAAACCCTCTTAAATTTTAAGCTAAATAAAACCGGTTCCATGAATAAATATATTATTAACAAAAGGCACGGATTTTAGGCTAAGGTAGCCCATCAAAAAGTACATTGGATAGGAATCAATTCTGCCTTCAATAGTTAAGTAATAAACCACCAAAGTTACGGCAACCATATTTATCCTATCACCGCCCAACAAAATTACAGCCACTATCATCGAAAGCATAATAAAAAGCATTCTTAATTTATTTCTTGAAACCATTAAAGCAATTATTGTTAATAATAAAACCTGATAAATATCATAAACACCCCCTGAATACTTCATATATATAGCGGCTTTTGTAGTCAAACCTTCGTATAAATAAACTAAAACCGTTGCAAAAAAAATAAATCCAAAAAAAATAAGGTGAATAATTCTATAACTAATCTTACTTTTTAAGATATCCATACCGCCTATAAATTCACTTAGCTTCCCAAAAACAACTCCCAACAATAAAATTAAGCTCTGCAAGTGAGCAAAAGGTGCTAACCCAATAAATATATATCTTAAATTACTAGTAAAAATAGTTGAATAAATTAGAAACAAATATGCGAACTTCAATCTTTCAGCACCTGTTAACAACACAAGCAAGTAAAAATTCGTGATTAATAAAAAACTCATAAAAACTGAAACTTTATACTTATGGCAAAACAATACCACACCGATTAGAATAATTACATTATAAAAACTAATATAGTTATTTTTTTCAAAACCTAGTTTTGCACCAACCCATAGTAAATATGAAGACAAGGGCTCCACGCTTGATACATATTGTTTAGCCAAGTACATCACTTCATTTGGGGATGCACTTTTTAGTGCTTCATAAAAATTATGATAATACACTTGGTCACTAAGGACATAAGCATTAAGTAACACATATGATGCAGCAAAAAAAAATGGAGTTAGTACAATAATTGTTAATACAATTTTTTTAATTTTTACAGTCAATTTTGATTACTCATAGCTAAACTAAAATCAATCATATTTAAAATATTTAATCAATCTATTTGTTTACAGTTTCGATTATTTCTCTCCACATACCTTCTACTTCAGATTTCATTCTAATAGAGTTTATTTTCAACTTATTAGAAATATCCAACTTTGTTGCTTCGTTAGTGATTAAGTCTAACTTACTATGAATCTGATTTTTACTCATTGTTACCTCTAACAACCCCTCCGGGAAACCATAATCCTCAAATAACATTTGATATTTATGACTCCAACCAGTTGCCAATGCTGGTACACCTTGTGATAAAGCACTCACTAAACCATGAAACCGGCTTCCTACCGTACCGGACGAAACACTCAAAATACCTTTAATCTTCAAGGGGTCTGTTTCTTTTATAATTTGAATTTCTGCACTTACTGCATTCCGTATTTCTTCAGCAAGCATTAGATCATTAGCACCTTCGTGTACTAAAATAAATGGCTTTTGACCTTTTTCATAAGCATAGCGTGTAACTTCAATCATAAAAGGCAGGTATGCTTCGCTCGCAACTTTACTGGTTTTATCAACCATACGGTAGTTTGGAACTATACAGAACCTATTTGAACTTTTATCAAAACTGTCTGGTACAACGCCATCAATCAAATTTGTAAAGTCTGGTGCCAATTTTAAGTTTGGGCGCTCACCAACTACCTCAACCAAGTAGTCGTAGGAGATTTTGTCACGTGCAAAAACTAAATCGGCATGATCAAAAGCAATTTTGATAGCTTTTCTATTAAGCCAATTTTTAAAAGGTCCAAAAGCTTGGGGCAATAAAACAACCTTCGTACCATTTTTGCGCCATTGCTTGCAAGATACAGCTAATTCTAAGCAACTCACAGTGCCCCACTGATCACTATATGCAAAACCAGCAGCATCCATAACAACATCAACCTCTCTATTCAGGACAACCCCATACATATCTCTTACATTCTTTGGCAAAAGGTACCAAATCCAGTCAAACTTCCCCTCTCGCCTCAGCAAATGTGGCTTTTGATATAGGCCCAGCTTTGCACGTCTAGTATATGGGGCATGGCTGATTGAGCTTGAAGGAACCATTGCGAATTTTGCATCCGAGTAAGATTGTTGCATTTTCTCCAAAACTGCAAAGAGCATGAGTTCAGCACCCTTATTTACAAAACCGGTTTTTCTTATTTCAATGATTTTCTTTCCATTTAACATCTTCAAGCCTTTCTAATTATCATTCGAGTAATTTAATTAAGTATTTAGTGTGTCCATTAACTTTGGACTGTCAACACCATGACAGAAAATAACATAGAGTTCTTTATGCTTTAAGCACAACTCTTTCCAACTTTTCTTGGATCCCCAACATCTTGCCTGTAGATTAAAAATAGTGTTAGCTCGCAGTTTTTCTAACATCAATAACTACAATAACTCGCAAGCACCCCAGCCGCCTTTATATTTAGCCACTTCTTCAGTTTCACCCCATTCTGCAATATATAAAATGCATGAATTCGAGCCCAATGAGCCTAAACGGCAAGCCTCTAAGAAAGTATTAGTTTCCTTTTATAAAAAGCAAATAACGTACTGGACTAAAAATTGACTTGGTCATCATGATAAATACAACTCGTGTTTTACTATGAAACAATAACGCAATGTAAGACGCTGTGGCATAAGCGAGCAAAGTTGCATATGCTGCGCCTAGACCACCAAATTGTGGGATTAACCAAAAATTAAGCGCTACATTAACTAAGGCACCTATGCCATGAGTAATTAGCGAGAACATAAGCATATTCTCAATAAACATCCAATTTCTAAATCCTGCTCGCAAAAATACAAAAACAGCCGACCAAATATGTACTACTAATATTGAAGCCGCTCCTATATAACTTTCACCAAAGAATATCGTAATAATTGGCTGGGCTAAAAAAGCTACAACTATCGCGACGCCAAGCGCAAGGATAAATAAAAAATCAAATAATTGTTGTAAGCGATGATGAAAAAGCGTGGGATCATGTTCTTTAAGTTTTATTAGTTTAGGGAAAAATGATGCGACAATGGCGACGGGTACAAAATACCATGCTTCTGATAGCGTGGCAGCAACGGCATATATACCTACCTCCTCAGCACCGACTAACCACTTGAGCATTACTTGATCAATCTTAAGATAAATAACCGCAAAGATTGAACCTAGAAAAACAACCCAGCCTTGACTAAACAACTCTTTTGCTTTGTTTTTAGAGAATTGCCAGCTTTTAATATTAAGTTTAGATTTAATAAAGAAAAATGAAACCAGAAGCAAAACAGTAAGAGTAGCTTGAACTAAGTGCGCGGCAGCAAGCATGACAAGGTTAGCACTTACAAATACAAGTACAAGCTGAAAGGCTGAACTAACAACCGTTGCTAATGTTCGTGAAATGGCCGTGTATTTGGCTTCTAAGCGTGATTGGAACCAAAAATCAATTACATCAAACGGTTTAAAAACTAAAGAAAAGGCAACAATTACTAGAACCCAAAACTCGACACTATTCATAGGTTCTGTTAGAAAGGCCACCAGTAGAACAAGTATCAAACCAATTAAATAGCCTGCACCTTTTAGTGCGAAACTTGTACCCATAATGACTTGTTTGTTTTCAGGTTCTTTGACCAGCTCTCTAATAACCAAACCACTGAGACCAACATGCCCCGCGACACCAAACAATGCAACTAGCGAAATTGCATATGAAAGTATCCCGAACTGCTCTGGTCCTAAATACCGAGCTAAAATAACCGTTACCAAAAATCCCAAGCCCATTACGACTATTTTTTCACCCATAATCCATGAGGTATTAGCAAGGTAAATTTGGATTCTTTTATAAAATTTATGTAGTTTATTTATCATTAGATTAGTTTGCTTTAAGTTAGCATCTGGTCCTGGCCTGTTGGGTTTTATGCACACGCTTCAAACCTTTTAATTAGTCCTTTCCAAATAAGTCACGGGTATAGACTTTGTCTTTTACATCTTGTATTTCTGGGACTAGGCGGTTGGCGATGA
>JACUUF010000040.1 GCA_014859465.1 Methyloprofundus sp.
TTACGCGCATCTTTGGAATGGATTAAGTCCGCATAGACCAATAATGCCGGTGCCCTTAAGTGTATTAACCGCCCAGAAGGGTTCAATCAGTTCGATTCTAACTGAATCTATGTCATTTCTTTACGTTTTTTTAGTCGAGGTGTCCTTTATAAGTTAGGTTCAAAGTTAGCGCCAAAAAGTTCAACGAGCTAGGGTGTATTCACGTATATTATTGCAATAGAAGTAACGGGGCAGCTCGATTAACTCCTGATTCATTCTGGCCACGCCAAGTTTTTCAGATCAAGGCGTGACCCTGCCGGAATGTCTAGACCTTGCAAAGGTTCACAACGTAGAGCTGGAAAGCTTGGCTAAGCCCCGCAGAATCAACCAGGGGTTAATCAAGGTGCCCAACTTAACGTACATATTCAATAAGAAGGGCGAAATGGACTTTGTTGTTATCGAAGACCAGCAATTACTGCGCGAAATCTTAAACAATACATTGATAGAAGCCGGTTTTAACGTACAGGCTTTTGAGTCGGCCGAAGATTTCTATGCACAGGATATGAGCTTAAATAACGTTCAGATGGCCATTGTTGATATAACCTTGCCGGGCATGAGTGGTCTTGAGTTATCTAGGCAATTAAGGCAGGCCTGGCCGCACTTAGGAATCATTATTCTGTCAATGCACAAAGGCATAGATAAAAAATTGCAAGGCTATGCTGCTGGTGCAGATTTTTATCTAACCAAGCCTATTGAAAATCAAGAGCTAGTAGCGACTTGCAAAGCATTAATTAAGCGTGTTTCCCCTAATTTAACTACAGATGATACGGTGCTTGAATTTGATCCAATCAAACAAAAGTTGACCAACAATCAGAAAGTTAGCGAAAGTCTTAGCTACAAAGAAGCCAGAACCTTGAATGCTTTTCTGCATGCACAAAAATATCAACTTGAATATTGGCAGTTATTAGAACTAAACCAGCTAGAGCTAGATGAAAAAGGGCGCAAGCAACTCGAAGTCATGATTTCAAGACTGAGGCACAAGTTAGAAAAACTGATTGACACCCCGCACACAATCAAATCTATTCGAGGTTACGGCTACCAGCTTTTAGTTGCAATTACACAAGCCACTTAAATGAGGTGCCCTAATGGCTTCTTAAAGGCGTTGGTTTTATGTTTTTTGAGTTAAGGGTTCCATCGACATTAAGAGGCTTAAATAAAACAAAATAAAGACATATGTCGGGTTAAATGACGTATTTTTGTAGGGATTTGCAAGCTTAATGTAGTTTACATTGTTAGCATAAAACTGGGCGCCTCGACTAACTCCAAATTGATTTCTGGCAGCGCCAAGTTTTTCAGATCAAGGCGTGAATCTGCCGGAATATCTAGACCTTGCAAAGGTACACAAAGCAGAGCTGACCTGTAAGTCACGCAGAATTCAAGCTGGGGTTAATCGAGGCACCCGAAAGTAAACTTCCTAATTGTCAGCAGACCTAAATATAGAAAGGGTGGGTTTAATGAGTCTACAAACTAAGCTTGAAAAGAACCGATTGACCATATATTTACCACAAGTATTTGATATTAATCTATATGAAGCATTTAACGATTCATATAAGGCGTTTGAATCACAACTTGAAGAAGTTATTTTAGACTTCTCAGATACTGTCCGTATCGACAGTGCCGCGTTGGGTCTAATGCTGTTATTGCGACAGAAAACTCATTTGGAACAAAGTGCGCTAAAAATTGTGAATGCAAACTCAGAAAAGGTTAAAAAATCACTAGACATTGCTCAGTTTGGCAAGTTGTTTGAAATAGTGTAAGTTAGTGTAACGCTATGCGATCTATCACTTTAATTAAGTTTTTTTATCTGCCGTTTATCTTGATGTTCTTTTTTATCATCGGGATGGCTTTGAGTATTTATAACGTCTTTAACAAAGGCTATGAAAGTGAGCTTGCTGCCTGGAAAACACTTTTACACGAACAACAAAAAATAACGCATTTAACCAGTCTGCTAGATCTTAGAAATCAACTTAAATTAAATTTAGGGGATATGTTAGTTGGCGAACCCAGCCAGAAAGACATCAACGCTAAATTTAATCAATTGCCCGCTTTACGTCAGCAAATTGTCGAGCAATCAAGCAATCTTGAGCGCTTAGCAGCCAGTGGGGCTGAAATCATGTTGTTACATAAGCATCGTGAAGCGCTAGAGGATGGGCTAGCCAAACAATTCTTTTTTCAGAGTCTGATTCAAGACTTTGGCCTTCAAAATGACGCCGTAGAGTATTTCAATACTGAAGTCCGCCCCGCTCAAGATTTCGCGGATTCGCTTTTAAGTAATTATTTTCAACTGGTTACAGAACGCGTCAAAGTATTGCAGCAACATTATGCGCATGACCACGGCCAAACAAAGCAGCAATTTAATAGGGGCATGCTTGTCGCGGTTCTGGCCTTGTTATTACTGGTTGGTTTGGTGACATGGTTTGTCGGCAGGGTTAGAAAAAAGTTTGAGCAACATACCACATCACTTGAAAAAGAAGTAAGAGCGAGAACACTAGACTTAGAACGGTCTAAAAACCAAGCAGCGCAGTCCGTCATGGAATTAAAATCAGTTTTAGATTCGGCGCCAGATGGCATATTTCAAGTCGATCGGTATGGCAAAATACACAGTGCCAATTTGGCTTGTGAAAGCGTGTTTGGTTATAAGCAGGATGAATTAATTGGGCAGAGCATTTTTATGCTAGTGTCGGAACAATTAACAGCATTTCACAAACGTAAGCTCCGTAACTTCACTATCAAAGACCAAGAAAAAGTTCTACAAATGGGCGCAGGTGGGCGGGTGCAAGGTCGCCATAAATCAGGTCGAACCTTTGCATTAAGAATTGCATTAGGAAAAATTGATTCGCAGAGTTTTTCGGGTTTCACGCTGATTGTTAGGGATATTGATAAGTTTGTAAAACTTGACCTGGAAAATAAGAATCAAAAAGCACTTTTAGATACGTTATGGCACGCAAATAATCAGTTTATGATTAATAAAAATATCGTTGAAGTGGCTGATTACTTACTAGGTAAATTGTTAAAAATAACACGCAGCCAGTATGGTTTTATTGGTGAAGTATTGTTCGATGAAAAAAATAACCCCTACTTAAAAACCCATGCCGTCACCTCTATCCTTTCAGATAAGAGCCTCCATGTTATTGATGCCCAGGAAGTCGATCATGTTAATGAGCTTAGAGCTTTAGATACTCTGCTTGGCGAAGGGCTAAAAAATAAATCTATCATTATCAGTAATGATTCTGCAAACCATAATCGAGCTCCCGGTTTACCTGAGAGCCCGCCTTCTTTGGATGCGTTTATAGCTATTCCAGTATTTCATGGTACCAAGTTGGTTGGTTTTTATGGTCTTGCAAATAAGCCGGGCGGCTATTCAAGCGAGGATGTTAAGTTTTTAACACCCTTTACCCAGAGCTATGGCGTGATTATTCAATTTAAGAGAATGCAATCTGAGCAAGCGAGATTAAATGATGAGTTAATACTGAAGATATCTGAGACGGAGCGTGCAAATCAAGCCAAATCTGAATTTTTATCGAGCATGAGCCATGAGTTACGCACGCCCCTGAACGCCGTGCTTGGATATACGCAACTGCTGATGACCAGCAAACAACTAACTGAAATGCAGGCCGACAGCTTAAATGAAATATCAGTCGCCGGAAAACACTTATTAAGCCTGATTAATGACGTATTAGATCTTGCCAAAATTGAAGCAGGGCAAGTAAACCTAGTGATGGAAAAACTCGACCTAGCTAAACTCCTCAAAGAATGTGAGGGGAGCGTTCTGCCTATGGCGACTGAGAAACAAATATCTCTAAAGTTTAATACAGCAGAAGCGCTCAGTGTGATTGGCGATCGGGTGAGATTAAAGCAGGTTATTTTAAACTTGCTTTCAAATGCCGTTAAATATAATAACGAAGCCGGCCAAGTTGAAGTGGTTGTTAAGTCAGATGGCAACTTAATTAAGATTAGTATCTTAGACACCGGGGTTGGAATAGCTGAAGACAAACGTGAAAAATTATTCCAGCCGTTTAATCGACTGGGTTACGAAGGAAGTGCCGTCGAAGGAACCGGGATTGGCTTATCGATAACCAAAAACTTGATGGAGTTGATGGGTGGAAATATCGAGTATTTTGCAAGGCCATCAGGCGGCAGTAATTTTACGATTAGTTTAATGGCTGACGCTGGTCAATCGGTTTTAAGTGATAAAAACCCTGATCTAAGTAGTTTATCAGGGAGTCATTCAAAACCTGAATCAGAAATCAAACGTGTTCTTTATGTCGAAGACAACCCTTCTAATTTAAAGCTCATGCAGGCCATATTTGAACACTTTCCTTCAATTGAATTTGTCCACGCCACAACACCTTCTACTAGTCTAAAATTGGCCGAGAGTGGTCGTTTTGACCTGATTTTACTGGATATTAACCTACCTGAAATGAATGGTTACGAGCTTGCGGAACAACTTAAAAATATGCCGCATTTGAAACACACGCTATATTTTGCAGTGACTGCGAATGTTTTTGTATCCGACAGAAAAAAAGCCGATTCATCAGGGTTTAATGAGTTTGTTTCTAAGCCTATCGACATAGCTGGTTTTACGGCACTACTGGATAAATATGAACTTATTTAATCGAGGTGCCCAGTTTCCCAATCGGTTTAAGTATCAGAGCAGAACTAAGTTCAGCTAGGTAGTCAGTAAAAAATATGGGGTCGTAATTATTAATTTAACTCAAGAACAGAAATAATCGGACGGGTTGGTGAGTAAAAAGCCTTATTTTAGTAAGGTCTTGCAAGATTGTGCGATTTTGGGTTGTTAGCATTTAAGTGAAAAATTATCTCTATATATCCGCCCTAGCTTAAGGCATTAAGGAGTTTTAAATGCGCAACAATCAGCCCATTACAAATAATGAGTACCTTGTACCTGAAGGACAAACCCTTGTCTCTAAAACAGACCTGGCGGGCACCATACTAGAATGTAATGATGCATTCGAAGCCGCCAGTGGTTATTCACGTAGTGAGCTGATTGGTCAGCCGCATAATATGATTCGTCACCCAGATGTACCGCCTGCTGTATTTGCCGATATGTGGGCCGATTTAAAGCAAGGCATTCCTTGGACACAGTTAGTAAAAAATCGTCGTAAAGATGGCGGGTATTACTGGGTTAAAGCCAATGCTACTCCGGTATATAAAGATGGCGAAGTTGTCGGTTACATGTCGGTGCGCACCGCAATTGGTGAAGCGGAAAAAAGGGCGGCCACCCAAGCCTACCAAGCTATCGCTCAAGCTAAAGCCAAAATTAAACATGGTCAGGTCTATAGTGGAGTAAATCTGCAAAAACTGAATGTTTTATCTCGCCTGGCTCCGGCAGGTCAACTTAGTTTAGCCATTCTTTTACTGTGCGTTTTACCCCTCGGGTTAAGCGTGTTTTTGCCAGAGATAATTAGCTTCAGTGTTCTATTCGCGTTTTCTTTATTACTCTTGATTGGGATGTTTTTTTATGGTTCGGGTTTAACCAAAGCAAATGCCTTTGCAATTCGTGCCTTACAAAAAATGGCTGGCGGGCAAGATCTACATAGCCATAGATATGACCCTGAGTCTTACACCGGCAAACTTCGCAATGCGATCATTTCAGCCAATCAAGCCTTTCAAGAAAACCGTGAAGAAAGCGCTTATCAACTTGATCAAGCACGTCAACTTAAAATGGCGCTTGATAAACTCAAAAGTAATGTGATGATGGCCGATGCCAACTACAACATTATGTATTTAAATGAGAATATCCAGGACTTTTTAACCAGCCGTGAGGCTAAGCTAAAACAGGCCTTACCGAAGTTTGATGCCAAAAACTTGATAGGCCAAAACATCGACATCTTTCATAAAAAGCCCGCCCATCAGCGTCAGATGCTGGATGCCCTTAGCGAACCTATGACTGCAAATATTGAAGTCGCGGGTTATCATTTTGAACTGGCTATGTTGCCGATAACAAACCGCGCAGGGGTACGCACCGGCACCTTGGTTGAGTGGCGTGACCGTACCCAAGAAGTACAATTACTTGAAAATGTCGGCGCAACTGTTAAAAAAGCGCAGCAGGGCTATTTGGGTGAACGCATTGATGTGTCGCAACTTGAAGGCGTTGCGTATGAGTTAAGTGAATCAATTAACGAGCTCATGGACTCTATTCAAGGCGCCATGAATGACGTAATTCGTGTGACAACCGGTATGGCCGATGGCGATCTAACCCAAACCATTGACAATGAGTTTGATGGTGAGCTTGGTGAACTAAAACACGCAATTAATAGCTCTATATCACGCATTGATGGAATTATTTCGGTTGCGATGGAAGCCTCACATGTGGTTGATGGTGCGGCACGTGAAGTGTCTCAAGGCTCGCATGACCTGAGTGAACGTGTGCAGCAACAAGCTGCTGCGCTTGAGCAAACTTCCGCGACCATGGATCAAATGAATTCAACCATCCAACACAATACCGAAAATACCCAGCATGCCTCTGGAATTGCACGTTCGGTTCAGCAAACAGCGCAACAGGGTTCAGAGGTGATGGGGCAAACCATTATCGCGATGGAAGCGATTCAAGAATCCAGTCATAAGATTTCCGAAATCGTGACATTAATTGATGGCATTGCTTTCCAAACGAATCTGCTAGCTTTAAATGCCGCGGTCGAAGCCGCTCGAGCCGGTGATCATGGTCGCGGCTTTGCCGTAGTAGCCGGTGAAGTGAGAGGCTTAGCGCAAAAGTCAGCTGAAGCCGCAAAAGACATCAAAAAGTTAATTGAAGAAAGCGTTAATCGTATTGACCAAGGCACCAAACTGGCTTCGCAATCTGGCGAAGTATTAAAAGGCATTACCAGTTCAATTGATGAAGTGGCCGAAATGATCCAGCAGGTTGCAAAAGCCACTGAAGAGCAAGCGCAGGGTATCCACCAAGTGCATGATGCCATCACAAGTATTGATCAGGTTACTCAGCAAAATGCGGCCTTGGTCGAAGAAACCGCAGCGGCATCAGAAAGCATGCGCGATCAATCAAATAACCTGAACAATGAAATGAGTTTCTTTAAAACCAGTAGCTCACCGCGTCAATCGCGTGCCCAGGTTTCTGGCGTGTCACCTAAACTAAATCCGGTCGCCAAAAAACCAGCCGCATCAGCCAAACCTGCGCTGATGGAAAAAGCCAAGCAGCCGGCAGCAGATGAATGGGCAGAGTTTTAGTTGGTTAGGGGAAAAGTATGGATCTAAACACAATCAATAAAACAGCGAATTTGAGCAAAAATAACTCAATGAGTCTGATGATTTTTAAGTTAGTGCGCGAGCACCACCCTGACTTTGCATTGCACCCGTTTTATGCGATGAATATTTTTAAAATTAAGGAAGTGCTTAACGCCAAAGAATATCCGATCAAAATGGCGACCATGAATGGCGCCGATTTCTTTAGCGGTGTGATTTCAGTTCGTGGTGAATATATAAGTGTTTATGATACAGCGCAGTGGTTTGGCTATGAAAAGCAACAAACTACGGATCGAAGTGTCATTGTTGTATGTGAAGTTAACCATAAAATTATTGGATTACTAATCGCTTATATCCACGGTGTCGCAGAAAAGGACTGGAAAGAAATTCAAAGCGCAGACCAGAACGCAAAAAAAATCGTATCACAAACACGCATAGAAGATGAGCTCTGCCTCATTATGGATGTTGAACAAATGATTGCCGACATCACGGGTACAGACCTTGAAAAAGAATCCAAAGTCGAATCCCTCGGACAAGAATACGAAAAAATTATTTTGTTTGCTGACGACCAAGCCAGTATCCGTGGATATGTAAAAGCGGTATTGGAAAACCTCGGCATAAAGCATGAAATTTATAATGATGGTTCCGGCATCATTGATTTTCTTCAAAGCGAACAGAATCGAGATAAGGTTGGCTTGGTCATTACGGATCTTGAAATGCCAAATGTGTCAGGCCATACGGTGATTCGGACCATTAAAGAAAAAATGGGGCTGAAAATACCGGTGATCGTACATTCATCCATGACCGTTGGTGACTCTGTGAGGCAAGCGAGCGAACTTGGTGCCGATGGATTTATTGGAAAAATTGATACCAAAGAAATTGTCCATACCATTAAGCAGTATTTCAAAAACTAAAAAATAGGTTCACGAATGCAGCTAAATTTTGAACAACACCCACATGTGACGCAAACCGACCAGTTTTATTATGTCGAAATCCGTCACAGTCTTTCAGATCAAGCGCGTAAATTAGGTGGGGTGTGGTGTATTTATGAGCGCAGTTGGCGAATAGCTAAAACCCACCCAAATGCGATGGATTTAATTTCAATGGCGGGTTATTCTATTATTCCCCTGCTAGAAAAAGCCTGATGGAGAAGGTTATGCAAATCAAACAAACAGATTTAGTCGGCTCGTCAATTTTAGTAGTGGATGACAATCAAACCAATATTGATGTGATTGAAGCGACGCTAGAAAGTGCCGGCTATCAAAAAATTACAGCGGTAACCCAGCCACTAGAATTAATGCAGTTGTTTAGTGAAAAGGCATTTGATTTGATATTGCTCGACATTAATATGCCATTAATGGATGGTTTTGCAGTATTAGCGATGATCCAACAAATGCTTGAACCAAGCCAGCGTCCACCTGTGATTATGTTAACCGCTCAAGCTGACGAAACCAGTCGTGT
The DNA here is from genome assembly GCA_014859465.1 of Methyloprofundus sp. Lineage (GTDB taxonomy): Bacteria > Pseudomonadota > Gammaproteobacteria > Methylococcales > Methylomonadaceae > Methyloprofundus. Next base: position 8,722 of record JACUUF010000040.1, read on the forward strand.
AAAGGCGCTGGAAGGCGGCGCAAGTGACTATATAACCAAGCCGTTTAACCGTATTGAATTACTTAAGCGAGTGTCGATTCATCTAGAAAACCATCACGCAAAACGGTTGTTAAAATCAGAAAATCAGTTATTAGATCAACGCGTGCGCGAACGTACAGCCCAGTTAGAACAAGCGAACCTCGAAATGATTTACCGATTGGGGAGTGCCGCAGAATACCGTGATAATGAAACCGGTAACCACGTTAAACGGGTAAGTTTAATTGCGGAACTGATTGCGCAACAACTTGGTCAGGACAGTGATTATTGCCGACTTATTCAAATTGCTTCCCCCATGCATGATATCGGTAAAATTGGCATATCCGATACCATTTTGCTTAAGCCCGGCAAACTCACTGATGAAGAGTTTAGTTTGATGCAAAATCACGTCAAAATTGGCGCCCAAATTCTGTCAGATAGCGATTCGCCATTGTTACATATGGCACATGAAATTGCCTTGACACACCATGAAAAATTTAATGGCAAAGGCTACCCGCATGGGCTTAAAGGGGAAGCTATTCCACTGAGTGGGCGCATTGTAGCAATAGCCGATGTGTTTGACGCTTTGACCTCAGAACGCCCCTATAAAAAAGCCTGGTCAATCGAAGATACGGTTGCTTTGATTGAGCGAGAACAAGGTGAGCATTTTGATCCGCAGGTTGTTCAGGCTTTTATGCAAGTGCTGCCTAAAATTAAAACCATAGCCAATCAGTTACATGATTAGCGGGTCGTTAACATGAATTTTTTAAGGCCGTCCCCAAGCTTACTGAGCGTAAATTGGCGTTTATTTATAGTCAGTACCTTACTGCTGGGTCTTTTTGGGGGTATCTCACTATTTTTTACCCACCACTACCACTTGGATAAGGAACAATTACAGCACTTTCAAAAACAAAAAATTTTACTGGAAGAGCGAATTGATAAAAAGGTCAAGATATTACATGCCGCGACTTTAGTGTTGGCGAATAACTCAATAATCCGTCAAGAGCTTGTGCTCGAAAACCGAGAAGCGATGATTAGTGAAATCGGGCATTTACGTGAACAGTTCGCTTATTGGACCGGATTTGTTAATTATGCCTTTCATGTTGCAACCTTTGATGGACGTTCACTTTATCAAAACTATGACCCAGCTAATTATGGGCAGGATATCAGTCAACACCCGTTAATGCAGAAAGCCATGGCCGATACTAGCCAGGCTGTAACCTTAATCGCTAAAGGCGGTTATGGCAATACGTATCGAATTATAAATAGTCAACCCGTATTTGCGTTAGACAATCCGGAGCAACTAGCGGGTTTTATGACTGTTTCACAAGGACTTAAGCAGATTGTTGTTGAGTTTGAGCAAGACGGTCTAGAGTATTATGTGTTTGAGCGAGAACCGAATTCACAGGAATTGACTAAAAAGCAGTTTGTGGTGGATTCCGCGCCTTATTTTTCTGACAGACCTTTTAGTAACTGGGTTTTTAACGAGTCCGAGTTAAATCATCAGCAATTGCAATTGCGTGACGGCTGGTATTATCAAACCCATCCTATTTATGACCATCAGAATCAATTGCAAGCATTTCATTTAATTCTCGTTCCTAAGCAACAAATCAACCACCAGGCCTGGTTACAAACCCAACAGGTTTTTTGGGTGGTTTTATTGGCTTTTTTACTGGTTTTTTTTGGGGGTCTCATTCAGCTTGGCTTGCTTCGAAATAATGTTTTAAAGCCGATGCGGCGTTTAACAGGAACACTAAAAACCATTATTAAAACCGAGCGTTATGATCAAGTTGTAGAGGTTGGACGGAATGATGAAATTGGTCGAGTTACCCAGCTTTTTAACCAAATGCTGGCGCGCACCGATAAGTTAATTTTTGATTTGAAATATCAAAAATTGGCGATAGATCAAACCTTAATTATTTCTCGCGCGGATAAATTTGGCACCATTACCGAAGTAAATGACAATTTTTGCCAAATAAGTGGTTACCCAAAAGACGAGCTGATTGGTCGGCCTCATAGCATTGTGCGTCATCCGGATATGGACAGTGCCATATTTAAAGAAATGTGGCATACCATTCAGTCCAAACAAATATGGCAAGGTGAGGTACAAAACCGTCGCAAAGATGGCTCAAGCTATTTTGTGAAGTCCTACATCATCCCGATTCTTAATCGTCAAGACGAAATTCAAGAATACTTGTCTATCCGCGAAGATATCACTCTAATTGTTGAGCTTAGAGAGGGCATGCAAAAAGCCCTAGTGCAAGCAGAACAGGATAAACACCTCGCTGAACAAGCTAACAAAGCTAAATCTGAATTTTTAGCTTCAATGAGTCACGAACTGCGTACGCCATTAAATGCGATTATCGGTTATGCCCAGTTGCTTGAATTGGCTAAGCTGGAGCCTAAATCGCTAAAACAATTGAATACCATTCTTGCCAGTAGCAAACATCTGTTGGCCTTAATTAATGATATTTTAGATTTTGCCAAGCTAGAAAGCGGCAAGGTGCAATTTAATTTTGAAACGCTTCAAGTCAAAGACTTGGTGTTTGAGTCAATTCAATTGACTCAAACACAAGCCAAACAGCAGGGAATAACCGTTGAGGTTGCTTCTTTATCACCCGACCTCTCGATTCAGGTTGATCGACTTCGATTTAAACAAGTGTTACTTAACTTGTTGTCAAATGCGATTAAATACAATAAACCCCAAGGTAAGATCTTTGTTAGTTGTCAGCAAGCCGAAAAAGATCAACAAGTTTATTGGCAGCTCAGTATCCAGGATAGCGGAGTCGGTATCACATCCGATGATCTAAACAAACTGTTCCAACCTTTTAACCGGCTTGGTCATGAAGGCTCAAGCATACAAGGAACCGGCATAGGTTTAAGTATTACCAAAGACCTGGTTGAACAAATGCATGGTTGGATTGAAGTCGAAAGTGTGCAGGGTGAAGGCACCACATTTAGTTTGTTTTTCCCGGTGGTCAATATGAGTGCTGCAAATAAGGCTGCGACACCAGGCGTAAACGAAAACGCGATAATTCATGATGCAAAATCAGCTGGTTTTAAAGTTCTGTATATCGGCCATGACTCGACTGTTATGCTGGCACTGGTGCAAGCGACGGCTGATCTGGAGCAGGTTGAACTCAAAATTGCACCGAGTGCACAAAATGGTTTAGAGCAAATACAGCAGTTTAATCCAGGCCTGGTGCTAATGGACGAAGCTTTATCTGAACGAGATCAACTCGCCACCGAAATCGAGCAATACGGTTTGCAAATACAAACCATTTCTCAACAAGACCTTAACCGATTACAAGAAATGATCGGAGTTTACTTAAACAAAAGCTAAAATCGACTAGATGAACATAAAAAGCGGATTCACTTTTAGCGCCAAGATTAACAAACGGAGACGAACAAATGCAAATACCAGCCATTCCACACAATGAACAAGCTCGACTGGATTCATTATATCGTCTCAATGTACTCGATACGTCGGCTGAAGAAAGTTATGACCGGCTGACACGTCTGACTAAACAGTTGTTTGACGTGCCGATCGCCTTGGTATCACTGGTTGACGAACAGCGTCAATGGTTTAAGTCTAAGCAAGGGCTAGAGGTGTGCGAAACCGGTCGCGATATTTCATTCTGTGGTCACGCTATTCTTGGTCAGGATATTTTTGAAATTGAAGATGCCACACAGGATGCGCGTTTTTCAGACAACCCTTTGGTGACCGGCGAGGCGCATATCCGTTTTTATGCGGGGGCGCCCTTAATTACCCGTGACGGTTATGCGATTGGTACGTTATGTATTATTGATACGCAACCTCGAAAGTTAACGGATACACAAAAAACCGCGCTTCTAGATATGGCCGACGCGGTGATGTCTGAATTAGAACTGCATGAAAGTTATAAACTTAATTGCAACTATGAAGCCGCTCAAAAGCTTACCCAAGTCATCTCACAGGCGCAATCAAAATTTATCCACGAACTGGACAAACGTAAGGCGTTTGATGAAATGCTTGCAGATATTCTGGAGTTGACCGGCAGCGAGTATGGTTTTATTGGTGAGGTGCTTTATACGCAAGAAGGTACACCCTATCTCAAAACCTATGCCATAACCAATATCGCTTGGAATGAGGGCACGCGCGATTTTTATGATAAGCATGCTCCCAGCGGGATGGAGTTTTACAATTTAAAATCTTTGTTTGGTGTGGCGCTGACCAGTGGAGAGCCCGTCATATCAAATGACCCTTATCATGACTCGCGACGTGGTGGTTTGCCAGAAGGTCACCCAGCCCTCAATGCTTTTTTAGGCTTACCGATTAAACACGGTGACGAGTTGGTGGCGATGATTGGGCTGTCAAATCGTGTCGGTGGTTATGATCAAGCCTTAATTGATTATTTATCCCCCCTGTTAACCACCATTGGTCAATTAGTGGTCTCGGCTCAAATTAAGCGAAAACAACATGAGTTAGAACAATCCTTAACACAGTTTAAAACTACGGTGGATCAAGCATTAGATTGTGTGTTTATGTTTGATGCCCAGACATTTGAGTTTTCTTATGTAAATCGCGGTGCTATGGCACAGGTGGGTTACACAGAGCAAGAATTAATAGGCATGCATGCTTACGATATTAAGCCATTAATTGATGAAACGCAGTTTCGTCAGATGATGACCAGCATTATTGAGAGCGAAACCCGGTCTTTAACTTTTGAAACGGTTCATCAGCATAAGCAAGGTTCGTTAATTGATGTCGAAATCTTTTTGCAATATGTTGATTCAGAAGACAGCACGCCACATTTTGTGGCTTTTGTGCGCGACATTACAGAACGTAAGCAAATTCTCAGAGCGATAAAACAGGAACGTGATTTATTTTCAAGCGGCCCGGTTTTTACCATCACCTGGGCAGCAACTGAGCACTGGCCTGTTCAATTTGTGTCAGACAATATCGTTGAAATATTAGGCTATAGCCCAAGTGAGATGTGTGCCGCTGATTTTCGTTATGCCGAATTGATACACCCTGCGGATGTTGAACGTATCGGCGCGGAAGTCGCCCATAACATCGCCCATCATATTGATACCTACGAGCAATCCTACCGCTTACGCCTAAAAAATGGCGAATATCGTTGGTTTTACGATTTTACCAAATTGGATCGTGACCAAAATGGCGAAGTCGAGATGATTCGTGGCTATATGTTTGACCAAACCGAAATCAAGAACATAGAGCAACAACTCACAGAACAGTCCGAGCATACCCAAGCCATTCTTGACAACATGGTGGATGGCATTGTCACGATTGATGCCAACGGCATCATACAGTCATTTAACCCTTCGGCGGAATCAATCTTTGGCTATCACTGCGATGAGGTAATAGGTCAAAACGTCAGCATGTTAATGCCTAGCCCGCATCGTGAAGCCCATGATAGTTATATACACAATTACTTAAGTACTGGCGTTGAGCGTATTATGGGGATTGGCCGTGAAATGGAAGGCCAAAAAAAGGACGGTAGCCTGTTCCCGATGGAGTTATCTGTTTCGCAGATTACACATAAGGGTCAAATCCAATTTGTCGGCATGGTGAGAGATATCACGGAACGTAAACGAATAGATCGCATGAAAAGTGAGTTTGTCTCTACGGTCAGTCACGAACTGCGCACCCCGCTGACCTCTATTGCCGGTGCACTTGGCTTGATTGTGGGCGGTAAACTCGGCGAAATGCCCATTCAAGCTCAAAAGATGATCGGCATTGCGCACAAAAACACGCTGCGACTTTCACATTTGATTAACGATTTGTTAGATATGGAGAAAATGGTTTCAGGCAAACTTCATTTCGAAATGCAAGTTCAGCCGTTGCTACCCATTCTTGAACAAGCGCTTGAAAATTCTCAAACCTATGGCGCGGAACAAAAAATATCCTTGATACTTGAAGCTGATATCACGCAAGCGAATGTGCGCGTGGATGACCAACGACTTCAGCAGGTGATGGCTAATTTATTGTCGAACGCAATTAAGTATTCGCCTGAAAATGGTCGGGTGCGTATTTGTGTAAAACCTTCACCAGGCCTGGTGAAGGTCACCGTTATTGACGAAGGCCCCGGTATTCCTGAGGCGTTTCGATCACGAATTTTTGAAAAATTCTCTCAAGCCGACTCATCCGATACCCGTCAAAAAGCCGGAACCGGCTTAGGCCTTGCCATTACGCGCGAATTGGTTGAGCGCATGGATGGTCGGATCGGGTTTAATTCGGTCGAAGGCAAGGGCACAAGCTTTTGGTTTGAATTACCTGTCATTGACGAAAAAATCCAATCAACGACCAATGAAGCCTTCCCGGTTTTGTCAAACGCACCGCGTATTTTAGTGGTAGAGGATGAGCCGGATGTAGCCGAGGTGTTAACAGGGTTGCTTGAGCGTAGTGGTTTTAAGATAGATATCGCTTATAACGGCGAACAAGCCCTCTCGTTGCTGCAAAAACATACCTATGATGCGATGACGTTGGATTTGATGTTGCCCGGCATGTCCGGAATAGAGGTCATTCGACGAGTTCGTCTGGATGAACAAACCGCAACCTTGCCGATACTAGTCATTTCCGCCAAAATGGAGGAAGGGCGCTTAACCATTAATGGTGATTTTTCAAATATTGAGTGGCTTGCTAAGCCTATTAATGAAGGGCGCATGTTAAAGATGTTGGAAGACTTACTTAATACTTATCAAGAGTTAAAGATGCGTGTTTTGCATGTCGAAGATGATCAAGATATGGGCTTAGTGATTGCTCAGATGGCAGATGAACGTTTCAATTTTGAAACCGTAACCAGCCTTGACGCGGCGCGGGCCAAGCTGGTTGGTTTGCCTTATGACGTCATTCTGCTGGATATTGGTTTACCAGATGGATCAGGCTTGGATTTGTTACCAGACATACACGCTTATCAACCTGAAGCGAAAATTGTAATTTTGTCCGGTGAAAATGTTCCAAAGTCGGTGTTAGCCAAGGTAGATGCGGCTCTGCTTAAGTCAAAAGTGTCGTCGCGTGAACTGCTTGATGTGTTGAGTAGACGAACCCAATTAATTTAAGGAAATAATCATGAGTGATTTAGAACGCATTTTGTATATAGAAGATGAAGCCGATATTCGAGAAGTCGCTTTGCTTGCACTGGATGTGGTAGGCGGTTTTAGCGTAAAGGCTTGTGCTTCGGGGCAAGAAGCCCTGGCTGAAGCACAAGCCTTTGCACCGCAACTCATTCTGTCTGATGTGATGATGCCCGGGCTTGATGGCCCAGCCACCATTAAAGCCCTGCGTGAAATACCGTCTTTGGCCGATGTGCCGGTGGTCTTTATGACAGCAAAGGTACAACCGGACGAAATTAATCACTTTAAGTCATTAGGGGTGCTTGATGTGATCTCGAAACCTTTTGACCCTATGATCCTGGCGGATCAGGTTCGGTCCATTTGGGCTCGTTAAGTTCGTAAAAATAGATAGGTAAGCCTTATGTCTAATGCAAGTGATGCAATGCAAGCACTTCAGCGTAAATACCGAGCGACGCTGGCGGATCGTATAAAACAGATATATACACAATTTAATAAGCTCAGTTTGTCTGATTGGCAGTGGGCCGATTTGGCTGAACTGCATCATCAAATTCATAGCTTGACAGGCAGTGCCGGCACCTTTGGTTTGCAGTCACTTTCAAATGCGGCCAGTCAGTTAGAGGTTCGAATCAAAAATTGGTTAGATGCACATAGCGTGCCAAATGAGCAAGATTGGACAGCGCTAGCGGATGAATTGAAGTGCATTGATCAACTCACGCAGAACCTGCTTAAAATGGAGGCACCTAATCTTAAGCCGCGGCCGAATCAGGCTATAAAAAATAATCTTGAGCCACGGCTGTATTTGCTTGAGGACGATGAACAACAGGCGAACCACATGGCGTTAGCTTTGCAAGAAGATGGTTTTAAAGTCGAAGTATTTGGCAATGTGGCGAGTTTTCGTTCGGCTCTCTCAGTTCAGTGCCCAGATGCTGTCGTATTAGATTTAATTCTGGCCGAGGGTGAGGATGCCGGCTTGTCCCTGTTGGCTGACATGAAGGCTGAGCAAAATTGTCACGTGCCTGTTGTGTGTGTTTCTGTGCGTGATGATTTTGACGCACGCATAGCGGCTTATCGGGCTGGGGCGAGTCGTTATATGCATAAACCGGTGCAACCTGAAGCACTCATTGGGGTTCTTAACTCACTGACTGGGCGCTTAGCCGCGGAGCCTTATCGGGTTGTATTGGTCGACGATGATGAAATTTTATTAGAAGTGCAATCCTATATCCTAGAATCTTCTGGCATGGAAGTGAAAGCCCTGACTGACCCGAGTAAAATTTTCGACACTTTAGACCGTTTTTGTCCCGATGTGCTGATTTTGGATGTCTATATGCCGGATGTGAGCGGCCCTGAGTTGGCGGCGATTATTCGTGAGCGTGATGATTATTTATCCTTGCCGATACTGTTTCTGTCAGCCGAATCGGATATGAAGCAACAATTGCAAGCCCTGAGCCTGGGAGGGGACGACTTTCTGGTTAAGCCGGTGCACCCAGAGCATTTAATTTCAGCAGTGACGGCGCGTGCACGACGGGCGAGACAATCGGGTGCTTTACAGAACCGATTGCGCAATACCTTGTATGAACGAGAGCGAGAACACCTAGCGTTAAATCAACATGTCATTATTAGCATCGCTGACCGGCAAGGAACTATCCTTGATGTCAATGATAAGTGCTGCCAGATAAGTGGCTATAGCCGAAAAGAGTTGTTAGGCCAAAACCATCGAATGTTGAAATCATCTCAACACCCACCAGAATTTTATGAAGATTTATGGCGCACTATTTCACAGGGTAGAGTTTGGCAGGGAAGGATCTGTAATCGAGCTAAAGATGGGTCACTCTACTGGGTTGAGTCCACTATTACGCCGTTTCTGGATGAAGATGGCAAACCCTATCAATACGTTTCTATTCGAACAGACATTACCCGTCAGCTACTCTCTGAGCAGGCCGTAGAAGAAGCGAAAGAACGATTACGGCGCGGTCAAATGTTCGCCAAGATTGGTACATGGGAATGGAATATCGTCAGTGGCGAGCTATTTTGGACAGAGCAGATTGCACCTTTGTTCGGCTACCCAGAAGGTGATTTAGCAACGACTTATGATAACTTTGTTGGCGCCCTACATCCTGATGACCGTCAAAAAGTTATAGATGCTTTTAGCGCTTGTATAGAGGAAGGTGCGCCTTATGACATAGAGCATCGCGTTGTTTGGCCGGATGGCACAGTGCGCTGGTTGCTTGAAAAAGGCGATGTTCAGCGTGACGCGGAGGGCAAGCCAACTAAAATGCTTGGTGTGGTGCAAGATATTCATGTTCGTAAGTTGGCTGAAATGGAGTTGGCTGAACGTGAGGGTCAATTACTTGAGGCACAAAGGCTTGCTAATATCGGCAACTGGCATGCGAATCTGCAAACCGGTGAATTATTTTGGTCAGATCAAGTTTACAAAATTTTTGGTTATGAACCAGGTAGCTTTACACCAAGTGTGGAGGCTTTTCATGCCGCTGTCCACCCAGATGATACTGAGCTGCTACGACAGAGTGAAACAAAAGCCGAACAAACCGGACGCCATGATGTCACGCATCGCATTGTTCGCCCTGATGGCGCCATTCGTTATGTACATGAACTGGCCGAGATGCAACTTGATGACTCCGGCACACGTTTATCTATGACAGGCACACTACAAGATGTCACCGAGATACAGCTTGCTAAACAAGAAGCTGAACGGGCGAATCGTGCGAAGTCAGATTTTTTATCATCAATGAGCCATGAATTGCGCACCCCATTAAATGCTATCATTGGCTTTTCACAGCTACTTGAGTTGTCAGACTTGTCTGACAAACAAAAAGGCCAACTTCAAACCATTGCGACAAGTGGTAAACATCTGTTGTCTCTAATTAATGATGTGCTCGAATTTGCTAAACTTGAGAGCAGCAATCTGAGTTTAAACATTGAAACTGTAGAGGTGCAGCCGATTATTGAGCAAGTTATTGCGCTGACCGAGCCTCATGCTTATAAAGAAAATATCCAAATTGATGTGGCTGATTTGGATACGCCTATCTTTATTCAAGCCGATCCTGTGCGTTTTAAGCAGGTATTGTTAAATTTGATGACTAACGGCATTAAATACAATCGACCACACGGGAAGCTCTCGCTGACCAATCAAACTCGTGAGCATAACGGACAGAAGTTTTGGCAATTGGATGTTACGGATACAGGGTTAGGTATCGCTCAACAGGATTTGCCGCGTTTATTTGAGCCATTTGACCGCTTAGGTCATGAAGGCTCAACTATTGAAGGCACCGGCATAGGTTTAAGTATTACTAAAGACCTGGTTGAACAAATGCAGGGGCTAATTGAGGTAACCAGTGAAGTCAATGTCGGCACTACTTTTAGTGTTAGTTTTCCTTTGGATGAGAACACGCATCACTCATCCGTCACGTCTGCGGTCTCAAACCCCGGCCCCATTCACCAGCCTGAACAGCAAACCCCTGCTTTTAAACTCCTTAAAGTACTTTGTGTCGAAGACAATCCCGCCAATATGAAGCTGATGGCGCAAGTCGGTCAGCTGATTGATGGAATTGAGCTTCGGGTTGCACCCAGTGCCGAAAATGGTCTGCAACAAGCGGAAGCCTGGTTGCCTCAATTAATCCTGCTTGATATTAATTTACCGGGCATGAATGGCGATGAGGCGATCACGCACTTTAGAGCCTTACCGGGTTATCAAGCACAAGCACCGCTTATTTATGCGGTAACTGCGAATGTGCTTGAGCAGCAGGTCGCACGTTATCGAGAACTTGGGTTTGATGAAATTATCGCGAAGCCATTTGAACTCGCTCAGGTTGTTCAACAAATTGAAGTGGTCAGAGATGGCCTTTAAAAACTTAGTTAGAGAATTGGTCGAGTTCTATGTTAGTTAAAGAATTTATGAACTACAATCAAATCGGCACTTCAATCAGCCGAACCCCGTTAAGGAAGATAAAAAGATGTTAAATACGGAAGCTGGCTTGACATATTTGGCGGGGAATAAAGTACTTTACCAAAAGCTTTTAAAGCGGTTTAGCGAGCAAATTCAAAATGAATATTTTGAGACACTCGAGTTATTAAAGCAGCTTTCATCCAATGCAAGCAATCAAAAGTTTACAGCGGCTCAAAGAGATGTTCACACGCTTAAAGGGGTGGCGGGAAATCTAGCGGCGGAAGGCTTATTTGAGTTGAGTAAACAAATTGACTTGAACCTTAAACAAAACCAAGTGCCTAATGCGGATTTGATTAAACAGTTCGAGCAGGCGTTGGATCAAACCCGAACAGAAATTGCAGCGTATCTGCCCAATCAGCCCGAACCCATTATAACCGACGCTGCGAGTGGTGAGTTAGATAGCAGCATGCTTGAGAAGTTGAGCCAATTAAAGCAACGTCTGCTTGCGAGTGAATATATTGAGGACGAGGAATTAAATCGTCTAGGCCAAAGTTTGCCAAGCCATTTTCAGTCCACCTGGCAACAGCTAGTGAGTGCGCTCGATGAATTTGATTTTGCCCAAGCCGTCGAAAAACTGTCACAAATTATCGACAATGAAATAGGTCGGTTGTGTGTTTAAGTTAACCAAGCTGACAACAAAATTTATACTCTGGGTAAGTTTAATATTAACGGTCTTTAGCTTAGTTGGTATGGCTTTAATTGGTCATCAAGTATTTAAGCATTCTCAAGCGATGTTTTTGCAGCAGCAAGCAAGCCTACAGCAGCTTGCAGTTAAGCACTTGGATTCGGCTTTTCAAGAAAGAATTGACTCATTAAAAGCGCTGGCCATTCACCTACAGGATGGTGAAGCGCTAAAAAGTTGGGCTGATATTCAGCCAATTCTTGATCGTCAGGGCGTTTTACATCATTTTTTTAATGGTGGCTTGGTGGTGATGAATGAACACGCCAAGATTCTTGTTGATTCGCCAATTGTTGAGGGGCGCGTGGGTATAGATTTATCAGATCGTGCGCATGCTAAACAAGTGAGAGAAACTCGCCAACCCATGATTACCCACCCTTTAGTAGGGCGCGGTTTGAAAACGCCAGTGTTCTTAATCTCGGTGCCGATTATTGCAAATAACGCGGAATTTGTGGGTTATTTGTTTGGTGTAACACGCTTGCAAGATTCTAACTTAATCACGGAGTTAGCTCCCCGTTTCCATAGTAACCAAGGGCAACTTTACCTGGTTGATCAAATTAATAACCTGTTTGTAACCTCGACTCGAACCGAGTTGGTGATGCAGCCTTTAGTTCCGCTTGAGCAAAGTGAAATTTTACGTCGGGTGTTTGCTGGCGAAACCCATGGTGTCGCGCAAAGTTATTTTGATCAACAAGCCTCCTTCAGTGCAAGCCGTTTAGCGTTTATGGATTGGCATGTGATTCATACCGTGTCAGTTGATGTGGTTAATCAGGCTGGTTGGCAGATTTTAAAACAGCTATTTTTTTATGCCCTGATGGGCTTATTCTTGTTGATCATTTTGTTATATGTTCTTTTTGTGCGCCAGCTTAAACCTATTGGTGAAGCCGTAGATAAAGTTGACAAGATGTCCAACCAAGTGCAACAAGACCCTGAGCCTTTTGAAGTTAAAGGGGATACTGAAATCAGTAGGTTGTTTCGTGCGTTTAATCGGTTATTAAAGCAACAAGTCACGGCAAAACAGCAAGCGGATGCGGCTAATCGGGCTAAATCAGAGTTTTTGGCGAATATGAGCCATGAGATTCGCACTCCGATGAACGGAGTATTGGGTTTTACGCAGTTGGCTTTAAGAGAAACTAATCTGCCTAAAATGCGTCAGAAGGTCAAGAAAGCCCATCAATCAGCCCAGCTTTTATTGGGGGTTTTGAACGACATTTTAGATTTTTCAAAAATAGAAACAGGTCAATTGGTTCTCAAGTCCCAACCTTTCTTATTGAGAGAGTTGGTTGCGCAAACACATGATCTTTACCACCCCATTGCAGAGCAAAAAGGCTTGGTATTTAAAATTCACCTGCAAGCTAAATTAGCGCAAGGTTATGTGGGAGATCAGGTTCGGTTACGTCAAGTTTTAAGTAACTTGATCGCCAACGCAATTAAGTTTACCGAGCATGGCGAAGTCAATGTTTGGATTGAGACAGATGAGCAAGGTCGCCTATGTTTTGCGATTGAAGACACAGGTATTGGCATGTCATCCGATCAAGTAGATAAGCTATTTAAAGCTTTCAGCCAAGCCGATACTAGCGACACTCGTCGCTATGGTGGCAATGGTTTGGGCTTGGTGATTAGTCAAAGTTTAGTTGAAGCTATGGGCGCGGATTCGATAAAGGTTGAAAGCCAGTGCAATAAAGGCAGTCGGTTTCACTTTTGCGTGGCTTTGGCACCGGCTAGTGAGTCTCAAGTCATGAGCTTACAACAGGAGTTGAGACATTTAAATTCAGAGAAATCGCATTTTTATGGGCGTGTTTTACTGGTTGAGGACAATGAAATTAACCAAGAGGTCGCCACTGAGTTATTGCGTCAACTTGGCGTTGACGTTATTTTGGCCAATAATGGAGCGGAGGCGGTTGAAAAGGTCAAAACTCAATCGTTTGACTTGGTTTTAATGGATATTCAAATGCCAGTGATGGATGGTTACCAGGCGAGTGTGGCGATTCGAGAGTTTAACCAACGTTTACCGATTATTGCATTGACGGCGGTATCAGCAGATGAAGATCGTGAAAAAGCCTTACAGGCTGGCATGAATGAGCATCTAACTAAGCCAATTGATAAAGCGGATTTGGAAAGATGTCTCACACCGTTTTTAGTGACGACTTCTTCTGCCCCTCAGACTCACCCTTCAGAAGTAGGTTTTGAAGTCGATCAGGATCAATCACCCCAATATGCTTCACATATTCCAACTAAGGCTCGAGTGCTAATCGTAGATGACCAAGCACCTAATTTAAAAGTGTTGGCTAATGGCTTGAAATCAGATTACCTGATTCAGGTAGCGGATAGTGGTAGTAAGGCTTTAGCATTAGCGGAAAAATTGCCTCAGCCGGATTTGGTTTTGTTAGATATTATGATGCCTGATATGGATGGTTACGATGTATTGCGCATACTTAAAAATAACCCGAAAACCCAAAACATACCGGTTATATTTGTGAGTGCGTTAGATGATGCAAGTGATGAACAGAAAGGTCTGGAGCTAGGGGCGGCCGACTATATTGTCAAACCTTTTAAAATGCCGGTAGTAAAAGCGAGAGTACGAAGCCAAATCTTGCTCAAACATAAAACCGATTTATTGGAACAAGCTTCGCACCTCGACGGTTTAACAAATATTGCAAACCGTCGACAATTTGATAAAGTTTTGCATGCTGAAACTTTACGCTTGAGTCGTAATAATCAACCTTTAGGTCTGATTATGGTGGATATTGATTACTTTAAACCTTTTAATGATCATCGTGGTCATGGCAAAGGTGATGAATGTTTGATCGAAGTAGCGCAAGCTTTGCAATCAGTGTTTCACCGTCCGGCTGATTTATTGGCACGTTATGGGGGCGAAGAGTTTGTTGCAATTTTGCCTGAAACCGATAAAGAAGGTGTGCGGATTATGGCAGAAAAAATGCGTCAAGCCGTTTGGGATCTAGCCTATGAACATGGTTATTCAAAGGTTACCGATCGTGTGACCATCAGCCTAGGAGCCGTCAGTCAAACGGTTGATCACTTAGAGGGATCTAAAGCATTATTAAAGCGTGCGGATCAGGCTTTATACCAAGCTAAAGAGCAAGGACGTAACCAAGTTGTGGTTTACTGACCTGGTGTTAATTGAGGTGCCCGTTTATGCGGCTAAATATAAGTTTTGGTTTTTGCAGAGGGATTAAAATATATGCTTAGGGTTTTATCAGAAAACCTCGGGTTGCGGATTTTATTCCTGTCGCTTGGTTTAGCCGCGCTTTTAGCCATTTTAGTGGTTATTGTGTTCAGTCTCGTTTTTTTAGAGGAATCAAAACAACGTTTTTTTTCGGAGGAACAGGCCACCACTGATACGATTGTTCGGCTAATTGATGATTCTTTAGTTAAACGGCGTCAGGGTTTGGTTGAGTTGACTCAACTGCTCCAGGCTGATAACCAATTGAAACCGAATGCCGAACTTCAGCGCATCCTGGATGAGCGGATTTTACTGCATGAGTTTTTTAATGGTGGCTTATTACTACTCAATGCAGATGCCGTAGCGCTGGTAGATTCGCCAATTTTACCGAATAGAGTGGGTACATCTTATGATGATCGTCCCCATATTCAATGGGTTGCTCAACACTTAGAGGCCTATATTTCGCATCCTTTTGTTGGTAGGCGCTTGCAAACCCCCATTTTCACTATTAATGCCCCGATCTTAAATCAACAAGGCAAATTGCTTGGCTACATGATTGGCATAAGTTTATTAAAAGATGATTTTATGATTAAGGATTTGGCTGAGCATTTTATGGATGCGGATGCCGAAGTTTATGTTGTAGATTTTGAAAATGATATGTTTGTATCATCGACACTTGATAACTACACATTCAAACCCTTTGATGCCGAAGAAGATTCGCTCCTAATGCAGCAACTTAAACAGGGTGTAAAGCAGGGCGAAGCGGTTGGATTTGATGGTAAACCGGTACAATTTAAAGCCAAAAAATTGGCGCACATCAACTGGTATGTATTAACTGTTCATCATCTAGATAAAGTCATGGCTCCGACCTATCAGTTATTAACAAGAGGTGTTGGGTTGGTGTTGGGCTTTTTATTGGTGACTTTGCCCTTATTTTATTTTTTAATGCGCCAACAACTAAAACCTCTTGAGCATGCATCAACGCAAATTGATCAAGCTCTGCATCAGCCGTCACCAGTGAAACTATTGGATGTTAATTCACAAGACGAGGTAGGTCGTCTTATTAACGCATTTAATCATCTAATCGAACGCCAAAACCATCAACAGCAAGCCTTACTTGAAGCACGTGACCAAGCCAGCCAAACGAACCAAATGAAATCGAGTTTTTTGGCGGCGATGAGTCACGATATCCGAACCCCCTTGAATGGCATCTTAGGCTTAAGTGAGATGGGAATGCGCGCCCAAAATGACCCTCAAAAAATGCAAGAGAGCCTGCAAAAAATACAATTATGCGGACAAGGTTTGCTGGCATTACTGAATGATATTTTAGACCTGTCTAAAATTGAAGCGGGTGAGCTCGGGATTGACCCTAAACCTTTTTATTTTGAGACGTTAGTTGCGGGCTTAAAAGCCCAGTTTGAACCAACCCTTCAACAAAAAGATCTGAGTTTTATCGTTAAGCTGGATCCAACCCTATTGCCCGTTTATCGGGCTGACAGCCATCGTATTGAACAAGTACTAACTAACCTAATAGGTAATGCTATTAAGTTTACAGAAGCGGGTTTTGTGCGTTTGAGCATTAGCCACGTTCGTAAAGATGAAGACCAGGCCTGGTTAGGTTTTGAAATTGAAGACAGTGGTATTGGTATGAATGAAAAGCAAATGGCGCGGTTGTTTAAAGCATTCAGTCAGGGAGATGATTCCATTTCGAGAAAGTTTGGTGGCACAGGTTTAGGGCTTAAAATCTGTCAAGACTTGGTTGGCTTAATGGGGGGGCAGGCGATTAAAGTTCAGAGTCGGCCTGGCCATGGAAGTCTCTTTTCATTTGAGCTTCCTATGGGATGGTGTTCAGAGTTAGAAACGCAAAAAGCGATAGAGCAGGCAGGTCATGAATGGCCGTCATCCGCGGAAAGCCCCTCTTTCAAGCTTGAAGGCAAGATTTTAGTGGCGGAAGACAATAGCATAAACCAAGAGATCATTCTTGAACTGCTTGACCAACTTGGTTTAGAGGTTTATCTCGCAGAAAATGGTAAGCAAGCCGTTGAAATGGTGACTGAGCAAACATTTGATTTGGTTTTAATGGATAAGCAGATGCCAGAAATGGATGGTTATGAGGCAACACGTAAAATACGTGAGTTTAACCAATCCATACCCATTATTGCATTGACTGCCGACGCTATGAGTGATGAAAAAGCGAAGTCCAAAGCAGCGGGTTTAAATGACTATCTAACCAAACCAGTTGATTATCAACAACTTATTAAAGTGCTGGCACAGTGGTTGAACCCCGAACTGGGTGCAATGACTAAGCAACAATTAGCATCGCCGTTGATACCTGCCCGTGATGAACATGTGGTGATTGATTTAGCGGAAGGCTTAAAAATGTTGGGAGGTAAGCAGGCATTTTACAGGTCAATGTTGCAAGCTTATCAAGCTCAATTAGAACAAGACGTGACTTTAATTTTACAGGGTTTTGAACAGATTCAAGACAGCGACCACCAGGCCTGGTCTGAACTTGAGCGCTCTGTACATGGCTTGAAAGGCGTAAGTGCAAATTTAGGTGCTCGCCAGATGGTCATAATGTTAGAGGCTTTAGAAAGCTTTGTATACCTAAAGCAGGTGCCCAGCCCTTTTTATTGGAAGGACTGGCAAGAAACCATCTTCTTAACTCAGCAGGAGATAAATAGAGCCTTGGTTTCGGATAATAAGCTAAACCCAGACGACTATAACTTTACGAATTAAACCAAACGAGATAGACAGCAATGACTTACAAACCGCCGTTTACGGTGACTTCAAAAATTCTTAGCTTGGTATCTGAAATCAGTGAAAGCGTTGGACGGTTGTCAGTCATCAATGAGCAAGACCAGGCCTTACGTCTCCGTCGAGTGAATATTCTTAGAACGATTCAAGGCTCTTTAGCGATTGAAGGTAATACGCTGTCTGTTGAACAGATAACGGCTGTGCTTGAGGGCAAGCCAGTCATTGCCCCACCTAAAGAAGTGCAAGAGGTAAAGAATGCGTTAGCCGTTTATGATCGCTTCAATGATTGGAACCCTTACGAAGAAAAAGATTTGTTACAAGCGCACCGCGTTCTAATGCATGGGCTAGTAGATCAACTAGGCGCTTATCGTTCAGGCGGTGTCGGAGTGATGAGCGGTAGCCAAGTCGTACATATGGCACCACCGGCGAATCAGGTAAATCGGCTGATGGGGGATTTGTTCGGTTGGCTTCAAAAAAATGAAGATCACGCCTTGATTTCAAGCGCGGTGTTTCACTATGAGTTTGAGTTTATTCATCCGTTTGCCGATGGCAACGGACGGATGGGGCGTTTATGGCAGAGTTTGATATTAGCAAAGTGGAATCCCTTGTTTGCAAATTTACCGATTGAAAGCTTAATATACCGTCACCAAGCCGATTATTACCGAGCGATTGCCCTAAGCACAGACAAATCAGATTCAGCCGCATTTATTGAGTTCATGCTTGGTGTGATTAGAGATACCTTGGTGGAGCAAATGAACTCGACCCCGCAAGATAACCCGCAAGACGCCCCGCAAGCTGTGAGAGAGATTTTGTCGAAGTATCCAGGTTTGGAGTCGTTCTGCGAGTCACCAAGGAGCCGAGCAGAGTTACAGGCGTTTTGTGGCCTCAAGGATCGCGAACATTTTAGGAAGTCGGTATTAAAACCCTTGTTGGATTCGGGCTGGTTGCAAATGACTATGCCTGACAAGCCAAAGAGTCCAAAGCAAAAATATTTTCATGAGAGACCTTTGCAAGATCAGCCCAAAATATCGCCAGTTTTTGGACACACCAACTGGAGTGTATATGAGCATGAATAATAAAGCGATTATAGCCCTGATTGTGGGTGGTGTAGCCCTGTCCTTTCAAACCCAAGCCAACTCGAATGGGTTTGAAGACAGCTGG
>JACUUF010000243.1 GCA_014859465.1 Methyloprofundus sp.
GTGCTACACTTAAAAAAGATCAGTATGCTTAACGCATTAACATGATGCTGTTAATCGTGCTTCACATTTCTCGGTCATTATGCTTAACCTCCGGTGTTATGCCTGACTGCACCGGCTGAACTGGTCGCTGCTGATACTCGTTAAGTGCAGCGACGTCTTTTATGTCTGGCAACCCAGGCTTCCAGTCAACCACCTGGGCACCTGGGTTAATCTCCCTTGCTCGCTCCGCCTGCTTACTGTGCATAGCATCAGTTTTAGCTTGAGTGCCTGCATCCTTTTCATTATCTTTAGCCACCACAACCACCGCCGCAGCCCTAATTTTTTCAGCAATTTCTGGGTTATCAAAAAAACTTAGAACCCCTGCACCCCCCGAAACCACTACTGTTGGCAGCTCCGCTCCCTTCCTTTTTGCTATGTCATGCAATGCCAAAGCATCAACACCGCCCTCGACAATCCATACGGTTTTTGAGTTACCCGGCAAAATCTGCGGCTTGCTTTTGTCGCTGCCAGCAAAATCCCTTTTAGGAATCTCAGCATCAGGCATGATGCTTCTTTTAGTAGCGTTCCATATCTTTCCGGCCTGGTAACCAACGAACAACAAACCGTCAGCCAGATAACGTAAAAACCCACTGCGTTCAGCGTGGTCGATGGTCGGATCACTGATACCTCTATCATTCAGATACATGCGCCCGGCTGCACGGCCTAAAGATGATTCCGGCGGTATGCGTGGGGGCTTCGGTGCCACTGGTGCCGGTGCCGGTGCTGGTGTTGCACGCAATCCACCATTGAGTTCAAAGACACAATCTATAAAGCGGTCTAGCCCTGAGAGTTCGCGGACTAAATCAATGTTGTCGCCCCCGTGGGTGCCGTACTTGTCCACCCAGACCCAGAAACCATCAGGCTTTTGCGTGAGCCTGTAGGCTTCATCTTTACCATGCTTGATGCTGAAATGCCGCTGACCATCTTTTTTAACTGCGTAACCCATCCGCTCTATAAAGGGGCGGGGATCTACTTGCTTGGTCGCTTGTAGATCTCCAGTAGCAATTCTGTTTCGGCTGGTGTCGCTCGATCCAGTAGTTGCTGTAGCTGCATGTCGCTTGTCCCTGGCTTTTGCAGCAGCAGCTTTGAAATGTGAATTCCACCGATGGTTAGGACGCTGGCCAGCATCGCGGCCACCACTGATACCAGTATCAGTTTTTTCCATGGCTGACGCTGTATCTCCTGGGCTGCGTTGTGTACTGACCAAGCCGCTTTGCTGATCGGTGCCTGTGCTTTCTCCATGAATTCCGATGCCCTGGTCACCTGCTGAAGGGTTTTGTCCAAGCTGTCCGTCTTCCCTGACAGCATCAATAATTGCTGCCTCATGGATTGGGTTGCCTCGCTGCTGATCTGATCCGCCAATGCTTGTATTGACTGGCGCTGGGCTTCGGTGATCTGGTCGAATTGTTGAAGGATCGGTGCTATCTGCTGGATCGACTGCTCGGCCAGGTGCTGACTGATCGCCTCTGGCAACTGCTTCATTTCCTGCTGTAAGCTGTTCAGCTCCTTTATTAACTGAAGCTGCTGCGAATCTGGATAATTCTTTATAGTCTCTAGCTTGTTCATACGTCACACCCCTGTCTTTAATTCCAGCCCAACCATACGCTTTGCCAAGCTTTGAACCCTTGAATGCAATGCCGTCAATAGCAAAAGAAAAGCCATTGAGCCTACCCGTACTCGCAAGGTTCGCTTTTATCTCAACACCCGACAGCGCAAGGGTTTCAGCAAACTGCACGGCAGTAAGCTCACCATTACTTAACGCTTCATCAATAATATTTTGAAGTTTAAGTTTAGGTGGTTGCTCTTCGGTTCTTAATGCCATTTCTGATTCACCTTTTTTAAGTGATTTTTTACCCGTACTTGCATCAAGTCCCGCTGTAAGCCGCAACCCATGCGACTTTTCAAGTTTTTGTGTGGCTTCGATTGCTGTCCGAGCTTCCCATTTTCCGTGCCATAATTCACCATTTAAATTAATGCGGCTGGCTACTATGTGTATATGGTCTTTGTCGGTGTCCCGATGTCTTATTGCTATATAAGGAGTTGATTCAGAAAATCCCATTTCTTTCATAAAATCGCTAACTACTGCATCCCACTTTTCACCGGACAAATAATCACCTGGCGGTAACGATAAACTGCAATGCCAAACTGGACGCTTTGCATCCGGCCTGAGTTTGCGAACCATCCCGAATTCAGCCGCGAGCTGCCGGGCGTTCAGCCCTGCAATAGTGCCTCCGATGATCTCCGGCCGCTTTTCGCTATTAAGTGCGTAATCAAGAACACCACGGAAGCCATCACCTCTATTAACTTTTGCCTTCATTTTTTTGCAGCCCTTAATAGTGTGGCTCTAAAATCTGCAAGCTCTCGCATAATCAATGACGCTTCCACCATTCCCACAACATTCATTTTTTTTGATAGCTGATTAAGATTTGCAGCGGCTTTTGAAAGCTCAAGCCATGCTTGCTTGTTAATTTCTGGCACGACTGGCGGCAAGCTTTTCAAAAATGCAGTACGCAGATAAGCGCCCCGCTGCATCTTGCGGTCTGCTCTAAGCGAATCAAGCTGATCCAGCTCAGCAGCATTAAGCCGCACTGATACAGTGTGCGTACGTTTGTCTTTTGCATCCAAGGGCTTCGGCCCGTGGGTGCGGGATTTGTCAGTCATGGCAAATTCCTCGGTCTGGTTTTAGCAACCCCCTAAGCGTCAGCGCACGGGGGCGAAGGAGCGTAGCGAGTGAGGGTGAGAACTAAGCGAAGCGCAAGTTACACCTTGCTCCCAACCGCTTTACCGATTCTAGCCACGCCCGATTTTCTTGCGTCAACCGCTGTTTTTCTGTCATGCCGCACCATACGCAAACCACCCCCGCCCCGGTTCGCTGCGCTCCCAGGTCGGCCCCTGAGGGGCGGCTGAAGCCTGGATGCCACCGGGGAAAAGGGTTGAAGGTCAACTGCGACAGCACAACCTTTGCAGATGAAGCCTACCCAGCCACCTGATTAACCCGCTAGAGTTTAGCCTATATTCTCTTTTTTTGTTTAGCATGATTAACCCTTTTGTGTTTAGCATGATTAACTTTTCTATATTTAATATGCTACACAAATTATAGTTAAGCTGCAACATTATTTTTGTGTAATGTGCTTAATTTAAAAAAATATCAGTATGCAGCACATAAAATGCTTGCGTGTGCTTAACCTTTTGTGTTATGCTTACAGCATACCAATAGAGATGAGGGTTTAGAAATGGCAGAACATACAGTCGAACAAATCATTCAGGCACTTGAAGCCCTAGATAACATCACGTTGCACCTGCAAGAAAAGAATCAACGCATCAATATCAGGGCATACAGCGGCTACGACCGCGAAAAACAGCGCTCAAGCTACGTTCTTGCTGGATCTGTGGATCGGCGTAGCTTTGAGCCAAACGAGCGCCTGAGCGCTGTTTTGGGCGGTTCTGCGCGTATCAAAGCAGCATTTGATGATGCGGCTGAAAAATACAAGACAGAGCGGAAGGCTGAATACGACCAGGATCAGCGCAACGCACTGAAGTCCGGTGTTCGCTGGTATGCCGGTCGCTTAGCCGAAGGCTTGGAAGCGCTTGCTGCTGATGGTGACGAAATCACCGCAGGGCTTGCTGCGGCTGTCTACGCCGACATCAAGCGCGTTGAGAGCGTTCTTCGCAAAGCTGGACACAAAAAAACCAACCAAGGGGGTTGAGGGCTCAAGCCCAACCCTTTTCCCCGCCGGCTGATCGTGCTTTGCACACCCTCACGGGTCGGACACGCGGCAGTATGCGTGTCCGGGGTGGTGTTGATCTTGACTGACCGCAGCAAGCTTTAGCTTGCTTGAAGGTCAGGCATTCATGCTTTTGACTTTGATTTTTGCGGTAAAGACCGACCCCCTCAAAGGGGGCGGGATTTATCCGCCCTGGATATCCTGAATATCCTGTAAATCCTGCACTTTTGCCAAAAAATCGGGCGGCTGTGAGTCGCTTTCGGGCGGCTGTGAGTCGCTTTCGGGCGGCTGTGAGTCGCTTTCGGGTTTTTATCGGGCTTTTATCAGGCTGATGCGGCACGCTCAACCCTGTTTTTTTCATCGATATTGATGCCTAAATCTGATAACCCTTCTCGGTCTTCTTTGATGCGTGTTCGGGCATTTCGCATTTGTTTTGAGCTTGGATTATCGCCACAGACCGCTTCAATTAATGTATCTAGATGCCAGCCACCAGCAGGCGCGTGCTTGTGTGTTAGCACATGGCGTGCAACGGCTTGACTAACCCCATGCTTAAGTCGTGCCAGTGGAGCTGGCTTGTAATAAAGTGAAAGATCATTTTCTAGCAATGTCACAAGCGCAATGCCCAGCCGAACACGCCACAAATTGCGCTCGCCTTTTGTCATCGGGTCATAGCGTGTCATCTGACTGGGTATTACGTGATCAATCAGTCCACCAATGATCGGAAAATCAAATTGATTAGCTCTAATTGTTATTGTTGCAGTGCGCAGCTCGACAAGCAGCTTTTCAATCTGTTCGTAGCTGTACCGTGAGTCAGAAAGCACTTTTCTGACCTGCGCGGGATCTACTAAAAGCTCTATGCCTCCATCATTAATTTCACGTCTTTTTTCTGCACAAAAAAGAATTGCTTCCAACAGATCGGCGTGACGCTGCCCAAGCCGGCCTTTGACGGTGCATTCTCCATATTTTGTTTTTATTACCTGATCTTTTAGCGGTCTGGGCCTTTGGCTTGGCTGAAACAGCGCGACACGGGCTTGTAACACAGTGCTTGTCGGTGCTACTT
>JACUUF010000041.1 GCA_014859465.1 Methyloprofundus sp.
AGCTTATAGCTGCTTTTTAGCGGCAATTTATTTTTTGGGTGGCTCAAAATTACGCAATTCTTTGCCGGTATAAACCTGTCTTGGGCGACCAATGCGTTGTCCAGGTTCGGCCATCATTTCTAGCCAGTGAGATACCCATCCCGAGGTGCGAGCAATGGTAAACATTACGGTGAACATATCAACAGGAATATTCAAAGCTTTATAAATAATGCCCGAATAAAAATCAACATTCGGATACAGCTTTTTCTCGACAAAGTACGCGTCTTTTAATGCGTACTCTTCCAATGCTAAAGCAAGATCAAATAACGGGTCATTGCCAGGAATTTGCTCAAGAACTTCGTAGCAGGCTTTGCGAATAATCGTGGCGCGCGGATCAAAGTTTTTATAAACTCGGTGTCCAAAGCCCATTAGGCGGAAAGGGTCGTTTTTATCCTTGGCTTTAGCGATGTATTCAGGAATTCGATCGACTGAGCCGATTTCCTCTAGCATGCTCAATACTGCCTCGTTGGCTCCGCCATGAGCCGGACCCCAAAGTGCACCAATACCTGCTGCAATGCAGGCATAAGGGTTGGCACCGGTGCTGCTAGCTAAGCGCACAGTAGAGGTGCTAGCATTTTGCTCATGATCGGCATGCAAGATAAATAACAGGTTTAATGCTTTAACGGCAACTGGGCTAATATAATTATCTTTATCGATATACTTCTGAGAAGGTAGAGAAAACATCATGTTAAGGAAGTTTTCGCAGTAACTCAGGTCAGCGCGCGGATAAACAAAAGGGTAGCCAATTGAGTGGCGATGACAAGCGGCGGCAATAACCGGCATTTTTGCTAACATGCGCATCGCAGAAATACGGCGATGCTCAGGGTCATCCATGTTTAATTCGCTATGATAAAAAGCAGATAAAGAGCCTACAATTCCGACCATCATAGCCATTGGGTGAGCATCATAATGGAAGCCATCAATGAAGCTACGCATTGCTTCGTGAAGCATCGCATGCTGCCCAATTTCGTGTTCAAATTCGGCCTGTTCTGCTTTATTTCCTAGTTCGCCGTTCATTAATAAATAGGCGACCTCAAGAAATGAGCAGTTTTCAGCTAATTGGTCTATAGGGTAGCCCCTATATAGCAAGACACCTTTCTCGCCGTCAATGTATGTAATCGCGCTTTTGCAGCTGGCTGTTGATACAAAGCCAGGGTCAAATGTGAACAGGCCCATTTGCTTGTTTAGCGTGCTTACATCAATAACAGACGTACCAATAGTTCCTCTACGTAAAGGAAAATCAGCTTCCTTGCCTGTGGAGTTATCTCTTATGGTGAATGTGTCTTGTGTCATTGATTGTTTCCCGATGCTTTTTTTCGTGCAACAAAGAAATAGCTTATTTGCTATAACGTTTACGGAATTTATCTACACGACCCGCTGTATCAACTACGCGTTGTTTTCCTGTGTAGAATGGGTGGCAAGCTGAACATATCTCGATATGTAAATCTTTACCTAATACTGAGCCTGTTAAAAACTCGTTACCACAGCCGCAAGTAACGGTGATTTGTTTATATTCTGGGTGGATTTCTGGTTTCATAGTGACCTTTAATACGTCTAAAATTCGACTAACATACAATTTTGAACAGAGTATAATACTTCTTTAATGAAATATCTGCAAGTAAGGGTTAAAGAGAAATGCGCATTATTACAGTAAATACCAATGGCATTCGCGCTGCCGAGCGTAAAGGTTTTTTTCCTTGGCTTGCCCAGCAAAATGCAGATGTAGTTTGTATTCAAGAAACCAAAGCCCAGCCTGAGCAGCTTACAGCGGACGTGTTTCATCCTGAGGGCTATTATTGCTATTATCATAGTGCGCTAAAAAAGGGGTATAGTGGCGTGGCTATTTACAGTAAGTACAAACCAAATAAAATTATCCAGGGCATGGGTTTTGACGATATTGACAGCGAAGGCCGCTACCTAGAAGTGCAAATCGGTAATCTTAGTGTCATCTCTTTATATCTCCCTTCTGGATCCTCTAAAGAAGAACGGCAGGCCTTTAAATATGACGTTATGGACCGTTTTATGCCCTATTTGCAAGAGCGTGCTAATGACGGTCGGGATTATGTGGTGTGTGGTGATTGGAATATTGCGCATAAAGAAATAGATCTTAAAAACTGGAAAGCTAATCAGAAAAATTCAGGTTTTTTACCTGAAGAGCGCGCTTGGATGACGCAATTGTTTGAGCAAGGGCTTTGGCATGATGCTTTTAGGCTGGTTAATCAAGAGGCGGATCAATACACTTGGTGGTCAAATAGGGGGCAGGCTTGGGCTAAGAATGTTGGCTGGCGTATTGATTACCATGTTATTAGTGAGCAGCTTAAAGATAAAGTTTTAAGGACGTCTATTTACAAAGATGAGCGCTTTTCCGATCATGCGCCTTTGATTGTGGATTATGATTATGCTTTGTGATTGTCTCTGTAGCAGCATAGGTATCTACACAACTTTTATACTTTTAAATGCAATGCATTAAAAAGTGAGGTTGCTCCCTCTCCTGCTGGAGAAGGCTATGCTTATGGCGAATGTTTGCTGTAGTGATTGGTAACGTAGTGAATATACAAACAAAGCCCTCCCTTGCTGGGGAGGGTTGGGTGGGGAGATTAATATTCATGCTTTTTGTTGAGCGTGTGGAGTTTAAACAGCGTTGTTAAACAGAGGGTGAATGATTTCCCCTCATCCAGCCTTCTCCCTCTGGGGAAGGCTTTAAGACTTGTGTAGATAGCTATGGTTTTAGGTCGGGGCAGGATGTCAATTTGCAATAGAGTGCTCTTGCTTATCCTGTAAACGCATTAAATGTATTACTAATATAATTGCAGGTAATCCCGTAAAAGAGGCGTAGAGAAAAAACATATCATAGCCATAACCATCAACAATCAAGCCAGACAAACCTCCCAGTAATTTAGCTGGTAAGGTCATTAATGAGCTAAATAGTGCGTATTGCGTGGCTGTGTAAGCGCTATTAGTCAGGCTGGATAAATAAGCAATAAACACTGAAGTCGCTATGCCGCCACTTAAATTATCCGCGCTGACGACTAAGGCTAAGAGTTTAAGATTTGGTTCGGATAATGCTAACAGGACAAATAATAAGTTAGTGGCAGCAACAAGTATTGCGCCCAGCAATAGGGGCTTCATAAGGCCGTAACGGATGACTAATAAACCACCTAATGACGCGCCAAAGATGGTCATAAAAAAGCCAAATATCTTACTTACATCAGCGATTTCTTGTTTGCTAAAGCCTAAGTCTAAATAGAAGGGATTGGCCATCACGCCCATGGTGATGTCGCTCATTTTATATAGGGCAATTAAGCTTAAAATCCAGAGGCCTAGCTTACCATTGCGCACAAAAAATTCTGCAAAAGGGCTGATAACGGCATCAGAAAACCAGATGCTCAGTCTTGCTAATAAGCCTTTTTTATTGCGTACACCTAAGTTGGCTTCAATTTTATGCTCTAGTTCCTTTGTTTTGGCATCTTGTTGGTGTTTGGGTTCGCGAATCAGCATCGTTGTTGTAATGCCGATAAACATCAGCAAAGCCATGGCTGAGTAAGCGGCATTCCAGCCAATAAAATCAGCGATATAAAAAGCACCTGCGCCTGAAGCCAATAGCGCAACGCGATAACCAAAGACATACATGGCGGCCATCGCCGCTTGATATTCTGGCTGTACTGCTTCAATACGATAGGCATCGATAACAATATCTTGAGTCGCTGAACAAAAAGCGATAAATACCGCTATCCCCGCTATTAATTCAATTTGTGTTTGTGGGTTTAATTCGGCTAAAGCCATTAAGCCAGCGGCAATGCCGATTTGTGCGAACAGCATCCAGCTGCGGCGCTTGCCTAATAAATGCGTTAAAAAGGGCAGCTTTAAACTGTCTATAACCGGCGCCCATACTACTTTGATTGAATAAGTGACACCTACCCAGCTAAAGAAGCCGATAACAGATAAAGTGATGCCTGCATCGCGTAACCAAGCGGATAAGGTTGAAAACACCAATAAAAAAGGCAGTCCCGCGGAAAATCCGAGAAAAGACATGCCTAGTATTCGTGGCTGTAAATAGGCAGAGAAGGCTTGTTTCCAGCTGTGTTCAGTCATAAATATCCAAGCATTGTTGGTAAGTTTTTGTGGAAAAGGCTCTGATGCGGCCTATGGTAATTATATCGTGGTTGACAGCTATTCCGACAAAGATAGGGCATAAAAAAAGGGAGTAGAATTTGCATTCTACTCCCTTTTATAGAGTATTCAGTTGAATACTGTTAGCACTCAACTTTAGCCATTAATTAGATAATGCACAAAAATACTTGCAGCATATCCGCCGGCAATAACAGGTGTCCATTTTAAGTGACTAAAGAATGTATATTTATGCTTAGAGGCGCCCATTAAGGCAACACCCGCAGCAGAACCTACAGATAACATAGAGCCACCTGTTCCAGCAGTTAAAGTCACCAATAGCCACTGATATAGATCCATATCTAAGTTCATGCTTAATACCGCAAACATCACCGGAATATTATCAACAATCGCAGACATGACACCCACAAGAATGTTGGCCGGCGTTTGTCCTAGACCACCGTACATGCCTTCAGATAATAGCTCTAAGTAGCCGATATAACCTAAGCCACCTACCGCAAAAACTACGCCGAAGAAGAAAAATAAAGTATCCCACTCAGCATCACGAACTTTATCAAAAATATCAAAAGAGCTATGTCGTCCGTCATTCTCATTTGATTTATAGAGTGTTTGTAGTCTAAAGCCATAAACCATTAACACACCCAAGCCAGCCATCATGCCCATAAAAGGCGGTAAATGTAAGACTTGTTTGAAGCTAACAGCCGTAACAATGGTTAAGACGAATAAAACACAAACTTGAATTGCCCCCGGCTTTAAGGCCACGGCTTCTTCATGGCTTTCGGGAGGCTGCTCATCAGGAACCGCCAAGTACATAACAGCAGCAGGGACGGCGTAGTTGACCACTGATGGCATGAATAATTTGAAGAAATCAAAGAATTCAGCATAGCCAGCTTGCCATACCATTAGCGTAGTAATATCGCCAAATGGACTGAAAGCACCGCCAGCATTTGCGGCAATAACTAAGTTAACAAAGCCGATAGCAATAAATCTTTCGTTGTCTTTACCAACCGCCAATACGACCGCGCCCACTAATAAAGCCGCCGTTAAGTTATCAGCAATGGCAGATAAGAAGAAGGTAACCACACCGGTAATCAAAAACAGTTGTCTATAGCCGAATTGTTTTCTTACCATCCACGAGCGTAAAGCTTCAAAGACATTGCGCTCAGCCATAGCATTGATGTAAGTCATAGCAACTAATAAAAATAGCATCAATGCTGCATATTCTTTTAAGTTAAACTCAAATGCTTCGTGTAACGCTTCAGTAGAAACGCCTGCTTCAGCGGCTAAAACAGCCGCATGCGCCCAAATAACCGCCGCCGCAATAATCACCGGCTTAGATTTACGTAGCCCAGTGAATTCTTCAGCCATAACAAAGCCATAGGCGATGATAAAGATCAGAACAGTATAAATACCTCGCTCAGTTCCGGTTAAACCTAAGTTAGCAATGGCTTCTTCGGCCATTGCTAACTGCGGCATACCCAGCAGCGCAGCAAAAATGAATAATAAACGTAACAAAACGACCCCCTAGCCCTTAATTTATAAATTATTTATATTGTTTTAAGTATGTTGAAACTCAACCGGCAATAATATCACTAACTAATTAACTTTGTCATTTAATCGCTGGCGGTATATCATAAAACTTTCAGATTAATCCGCCTACATAAGTGCATTTCTATGTATCAATATACCGATAAAGATCAAACAATCATTGATGAACGCGTTGCTCAGTTTCGTGATCAAACTGAGCGTTTTTTACAAGGTGAAATTCCTGAGGACAAATACCGTGCATTACGTTTAATGAATGGTCTTTATATCCAAACTCACGCCCCACTATTGCGTGTTGCCGGCCCTTATGGCTTATTGTCTAGTAAACAAGTCAGAAAATTAGCGTCTATTGCGCGTGATTACGATAAAGGCTACTGTCATTTTACGACCCGGCAAAACATCCAATTTAACTGGCCTGCGCTAGAAAGAGTGCCGGATATTCTTGAAGAATTAGCCAGTGTGCAAATGCACGCTATCCAAACCAGTGGTAATTGCCTAAGAAATACCACTTCGGATCAATTAGCGGGTGTTTGCAAAGATGAGATTGAAGATCCTCGTCCTTATTGTGAAATTATCCGCCAATGGACTATTTTACATCCCGAATTTGCCTATTTACCGCGTAAGTTTAAGATTGCAGTGAGTGGTGCGAAACTTGATCGTGCCGCCACACAATTTCATGATATAGGCTTACATCTAGTTAAAAATGAGCAAGGGGTTGTTGGCTTTAAAGTCTTTGTTGGTGGTGGCCTAGGGCGTACTCCTGTGATTGGGCAAATGATTAAGCCTTTTCTGGAAAAAGAGCATTTACTCTCTTATTTAGAGGCGATTTTACGTGTTTATAACTTACATGGACGGCGCGATAATAAATATAAGGCGCGTATTAAAATTTTAGTCAGAGAAACTGGACTAGCTGAGTTTAGCAAACAAGTGGATGCTGAATGGGCCCTTATTAAAGATAAACTAGTTATTCCTGCTGAGCACATTAATGAAATGTGCGCACAATTTGCATCGCCTGCTTATCAGGCTGATGCCGCACAAGATACCCATTATGCCGAGCATTTAGCTCAAGATAGTCGCTTTGCTGCTTGGATTAAACATAATACGGCGGAGCACAAAGTAGATGGCTATCGTGCTGTTTATATTTCTTTAAAGGCGCCTGACAGCCCCCCGGGCGATTGCACTGATGTACAGCTTGATGCGATTGCTGGATTAGCAGATGAATACAGCTTTGGCATGGTGCGTACCACTCACCGCCAAAACTTAGTGTTAGCAGATATTAAACAAGCGGATCTATTTGTTTTATGGCAAAAATTAGCAAGTCTAAAACTAGCAACGCCCAATATTGGCAAAGCAACCGATATGATTTGTTGCCCAGGCCTGGATTATTGCTCATTAGCACTGGCTGGTTCAATTGGTGTGGCTAAAGAAATTAATGAAGCCTTAGATTCCATTGATTATGTGCATGACCTAGGCGAGATTAAAATTAACATCTCTGGCTGTATGAATGGCTGTGCACATCAAAGTGTCGGGCATATCGGTATTTTAGGGGTGGATAAAAAAGGCGAAGAATGGTATCAGGTGACATTGGGTGGTTCATCGGAAAATGATGCGGCTATTGGTGATCGTTTAGGACCTTCTGTTAGCAAAGAGGAGATTACCTCGGTAGTCATAAAACTACTGGAAGTTTATCTTGAGCAGCGACTTAATGAAGACGAAGCTTTTTTAGCAACTTACCGACGTGTTGGCATGAATCCATTTAAGGAGAGAGTCTATGCAACTAATTAAAGATAAACAATTAACTCAGGATAGCTGGGCATTTATCGCTGATGATGCGCCATTGAATGCAGATTTTAATATTGTTTCGCAAACTCGCTGGCGCAGAGAAGGTGCCGACCTTATCAATCGCAAGGGTGCTTTGGGTTTACGTTTACAATCAGATGCAGTCGTTGAGGAGGTTGTTGCTGATTTATCGCATTTTCAGTTGATTGAGCTACATTTTCCTGCTTTTACCGATGGACGTGCCTTTACCCATGCGCGATTATTGCGTAGTCGTTTTGGTTTTACCGGCGATATTCGCGTTAGCGGTGATTTTATGCGTGATCAGGTGTTTTATCTGAGTCGTGTTGGGGTAAGCAGTTTCGAGTTAAATGACCAAGAGAATGCGCAGGAGGTTATTGCTGCTATGGATGATTTCTCGGTCGTGTATCAAGAATCTGTCGCGTAATAATAGCTTAATAGGGCGAGGCTTGTTAAGTTTCGCCTTTATTTGGCAGCTTAGTAATGAGAGTTAAGTAATATGCGAAGCTTGCATTCTGTGCCAGAGGTTTTAGCCACGATATAGCAACTAAAGTCGCTCCCGCAGAATAGTTATGAACGCATATTATTTAATTTTAGTTCCTTAAAATATATCGTATTCCCCCAGCACCGGTAGAGTGGGTTCGGTTTCAGCCTTGGTTGGTTGCGCTGGTTTAAGTTTCTTCATCGCGAGCATTTTTTTATTGTGTGTAAATGCTAATTCAGAAACAGAAACTAACTTTACGTTATAAGCTGCAATTCTATGCAGTTCATCTTGCAGTACGGCCAATGTATTGACCTGCGGATGAGCAATGCCTAAAGCACTGCCATTGCGCAGCGCTAGGGCAATTAGCTTTCTAAATTGGCATCTAATTTCTGCTTGATCTGGGTCATCGTGATCCAAAAAGACATCCCGTCCTAATGTCGCTAGTCCCCAGTCCGTTGCTACTTCTTGCGCAACACTTGCAGCGGCAGTTTTGCTATCCACAAAAAATAGAGCATCACCGTATTGCGCTTTAATTAGCTGCATTATATGAGTCATTGCAGGATAATTTTGCGTTAATAAGCTGCCTTTATGATTATTTATGCCGGCAATATAGGGAATATCTTGTAATTGACGAATAAATAAACGTTCAAATGCACTGCCGCTCATATTGGCACTTAGTTCATGCCTCTCTCGTTCATCTAGTTCTATTGCCTGCATAGGCGCATGCAGCATTAATTCTTTGCCTTGTCGGTGCGCTAACTTGGCTAATGCTTGAGTGTGTGGCGTAAAGGGTAAAAATGAATAAGTCACCGCACCAGGAAGTTGCAGGGCGCTTAAGCTGAGCTCTTTTTGTCCGCCCATGTCATCGATAATCAGGGCGATTCTTGCCTGATCTTTGGCGGCGATACTAAAACTAGCAAACATAAAAAAACTCAGCGCCCAATAGAAACAAAGTTTTATTCGGCTAACTGAGCTTTTCATGCAATAACAGATTAAAACTTATCTGAAAATGGCAATGCCTTTTAATAGGTTAAGGGCTTCGTTAAGAGGGTAGTCACGAATATCTACCCCTTGTTCATCTTCTGGTTTTTCTGTTTTCTTATCTGTTTTCTTATCTGTTTTTTTGTCGCTTTCCTTTTTATTGCCATTTTCTAAATGACCAGATAAGTCGGCTTCTTTAACGGGTTGGAAATTCACCGCGTCTAACTGTTCTAACTTAAGGCGATCAAGTGCAATGTCAGGTTCTATGCCTGTTGCTTGAATGGATCGGCCTGAAGGTGTGTAGTAACGGGCTGTAGTGATTTTAACCGCACCGCCATTACCAGTAGGCAGAATCGTTTGTACCGAGCCTTTGCCAAAAGACTTAGTGCCCATAATAATCGCACGTTTATGGTCTTGTAATGCGCCAGCAACAATCTCGGAAGCAGAAGCCGATCCTGCATTAATTAGCACTACCAAAGGAGCGCCATCTAATTCATCGCCTGGAGTTGCATTAAAATCCATTTGCGAATCTTTAATACGCCCCTTTGTATAGACAATTTTACCGGAATTTAAAAAGGTATCGCTGACTGAGACCGCGCCATCTAAAACGCCGCCAGGATTATTACGTAAATCCAGTACCATGCCTTTTAATTTACCGCCATTCGCTGTTTTTAGTTCTTGGATCGCTTTTTGAACGGCAGCACCGGTAGGTGATTGAAAGCTGCTAATACGCACATAACCAAAACCCTCTTCTAGGGTCCGGCTACGGACACTTTGTACTTTGATAATATCTCGAGTCAAGGTTACGTTAAAGGGGGCATTATTGCCTTTGCGTACTATGGTTAATACGATGTCACTCCCTACTTCGCCGCGCATTATTTTGACCGCTTCATTCAGAGTCATGCCTTTTACGGGTTTTTCATCTAGTTTAATAATCAAATCACCTGACTGAATACCAGCGCGTTGTGCTGGAGTATCATCAATAGGCGAAATAACTTTAACAAAACCATCTTCCATAGTTACTTGGATACCTAAGCCAC
This sequence comes from Methyloprofundus sp., assembly GCA_014859465.1. Taxonomy (GTDB): domain Bacteria; phylum Pseudomonadota; class Gammaproteobacteria; order Methylococcales; family Methylomonadaceae; genus Methyloprofundus. The sequence goes on from JACUUF010000041.1 coordinate 10,015, forward strand.
CAAAGCGACCGGTCGTGCCCACTTTGAGCTCCTGGTATTCTTCGGTATCTAAATAGCTAGAGTGGGGGTCTAAGCCAACTAACATGCCGCGTATCGCATTTTCCAATAAATTTTTATCAGAAACTTCTTCAACATAATCCTGTTTGATACGCCCGAAAATTTCGGTAAATGTTCTCAGTTCTTCAAAAGGCAAAGTCACTGCTTGCCGCTCAGCATCTTTATCTGCGAGCACCGTGCCGGTAATTGAAAGAAAGATACCTAGAAAACAACCTATAAATAGTATAAAAATATTTTTTTTATTAACCACGCGATTTAAACTCCGTTATATAACTTCCAAATGAATTCTCGTTGCACTACATTTTATATCAATATAAAGACAAGTAATGTAAAAAATCGTAAATATTCAGAGACCCTTTGCTTATCTGCTTCTCCCTGCGCGAGAAGCTTGCGATAAGGGCGATAAATACAGGGGTAGCTGAATATTTACAAAAAAAATCTGCTGTCTTGCTCTTACTTAAATTTTAGTGATGTAACTAATAAGAATTTAACGTTTTTTACACCATTTTATCGGGTTCAAGGGCTTGTCTTTTTGGCGAATTTCGAAATATAGACTGGCATCCTCTCGGCCATCACTTTTACCAACCGTTGCTATAGTGTCGCCTGCCTCGACCCAGTCGCCTTTTTCTTTGTACAAGCTTTGATTGAAGGCATATAGGCTCATATAGTTTTTGTCATGCTTTATGATCACTAATAAGCCATAGCCTTTAAACCAGTCTGAAAAAATCACCTGCCCATGGGCAATGGCTTGTACTGGGTTACCTTCTTGTGCTTTGAGTAAAATCCCGTCCCATTGGCTATCAGAGCGTTGACTGCCAAAGGATTTAATGATTTTGCCAGCTACCGGCCAAGGTAGTGACCCTTGTAAGGTATGAAATGGCTGTTTGCTTTGTGCGGGTAACTCTGTGTCTGGTAGTTTTTGTTGTAGCGAAGTAATTAATCGTTTTAATTTCTGCTCATTCTTTTTTAATCGGGATAATTGTGACGTATTGTTTTGGTAGTCTTTTTTGATTTTAATTAAAAGAGTTTTGCGCTCTGCTGCGGTTTCTTTTAACTGGGCTTGTTGTTGCTGACTTTTGTCCATTAAATCGGCAACTTGCTGCCTTTCTAATTGTTTTTCTTGTTCTAATGTCGTTAACAGTTCTAGGCTATTGTTGATGCGCTGTAATTTGTCTAAGCGCGCATTATTGAAATATTGATAATAAGTCATTATGCGGCTGGAGCGGCTACCATCTTTTTGATTAAGCAGGAGCTTTAATTCTTCTTGGCGTCCTAGCGCATAAGCCGCTTTTACTTGTCCGGCTAAGTGCGACTTTTGTGCACTTAGCCAGTGGTTTTGGACCTTTAATTCCTTTTGTATTTCGTTAATGCGTTGTTGTTTTTGTTTAACTTGTGCGCTTAATTGCTGAACTGTGCGTGAAATTTCCCCATACTGTTTTTCTATGCGCTTTAGCTCTCTGTTGGCATCGTCTTGTTGTTGTTTTAAACGTGATAAATTACCTGATACTGTTTTGATTTTGCTTTGGACTTGGTGTAGCTCTTTATCTTTGTCGCTAGCAGCCATAATTAAAGAATGGCTAAATAGCAAAAATAAAAGTAGGGTAATTTTCACGTACGGATCTATTCAGTTTTCAAGATTTAATTAAGTAGTGATTTACCATTCATTTCATCCGGTTGCTCTATACCTAAAATAGCCAGCATAGTCGGTGCTATATCTTTTAAACTTCCACCGTCTGCTAAAGCTCTATTGCCGCCCACATAAACTAAAGGCACTGGGTTTGTGGTATGAGCCGTGTGTGGGCCGCCTTGTGCGTCACGCATTTGTTCAATATTGCCATGATCCGCCGTCAGTAGCATTTGTCCGCCTACTTTTTCTAAGGCAGAGACGACGCTTGCAAGTGCGCCATCTATAGTTTCCACTGCTTTAAGTGCCGCTTCCCACTTGCCGGTATGACCGACCATATCGCAGTTGGCATAATTACAGATAATGACATCGTACTTTTGCTCGGCAATCGCATTAACTAAATGTTCGGTCACTTGAGCGGCATGCATCTCTGGCTGTAAGTCATAGGTTTTTACTTTAGGGGAAGGCACTAAAATGCGGTCTTCACCGATATTAGGTTGATCAACGCCACCATTCATAAAAAAAGTCACATGCGCATATTTTTCCGTTTCTGCTAAACGTAATTGTAATAAATCGTGTTGTGCTAAGACTTCGCCTAGGCTATTTTTTATTTCTGCTGAGGCAAAAGCGATGGGGTAAGTAAATTTTTCATGATATTCGGTTAAAGTGACAAAAACACCTTGAAAGCCAGACTGTTCGCGTTCAAACCCTGAAAAATCAGCATCTGTAATGGCTTGGCTGATTTCTCTGACGCGGTCAGCACGAAAATTCATAAATACCATGGAGTCGTTTGCAGCCAAAGTTGTTGCTTTGCCCTGGGCATCAAGAATAATCGTCGGCTCAACAAACTCATCGTTTTCATTGCGCTGGTAGCTGGCTTGTAAGGCCTCTAGTGCCGATGTTTCGATATATTCTCCTTGACCAAGAGCAATCAATTTATAGGCTTTTTGTACGCGTTCCCAGCGATTGTCACGATCCATCGCGTAAAAGCGACCAATGATTGATGCAATATGACCCACACCAAGTTGGTCTATTTTGTTTTGTAAGCATTTTAAAGCAGATTCTGCGCTTTGAGGGGCAACATCACGGCCATCTAAAATAGCGTGCACAGCAATCTTGTTTAAACCTTTTTTTGCGGCAAGTTCCAGCATCGCGAGAATATGATTGATATGGCTATGCACGCCGCCTTCTGATAAGAGGCCTAGAATATGCAGAGTGCTATCATTGGTTAAGGCGTTATCAACAGCTGAACATAAGGCGGGATTAGTAAAAAAACTACCTTCTTCAATGGCATCACTAACGCGAGAAAAATCCTGTGGCACATAGCGGCCTGTGCCTATATGCATATGTCCGACTTCTGAATTGCCCATTTGCTGGTCAGGTAAACCAACAATGCGACCCGAGCAGTTGAGTTGAGTCATCGGGAATTTCTTTTGTAAGCTGTCCCAGCAAGGCGTGCTAGCCTGAGCAATTGCGTTATACTCGGTCTCTTTGCTCAGGCCGAAACCATCAAGAATTAATAATACTAGAGGTTTTGGTTTGGTCATTTTAATCTCCGCAGGAAAACTAAATTAAGTGCAAATATTTGTATCTTGCACCTAAAATAAGCTATTTTTAGTAAGGTAATGATATTATGCTTTTATTACGAATAACAATCATTGCTAAATAGAGTTGATTTTGCTATTGTTTAGCATTTTCTAATGTACAATAATAGTAAATATATATGTCCTAATAGGCTAACTCAACTTCGCCTCTATTAAGCGTAAACAACCATCCTCTGCTAAACAGGAAAGATATCTAAATGGAAACGATAGATAACCATACCATATACGCCGATGCCGATATAGAGCGAGCGGCTCGGTGCTTAAAAGCAATGTCACATCCGCTACGCTTAAAAATCCTTTGTGTACTTGGAACTGAAGCGATTAGTGTACAAGATATTGTGGAAAAAGTGGGAACCAGTCAAAGCAATATTTCACAGCATCTTTCTATTTTAAGAGAAAAAGGTATTTTAGGCTTTAAAAAAGATGCAAACCGCGTATTCTATTATATTGATGACCCGCGCATGCTTAAGCTTATTGAAATGATGCGTGAAATTTTTTGTCATCAATGCAAGTAAACAAGCGTTATAATAATTACCTCATTGGATTTGTTATTTGTCGGCTGACAAGTAAATAAAATCTGGGCTGGTTATAATATCTATGCCGATCACTTTTTAATACTAACTTTCCCGTAAAGACTCATGATAGACCAATATATCGAATTTGCCTCCAATCATTGGATGCTTGTCACTGCCTTTTTCGCTGTTACTTTTTTCTTGATTCAAGATATTGTTGAGGCCAGCATACGCAAATATCAAACTATTTCGCCAATGTTAACAGTGACTAAGTTAAATTCTGGTAATCCGATTATTATCGATGTGCGGGAAGCCAATGAGTTTAAAAAAGGTCATATTGCCGATGCCATTCTTATTCCTGTTGGCAGTATAGAAAAGCAACTTAAAAAAATTGAATTATACAAAAAAGACGATGTTATTGTTGTTTGTCATACAGGTACGCGTTCTGCTCCTGCTTGCGCAACATTAACTAAATTAGGCTTTGAGCATGTTTTCTTGATGACAGGCGGCATGCAATCCTGGGAAGAAAATAAACTTCCTATTGTCACGAGTAAAAAATAACTCTCTTTTCCACATACTATTTTAAATGATCATGGCTGAAGAAAATCAAGCAGAAGAAAAACAATTTTCCATTCAAAAAATTTACACTAAAGACATTTCTTTTGAATCCCCTGAGTCACCGCAACTTTTTACCCAGAAATGGGAGCCAGCGGTAGATTTTAATTTAGCTACTAACGCTGCGCCTATAGAAAACGCTATGTTTGAAGTATCTCTGACTGTTACAGTCACGGTAAAAACCGCTGGAAAGGTGGCTTACTTGGTTGAAGCAACGCAAGCAGGCATCTTTTCTTTGGCCGGATTTACCGATGCTGAAATGGGACCTATGGTCGGTAGTTTCTGCCCGAATATTTTATTTCCTTATGTGCGCGAAGTGATTTCAGATTTAGTGGCTAAAGGTGGCTTTCCACAATTATTATTAGCACCCGTTAACTTTGATGCTTTATATGCGCAACATTTGCAACAAGCGCAACAAGCCGCTGACTCTAAAACTTTAAACTAGCAATAACAATGGCCAGCAAAATTAGCGTTTTAGGTGCCGGATCATGGGGTACTGCATTAGCCATTCAAGCAGCCAGAAATGGCAACCAAACTATACTTTGGGGACACCACTCCGAACATATTCAAAATTTGGCGCGGGATAGACAAAATAAACGTTATCTTGCTGGTTTGTCTTTTCCTGATGCGCTGCAGGTCACTGATGATCTACAATTAGCTGCGCAATTTAGCGACATCATTTTAATATCAGTACCCAGTCATGCTTTTAAAGAAACACTGCTTAAAATAAAGCCATTCGTGTCTAAGAATGCCAAAATTGCTTGGGCAAGCAAAGGCTTTAATCCAGAAACGGGTGAATTGCTGCACCAAACAGTGGCCAGTGTATTTTCGCCTGAAACGCCGGCAGCCGTTTTATCGGGACCTTCTTTTGCTAAAGAAGTCGCAGCAGATTTACCTACCGCCGTGACCATTGCCTCAACTCACCAAGCTTTTTCTGATGAGCTAGCGGCGTTAATGCACAGCCCACGTTTCCGTACTTATACCACGACCGATATTATCAGTGTTCAAGTCGGTGGCGCGGTCAAGAATGTCCTAGCTATTGCCGCAGGTATTGCCGATGGCATAGGTTTTGGCGCAAATACTCGAGCGGCCTTAGTGACGCGAGGCATTGCGGAAATTATTCGCCTTAATGCCGCGTTAGGTGGGCAGCAGGAAACGTTGATGGGCTTATCGGGACTAGGAGATTTAATTCTGACTTGTACCGATAATCAATCACGCAATCGTCGTTTTGGTTTAGCTTTAGGCCAAGGTAAAAATCGAGAGCAAGTGATACAGGAAATTGGCCAAGAAGTCGAGGGTATCTCGGCGGCAAGAGAAACTTATAGGCTAGCCAAGCAGTATGGCATTGATATGCCAATTACTGAGCAAACTTACCACGTATTGTACGATGGTCTCGCACCCTTAAGTGCAGTGCAAAATCTATTGCAGCGCGATCAAAAGCCAGAAACTGTGTAGGGCATCTAAATTGAGCTTAATCTAAGCCATTTTTCCATGCCTTTTTTTGGAGAATCTATCGCTGCCAAGCGTTTCATATAATCGCCTCTTTAAGCATAGTTCTCTACACAAGTCTAAAGCCTTCTCCAGAGGGAGAAGGTTGGATGAGGGGAAATAGATAAAGCCTTGATTTTATTCTCCCCACCCCAGCCCTCTCCAGCAGGAGAGGGAGTAACTTCACTTTTTAATTCATTGTATTTAAAAGTATAAAAGTTGTGTAGATACCTATGCCTCATCATCCTAGGATGAGAAAAAATAAACCCCCGACACGCTCAATTGCTGATGTGCAAATAGCCCAATCGTGCCGCTCCTGCCATATATCGGGTATTCCGCAGGCCTGAAACGGGCTACTGGATTTTATATAAAGGAGGCAGAGGCTCTGTTCCTGTTGCTTGCTTAGTTGTTATCGGCTGATTTTCCTTAAAAGCGAACCATAATGGCGCACCTTGCCATTGCTTGCTTTTTTCGCCATACAAAAGCTCATTCAAAGCTAATATTTCACTTTGTAATGCGGGAGCGCATTGCTCGGCGATTTTAGTCAAACTGGATTGATTAAATTGCTCACGTCCCCACTCAATTAATACCTCTTTAGCTTGTCTCGGCTGATTATTTTTACATGCTTTTTTCAGTATTTTATCTACGGCTCTGGTTTTTTCTGTTGCGACTAAGACCGCTTTTTTTGGCGTTAATTTGTTCTTTTGGGATAAAAAGTAAATTAAGGTCACTAGCCAAGCGCCAGCAAAAAATATAGCCAGCCAAAACCATAAGGATTGATCAACTGGGTCTGTTATAGTCGCAGCGGCGCTATTATCCACCGTTATTGGTGCGGCTGTTTCGAGCACTACGTTTGGTGTTGGCGTTATAGGTTTATTAGTATCAGAAACGGCAAGTGCAGTTAATGTTTGTTCAGCAATACGTGCGACTGCCATTTTTTGAGTTGTTGTATTCCACCAAGGGATTTCAATAGCGGGTAGAGTATAAGTGCCTGCAGCCCCTGGAATCAAAGCAACCTTTTCTTCTCTGTAAGCAATCATGCTGTCATCTTTGGCGGTCTCTTTTAAAGTCGGCTGGTCTGGATAAGCTTTTAAATGGTCGGGCATATTGTCCGCATACAATTCAGGTAGCGCTCCCTGTGTTGTGCCTTTTACCAGTAGGCTTAGCGTGCGCGTGATCGGCTCACCTACTTTCATTTGTGCTATATCGGCAGACCATTTTTCTTCTAAATAAACTTGTTCAGCAGGCAGCCAGTATTTATTTGCTGCCGCCGCGGGTTTAGCTTGTACCTCTAACGTGATGGCTTTGGAGCTAACCCGCTGAGTGCGAGTATTTTGGCGATTAAAAAAGCCGTTGTAACGCGGTTGACTCGCGACAATGACATCAGCCGTTAACATGAGCGGTTCAATACGCATAGTTTCGCTTTTTTGCGGGAAAATGGCGTATTTACGCTCGGTAACAACATAATTATCGCTTTGATATTGGCTGTTATAATTTTTATCTTCCCCCAGCTTTTCGATCACCGCATTCGCTAATTTAGGCTCGGTTAGGGCAGCTTGTGAGATATTTACTTTACGATAGAGCTTTAAGGTGTAAATTACTTGTTCTTGAATATACGGCCTAGGATTACTAACTTCAACGTGTAAAAACAAATCTTCATTGCTATTTTCAATTGCCTGTCCCTTATTGACTACGAGAGCAGCAAACTGACTACTATCTTGTCCAAAATTAATGACAGGAACCATCAGAGTGCCGGCACGTTTAGCCATCACCGTTAAAACCCATTGAATAGATTTGCTCATTTGCGTGTTAATGATCTGGGTCGATTGCTGTTGCGCTTGATTTAAAATCTCGAAGTCTTTTTCCAGCGGTGAAAAATCAGGTTCACCATCCGGTTTGTCACTGGCGCTAAAAGTAATTTGAAATGATTCGTTTAAATTAACAGGGTTACGGTCAATATTGACACGAATCTCGGCAGCAAATAGAGGTGAGATCAATAAGTTGAGTGCAAATAATGCAATAAATAAGGGCAATTTGTACGGAGCAGAGAAAAGCATATTGATTACATAAAGGGGGGTTAAAAAACAAAGCATATTTTACCCATTTATAGTGAATATTGCCTAGAGACTGATGTTGGCCAGCAATTCTCAATTTAAAACCCTGATAAACTAAGGGTGATTTTTAAACCTGTAAATCTTACTATCATAAGCTCATAGGAGAGTTCAAATGGACTTGGAAATAATTAAGCGAATACGTACCCCCTGCTCAATGCTAAACAAGAAGTGGTCTACCGTAACGCCGCCCCTTTAGGTTGTAGGTATTTATATATATTTAAATACAATAAGTTACAAACTTAAGTTGCGCTCTCTTGCTGGAGAGGGCTGGGGTTAGGAGAATAAAATCAGGCACCTATCTATTTTCCCGCGTCCAACCTAATCATGTTGGGCTATTTCTGGCCAACACCTGGTGGGGAAATGCAAACCCGATCCTTGCCGGTTTGTCCCTCTGGAGAAGGCTTTAAGGCTTGTTTAGATACCTATGTCTCTAGGTGCACTTTGTTTGAATAATTCCTCACCTTACTTGAGTTCATGTGGTTTGATAATTGCCAGCATCTGATACAGTTCATGCCCTATAGCGATGATCAAATACTTAAAAAAACATAGGCTTTTAAATGGAGAGCTGCTGGCTGAACTCACCGGCCTTTATGCTTAAAAGCATAGATTTTTTTGCGGCGGTGTCCATTTATTTGGGTTAATGAATAAACAAAAGCTAGACGACTGGTCTATTTTGTATTATTGTCAGCCCATGAACACAGCAACGCGCAGCCGATCAGTTGATACACGTCAGCAAATTTTATCCATTGCTAAAGGGCTAATTCTCGGCAAAGGATTCAGTGCGGTTGGTTTAAATGAAATCCTTAAAGCAGCTCAGGTGCCTAAGGGGTCTTTTTATCACTATTTTGATTCCAAAGAACACTTTGGTGTCGCGCTGCTTGAATCTTATTTTGATGCGTACTTAGCTACGCTGGATGTCGCGCTCCATGTGAATTGTGAAACATCAGCATTAAAATGCTTGCTCGATTATTTTGATAGCTGGAAAAATAATCAATGCAACGAGATAACAAGTGATAAATGTTTAGTTGTGAAACTCAGCGGCGAAGTCTCCGACTTGTCTGAAGCAATGCGTTTATCTCTAAAACAAGGGACCAATCGTGTCATCAATCGCTTAGCACAATGTGTTCAACAGGCCGTTGATAATAAAGAAATCGTACTTTCCGATGATGCAGAAACGGTAACAAAAGAACTCTATTATCTATGGCTAGGAGCAACACTGATGACAAAAGTGAATCATACAACGGATGCCTTTGAGGTGGCGATAAAGGCGCTTCATTCACGATTCAACTTAACTGAGCTAAACAAAAGCTGAGCTCATGTATTGCTCGCAACAATAGACGACTGATCTATTAATTATTCTAAAATAGCAAAATACGCGAAACCTGTTTTTAAGCTGTTTATAACCCACTACATGAGAATAGATCAATGACTGACCCTATAAAACAACAGATTACGCTGCTCTCACCTATTCAAGTGGGCGCTTTAAAGCTAAAAAATCGAATAGTAATGGCTCCTTTAACGCGCAGCCGGGCTGGTGACGGGCTGGCACCGTCAGCAATGAATGTCGAATATTATCGACAACGTGCCAGTGCCGGGCTCATCATTAGTGAAGGCAGTCAAATAGCGCCTGAAGCGGTTGGTTATTCAGGTACCCCAGGGATTTATAGTCAACAACAAGTTGATGGCTGGAAAAAAGTGACCGATGCCGTACATGAAAAGGGTGGAACAATAGTGTTGCAACTTTGGCATTGTGGTCGTGTGTCGCATTCATCATTATTACCCCATGGCATGTTACCTCAAGCACCATCGGCGATTAAGCCAGCAGGTGAGGTGTTCACTAATGAGGGCATGCAAGCGTATGAAACACCTCATGCACTCACTGTTGATGAAATACAGACGGTGATCGAGATGTATAAAAAAGCAGCTCAAAATTCACTAGCTGCTGGTTTTGATGGTGTTGAAGTTCATGGCGCTAATGGCTATTTGCTCGACCAGTTTTTACGTGATGGGACTAATCATCGTAATGATAGCTATGGTGGCAGTATTGAAAACCGCGCACGATTATTACTGGAAGTGGTCGAAGCTGTCAGCAAAATATGGGGTGCTGATCGGGTCGGCGTTCGTTTATCTCCATTACAACCCTTTAATGACATAAAAGATAGTCATCCTGAAGCGACTTTTAGTTATGCGGTTAAAGCATTAAATAAATTTGCGCTAGCCTATCTGCATATTACTGAAATGGGCTCAGAAACACCCGGTGTAGCAGGGCCTGCTTTTGATATAAAATCACTGCGATCACTGTGGCATGGACATTATATGACTAACAGTGAATATGATTTTGAAAAAGGCAATCAGGGGCTTCAAACCGGTGCTGCTGATCTTATTTCTTTTGGTAAGTTATTTATTAGCAACCCGGATTTAGTCGAACGTTTTGCTGCTCATGCACCGTTAAATCAACCGGATCCGAGTACTTTTTATGGTGGTGATGAGCAGGGGTATATCGATTATCCAGTGATGAGTGAATCCTAAAAAAGCGGTTTGTGCAGAATAAATTGGACAACTTTGGAGAGCCGCTTTAGCCTCGCTTGACATGCGCGGGACTGAAATCCTGCTTGCAGAAAAACAGTTGCGTCATTTATTTCGTGCCCATTTCTAAATGCTGATAGGATTGAGCTAAAGATGGTTATGGTTGAAATCTTTAACCCTAAATGACATTAAGAAATACCGCCTTTTTGATATATGATAAATAAAAAAGATGGTCAATAATCTCACAATGCTCAACTAAGTCTTCCTGATAATTTTACACACTCATTATGATTAAACGGCTCACTATTATCCTGATTTTTTCCCTAGTCATTTTTGGCGGATTATTCGGGTTTAAATTTTACCAGATGCAACAAGCAATGCAGCAACTCCAGCCACCTCGACCGGCTATGGTTGCAGCCACCGAAGTTCAACCAGCTGAATGGGGCGCATCATTAACGGCCGTGGGCAGTTTGGTGGCCGGGTCGGGTGTGACGGTAAGTAATGAAATAGCGGGTATAGTGAAAACCATTCACTTTGATTCTGGGCAGCAGGTAAACAAAGGCGAATTATTACTTGAGCTGGATATGGAAACAGAACAGGCGGAGTTAAAGGGCTTGTTAGCAGAAAGAAAGTTGGCGCAAATTCAATTTGAGCGTAGCAAAAAACTGCTTAACAAAGATTTTGTTTCACAATCTGATTATGACCAGAATCTAGCCTTGCTGGATCAGAACAATGCGTCAGTTCAAACTAAAAAAGCCACTATTGAAAAGAAAATGATCCGGGCTCCCTTTTCTGGTGAGTTAGGCATACGCAATGTTGATTTAGGCCAGTATTTAATGCCAGGAGCAGACATTGTGACTTTGCAGCAAAGAGCGCCTATTTTTATTGATTTTCAAATACCTGAAAGGCATCTCAGCCAGGTAAAACTTGAGCAACAAGTCCAGCTTAGCGTGCAGGCTTATCCAGGCAAAGTGTTTAATGGCAAAATAACCACCATTAGCCCGCTGATCGAGCGCAATAGTCGTTCGCTACAAATACGTGCAACCCTACTCAATACGGAACGTCTGTTATATCCTGGCATGTTTGCCGAAGTACAATTAGTGTCAGACCAAGTCAGACAAGTATTGACGCTGCCTGACACCGCTATTGCTTATAACCCTTATGGCAATTTTGTCTTTATCATTGAGTCAACTGAGCAGGGGTTCACGGTTAACAGCCGACAGGTGAACACAGGCATGACTCGAACTGGTCGGGTTGAAATTACTAGTGGACTCAAAGCCGGTGATCGAGTGGTTAGCGCTGGGCAAGTTAAATTGCGTAACGGCATGTCGGTGACAATTGATAAGCAACCAGCACCTGGGGAACGTAGCGAGGCATTAAAACAGTGAAATTTACTGATCTTTTTATCCAGCGCCCAGTACTGGCCAGTGTTGTCAGCTTGTTAATATTAGTCCTTGGGCTACGATCAATCACCTCGCTGGAATTACGGCAATACCCTGAAACCGAGAATACCGTCGTGACCATTACCACGTCTTATCCCGGTGCTGACAGCGAATTAATCAAAGGCTTTATCACTACCCCTTTGCAGCAAGCGATTTCAGAAGCTGATGGGATTGATTATTTATCCTCCACCAGCCAGCAAGGCACTTCAACTATTGAAGCGCACATGCGGCTTAATTATGACTCCAATGCGGCCGTCGCAGAAATTCAGGCTAAAGTAGCCAGTCAGCGTAATGTATTGCCAGCAGAAGCAGAAGACCCGGTAATTTCTTCTCAAACCGGAGATTCAACGGCATTGATGTACCTTGCCTTGTATAGCGATAGCATGGAGCCCTCGCAGATCAGTGATTATATGATGCGCGTGGTGCAGCCTAAGATGCAGGCCATTGCTGGGGTGGGCAAAGCACAATTACTTGGCAACAAAACTTTTGCCATGCGTATCTGGTTAGACACCAAGCGCCTAGCGGCTTTAAACCTTACCGCCAAAGACGTGGCGGATGCCTTGCGTGACAATAATTACCTCTCTAGTGCCGGGCAGACTAAAGGTTCTCTAGTCAAAATAGACTTGAAAACAACAACCGACCTAAGCAATGAAGAAGCCTTTAAACAATTAATTATTGGCCAGCGAAATGATACCTTAATTCGCCTGAGTGACGTTGCAGAAATAGAACTGGGCAGTGAAGACTATGACTCGGTCAACTGGTATAAAGGCAAAATTGCCATATTTATGGGGATTGAGCAAGCACCGGGAGCCAATCCTTTAACCGTTGCCCAATTGGTGCGTAAAGAATTGCTGGAGTTGGAAAAAGATTTGCCGCAAGATCTGCGTATTTTATTACCTTATGATGCCAGTCAATTTATTCAGGATTCAATAGATGAAGTGTTTCGCACCTTAGTCGAAGCAATGTTCATTGTATTGCTGATTATTTATTTGTCACTAGGCTCCTTTCGCGCAGCTCTGGTGCCTTCTGTCACGGTACCGCTATCTTTGATAGGCGGCACTTTTTTAATGTTACTGATGGGCTTTTCAATCAACTTGTTAACTATGTTGGCGATGGTCCTAGGCATTGGGCTGGTGGTTGATGATGCGATTATCGTGGTGGAGAATATTCATCGCCATATTGAGTTGGGTTCATCCAGGTTTCAGGCTGCCATAGATGGCACTCGAGAGTTATTACTACCTATCATTGCAACCACCGTGGCGCTGGTTGCTGTTTACATTCCCATCGGTTTTATGGGCGGACTAGTCGGCACCTTATTTACCGAATTTTCTTTTTCATTGGTAGGCGCTGTAATTATCTCCAGTATCGTTGCTCTCACATTAGCACCCATGCTCAGCTCAAAAGTACTACAGGATAAAGGTGCCAGCGGAAAGTTTGAACAATTTGTTGAGCATGGATTTAATCGACTGGCTGAAAAATATCTCACTCAATTGCATTCTGTGCTCAAGTTTCCTGGGCTCATTGCCGCTTTTGCGCTGCTAGTGATGGTCAGTATTGTCTTTATGTTTAGTTTGTCACAAAAAGAACTAGCCCCCACAGAAGATCAAAGTATTTTATTCTTTATGGCCAATGGCCCGCAAACGGCGACATTGGCATATGATGATGTCTACTCCAAGGAGTTAATGCAACAGTTTGAAACTATTCCCGAATATGACGAAAGCTTTTGGCTGTTAGGCTTTGGAGGCAATAGCAATACCGTTTTCGGTGGCTTTAAAATGCCTTCTACTGCGCTTCGAAATCGCTCGCAAATGGAGATTCAACCTGAGCTACAAGCCAAAGCCAACCAGATTGCAGGTTTTCAGACAGCCATTATTCCACGTCCCAGTTTGCCCGGATCTGGTGGAGGTTTACCTTTGCAGTTTGTTATTGTCACTGATGCTGACTATAACAAGCTGGATCAGGTTGCCGAGCAATTACTCGGTAAAGCCATGCAAAGCGGCCAATTTAATTTCCTAATCAAAGATGTCAATTTTGACCGACCTAAAGCCACCTTAGTGATCGATCGCGATAGAGCGGCCGATTTAGGCTTGACTATGCAAGATATCGGAGCAAATATAGCGACTTTACTAGGCGGTCAATATGTTAACCGTTTTAATCTACAAGGTCGTAGTTACAAAGTGATTCCTCAGGTGCCCGATTTATCGCGGCTTGATACCAGTAAATTTGAGCATTACTATCTACGCACAGCCTCTGGAGATCAAGTGCCCTTATCATCGCTGGTGCATATAGAGAATTCAGTAGAGCCCAGTAAAAGAACCCAGTTTCAACAGCTTAATAGCCTGACTCTATCCGGTATGATGGCACCAGGGGTAGCTTTGGGTGATGCCATGAGCTATCTACAACAACAAGCCGACGAGCAGTTTCCTCGTGGCTATAGTTATGATTACACCGGCGGCTCGCGGCAATATGCGCAACAGGGCAATGCATTAATTATTACTTTTTTCATGTCGTTATTAATCATTTACCTGATGCTGGCTGCCCAATTTGAAAGCTGGCGAGACCCTTTTATTATTTTGATCTCAGTGCCGCTTTCCATTGCCAGTGCGCTGGCCTTTATTATGCTTGGCTTTGCCACCATTAATATTTACACCCAAGTGGGTTTGATTACCCTGATCGGTCTGGTAGCAAAAAATGGCATTCTCATTGTCGAATTTGCTAACCAATTGCAAGAAAAACAAGGGCTGGCAAAACGCGAAGCCATCGAACAATCATCCAAAATTCGTTTAAGACCGGTGTTAATGACCACGGTATCGATGATTGTCGCTATGCTGCCTTTGCTGATGGCCTCAGGACCCGGAGCGGCGAGCCGATTTGATATTGGCCTGGTCATTACCAGCGGGCTAGGCGTGGGGACTTTATTTACTTTATTTATCGTGCCTGCTTTTTATCTGCTGTTAGCTAAAGACAGGCAGCCAGTTGTTCAGTAGGATTTGATTGATGTTTAAGTGTTTTGTCGTTCTGGTTGGCGAAGAGTGAAATGGTCAACAAAAACCGCACACTTCTTCAGCCAGCGTTTTTAATTTTAAAATATTCCCCTTCCAATTCGAGAGGCGATTGATAACCCAATGCTCAATGTAATCGTTTGCCACGGTAGAAAACCACCTAATCGATCACGCTCAGTTTCCCTGCATTTTAGGTTTTGAGTGTTTCTTGGTTGAGCTGTTCATGTTTTAGGCTACGGAACAATCGTTCGGTTGGCGAATTATCCCAACAATTACCCTTCCGTTCATGCTTTGCTTCATACCCAGCACTGCTAAATGTTCTCGGTATTCGTGACTGGCATACTGGTTGCCACGATCTGAGTGATGCACAAGGCCGGGCGGTGGTTTACGGCACCACAAAAAGTCCGAGATATTTTGATGGCACACGTTTCAGGGTTTAAACCGCAATGTGGTGTCGAGGATTGGTTGGGTTAAAACCCGACCTACGGGTTTCCTTATCGTGGGTTGGACTTTATGACCATGGATGGTCGGTATGCCGAAAATGCAGGAGCAATTTTCGGTTAGTCCAACGTCAGCGCACTGTTATTGCTTATTTTGTTCTTTAACCTTGGCAATAAATCCTGCAAACAGGGCAGCAAATAAACCCATAAATAAACCAAGTACGATGGATACTGCGATCACAAGTGATTTCTTGTTTTTTGCTGGTTCAAATGAACGAGAGGGTGGCACCACCGCATGTGTCGTAGGCAGAGCTTGAATATCATGTTCTAGCTCAGCCAGTTGTGTTTTAAGTGATTTCAGCTCACGCTCACGATCAATCATTAATTTAGATAATGCATATTCAGCCTGTTGTATGGCGACCTGTTGATTTTCCTGGGCGCGCTTATTATCAGCGACTCGTTGAAGCAACTCTTGTTCTTGTGCTGGCAAGCCAATATTTAATCGTTCTTCAAGTGATGCAATATGAGTGCGATATTGTTGTAACTCTGAAGTTAGTATGACTAATAGTGGTGTTTCTGCATTACCTTTGGCAGCAATTTTTTGATTTTTTAATGCAATATTGAGATTGTCGATATCCTTCTTATATTGATCATGCAGCAAGTCTTTAAGTGTTGCATGTCGCGCTATCTTTTTTTCAATATCAGAGGCGTCTTCTATCAATTTCTCTAGTTGTGTACGAGCCAGTTTCAATGCATTTTCGGTTGATAGTTTGCGGCTGGCAAATAAGGTTTCATTTTCTAGGTCTTCAATTTGATTTAACAGTACCTGCTTTTGAGATTGAAGTGATTCAATAATTGCCTGTGTTGATGCGCTATGTTTGCGTGTTAACGTATCAAGAATTTTAGACTGGATAGTAAGATGCATCGCTTCTTGTTCGATTGAACCGCTACTCTTAATGATCAGCAGACTAGTATTTTTTGGATTTTCAACATCAACTTTGATAATGTCATTGTCATTGTCATTGTCATTGTAATAGTCATGAAGCGCCTGATTAATATAGGCGCTAGTAATTTCTGATTTGACGGTTTCAACTGGCTGGATCAGCGTTTCTTTATCAGCTTTTGTACCGATTTCAATTGTGGTGGTATAGTCATAAAGGGTCGGTTGGCTGATTGAAAAGACAAAACCCAGAGAAATAATGATCAAAAACGTCAACCAGAAAACCTTTTGGTGTTTAACCAAAGACAGCCATAAATCGACCAAACTAATTTCGTCATCGTGATCGTAATAGTTATTAAGCATTCTTGGATCAATAATGATCGGGTTGTGTGTCGGCGTATCTGTTGGTTTGTTGCTCATGTTAAGTTCCGTTTAAGATAAAGATTGATAAAGGCATCATTGTACTATAAACATTAACTAGTAACTATTTTGGGTATGAACAGTAGCGTAGGTTCGGAAATAATAGAATAATCGGAGACGTACCACGCCCCCTATTATTCTACGCCACTTATTATCATTGCTTGGCTCGATGCCCGCACCCACCATGTTTGTCGAAACCATCGAAAAACGCCAAGGCTACAAAATCGCCTGCCTAGA
>JACUUF010000244.1 GCA_014859465.1 Methyloprofundus sp.
AGAGACTTAACTGGATCGTCGCGGTTTATAATAATTAGATTAGCAATAGCCGATTCAGAGCTAACTTCTCTTATAAGATCGGAGTTAAACTCAACTGAAAAGTGACCTGAGACCTGCCCTAACTGAGCCTTCTCTTCTTTTTCATCAAAACATTCAAAACAAACATGGCTTGACAGATTTTTCAACTGCTGGACAATACTTTCAGAAAATTCAAAATGAGCTTCAACAACATTGCCGCTCAAGGATACGGAGCGCGCCTCATCAAAAACTGAGTTAATACGATCAAGAAATTCAATCATTTCAGTTGCTCTAATATCTTCTCATCGACATTCGGTATAGTGAGTGTTTTGTGTACATGGTCGGGAATAATTTTGTGATTTTCATCGTCCCGCGCCGTAAACTTCAAATTAACGTTTGAATCATCTAGCTTGACATTATAAGTCCTGTACTTACTCAAAACCGATTTATCTAGGACGATTTCCTGAGGAACCATGGCGTCATTCGCAGACTGAATAAAGACCTCTTGTTTTTCTCGATCACCTGGGTAAAAAAGTTCTTTTAAACCAACCAATGTCACTTTATCTTTACCTTCCAGAAAGTTGTCAAATCGAGACTTCATTTCATGTCTTTCACAAGAATTAAACGATGCAGCTGCATCTAACTCTTTATCAATCCAATCGACGAGCTTTCTGGTCGATTTACGTCGGGGAATAACATCTTCAGTGCCGGCATAATCTTTGTAAAAGTAATCAGAAGGCTCCCTGCTTCCACCTGATTGAAAATAAACACATACTTCATCATTATTTGAGTATGCACTTACATTAAACTTTAACCCCATTCTTAAGTGACTAAGGTCTAAATGCTCAGTATTTACAACCGTATACTTATCACCATCTTCTTTTAGCGTGACCGCATCAGTTAAATTAAGGATTAAAACCATCAAGTATTTGTTACCTGATGACTCATATGCTATATAGCATATAAAGCCCCCAGTTGCCAATCTTGAATCTGCCATGGCACCTCTGAGCTTTTCAGCACTTTCTTTACTAAATTCGATTAGATCTAAGTCATCACTTAATTGACTACTGTGTTCTTTATAGTCATCTAAAAATTGGGAACTTTCTGGAAAGCTACCATAAAGCATTCCATCAGACTTAAACAACTTTTCTAGCTTTTCAAGAAATACAGCCTCCTCAACACCGTCCCCAAAAGTAGATAACTGGGATTTTAGAGTTAAGGTAGCTGAAGTAACGTTCTGCTCTTTGGATATATAATGGATGATAAATTCCATTCTTGATTCCTTATGTAGATTGAGGTTTTCCTTACTAAGCAATTACTTCCGATTATTGAAAGCTACAAAGCGCAGACGTGCTTCTTATGAGAATTCAACCTCTCATTCGGCTTCCCAGGTCGGTAGTAAAACCTCTAATCATCGGTGTTATGTTTCAACATAGTAAATTACCTTCATGCACATTACTAGAAGCAAGAACATCAACTCCGTTAAAAATTAATACACCACTCATCAACCTAGCTAGCGTTAATAACTTGTTCATGCGCCGCTATTTTTTGGTCAGCGTATTGAACTACATCTCTAATGACCAGTTTTTGGATAGCAGAAATTAAGGTTTCCATTGAAAAAAAATCAGGTCGGTTATTTAGAGTCGGTAACTGCATTTTCATGTCCAAACTTTGAGAGCTTCTTAACTTATTGCCATAGTCAAACTTTCTTTCAAGAGCATTGCTCATTGACGCTGTAAAAAACAGCATTGCTTCTCTAGCATAGTTGCATTTTTTACTCCAATAAACACCTGTATCATCACCTGCACCAAAATCAAAACTGCGATAAAAAGCATTCCCAAAAATATCGACCGTAATTGAGTTTTTTGGAAAACTGGCTACTGGATTTGAAATGTGATTCACCACACCTGTATTGGTTGTGCCAGCCATAACAAAAGGTATGTCACCAGGAATCTGATCATCTTTTTTGAGTCGTTTTCCTTGTACGATATTGTCAAAAACTTCTTTAAACTTGAACTCACCCCAAACAAATCTACCATGCTCGAAGTCATCCAAAACCTGCTGTTCCTCTAGTGTTAGCTGACAGTCTTTTAACCCAGCCGCAGACAAATACGCTTCTAGCTCTGCTATACGCTCCGCTTCTAGCTCTGCTATACGCTCCGCTTCTAGCTCTGCTATAAAGCGTTCCATGAAATCAAAGTCGATTTTTTTACTACCTAACACAGGTAAAGTTAATGATTGGCTTTTGATGATGTTTACATTAAAACTTGAACTACCCCATGAAAATGAGCTAAAGGCTTTCGCCATTGTCGATATGAAAAACTGGGCATTCTCTTTGCGGAAACGTTTTTCTTTTGGTTTTAAAATTTTAATCTTATCCCCTGTGAAATAGGGTTTTTCTTGGTAAAACATTGTTGCTGTATCTTGTCCAAAAGAAATCGTATTGCCGTCATTTAAAAATGACTCATCTTCGCTAATAAAGCCTTTTTGGCCATTGTTAGATCCCTGACGCACAACATACGGATACTGTCCGCTTTTAATTACAGTAACCTTGTTCGCATCGAATCTTTTTTTCGATGTCTGAACATCAAATAAATCTCCTAGTTTGAATTGACCCCACTCAACACTTTTTAGCATCTTGTTAAGTGGGGAGGCTACTTTCCCGAAACGTCAATCCCATTACCTTGTTGCTTTAATAAGTTGGAAACTTCCCAAGCTAAATAGTTACTAACGGTTCGTTTAAAATCATCCAGCGTTGGTTTTGTGTCAATTGGAATAGATTGATTCCAGTCAGCCCCATTGCTTGGGTCGATGGTGTTTTCGTAATATTCATCTTCAGTGAGAATATTTAACTTGCTTTTACCAAAACGCACTAAGTCCAACACTTCTTGATAGCGCTCTTTCGCACGGTCAGTATCTCTTAGGTTTTTACTGGCTTTCTTTCGATTAGTACGTGTGTAACCATCGTTAGAAAAGTCAATAAACTTGACCATTTCATCTTTGTGGTGGGCTTCATTGACTTTAAAAACATAGATATAAGTTTGTACGCTCGACTTTCCAATAAAAATGTCGATAGGCATTTTAATACTAGCAATCAATGTATGCTTTTTAAGGATGCGCTTGTTTATTTCTTTTGCCTTACCTGTTCCGGCTGAACCTTGAATAATTATCGCGGCATAGCCTTTATTCATCATTTTTAAGGCCTTCTCAACAAAATTCATTCCGTTACCTGTTGCGGAATAAGGCGGGTTTAGGATAAACGCATCAGCTGGGAATATATCTGGCTGATCATCTCTTTGCTTATACCCATATTTACCATCAAATTTTAAAGAGTCTTCGTTCAAAATATTTGAACTACCGTCACCCATCAGGATCATATTAAGAATGGCGAGCATATATATGTTTGCGAGGTGCTCTAAACCCAGCAATTGCTCTGCTTTTATTTGAGCTTCTTTAATGGCCAATTCTTCAGGAGAGGTTATGGTGTTTTTAGCATCATTGAGCATCTCGTTCATAGCAGCGACCAACAAGCCTGCTGACCCTGTTGCAAAATCCCAAACATAAGAATCTTTATTGACTCTTGCAAGCTTGGCCAACATGGTTGCGATGTATGAAGGTGTCAAAACCACGTCATTTAATTTGTCTTGTGAAAAGCCAAGCCAGCCGTACATTTCATTAAATAGTTTGCCGGTAAAATCGGTTGTTAAACCAATTTTGTAGTAAATGCCCAAGTCATCAACAATTTTGGTGAAGACTCTTTTTAGCTGACTTTCACCGTCAACTACTTTGTTGATGTTTTCAGTAGTGAGCGTGTTTTGAAGTGTTCTGACAATCAAATCATTCTTTTCTTTAGGGATGTTTTTTTCCTTTAAGAATGCTTTGATTTTTCTAATGATAATATCACCATCACGATTACCGTCTTCGATAGAGGATTTTAAGTCAGACTTTTCGAGCGGTGCAACTTTACCAGGAATGCCCAATGTTGCCATGATAGAGGCAGCTACAAGATAAACACGATCATTTTCACCAAGTCCTTTCTCGTTTTGATAAATATCGTTATTTAAGCGAGAAAGACTGATGTCAATTTCTTTTTCACGTTGTGCTTTGAGCTTATCAAGCTCTTCTTGCGATAGGCTAAGTGAGTTTACTTTTTCAATAAAATCATCAAAGTAGTCATTAGACAAAAATGATAAGTCTGCGAATTCACCAACTTTCTGACCAGCCCCTAAGTTCGCTTTTGACACGTAATAAACACCAATTTCATGCTGCAAGTTCCCTGAAGCATCTTTATAGCCAGTTACACCAATGGCGATAATATCGGTGTAACTAGTATGGTGAAGAACAGCATTAGCATAATGAACCGCGCCATTAACCGCAAACTCTTTGATATTTTTAAAATTAGGTTCATTTTTAGCTGTGAGATTGTCAACTTGCCCATCAGCATTGAGCTTAACAAGCTTGTCCTTATAACCCTTATACTCGATTAAAACCGGAAAAAAGTTAAGTTTATTATCCCGCAACAACAACTTTGTATCTGGACGGTTGCCGCCCTTACCACCACTTTTGGAATGGTAATCATCCAAAGCCTTGTCAATTTCGGAATTTAATGACTCTTGCTCAAGCTTGTAGGGTAAATTGTAAGATTTAAGCCAACCGTTAGCTAAGTCTGCAACATTTGGTTCAACTGATTGTATTTTTGCCATCTTCCAGGCTCCATGGATTGGATACAATCCTTCGTACACAAAGACACGTTAAAATGTGACTCAAT
>JACUUF010000245.1 GCA_014859465.1 Methyloprofundus sp.
TAGTCTGCACTTATTTTAGGCGGTTGAGAATGTGTGGTTTAATTGACGGTTACGTTTATTTAACATAGTAAATAAGTATAACCCTTATCTCCAGACAAAAAAAAGCCCCCTGAGTCATAAAGACAAAGAGGGCACAAAGTTGAACTGGTCAAACAGCTCTATAACACGAGGAGGTTAAAAACTTTACATCAACTACTGAATAAAACGCTTAAAAAATTAGTTTAGCTCTGCTTTGGGCATAATATTACTTAAAACAGTGGCACTAGCGAACAAGACTGTTGAAATAATAAACTGACCGGAAATAAAACCCCAAAGCCCAGCTACAAATAAAATACCGGTTGCAATGTCTCTATTAAGGTTTGTCATGTTAATATCCTGTTAAAATATACTCTAAAAAGAGAGCGTCTTTATTTGTCTAATGTTAAGCATATTACTCTGTTTTTATTAATTAACAATACCCGTAACATCAAACTAATTGTTTCCATTAAAGAAATAAAAGCAAGGCTATTTTATGTGCGAAGAAGAGCAAGAAAGAAAAACGACGGAAGCTTACGAGAAGCTACTTAAAAATATGCCTAGCATAGGTTTTATCAACCGAAAAAAGAGAATCAAAGCCTATATCCAACTAGCAGAAATAGCCGACTATATGATTGAAAGCAATGAAATTAACGAAGACCAAGCTTTATTTATTTTCTCTTTACTGATGCGTAAATGCTCCAACTTTCAAAAAGCAGCAATGATGACAGCACTAACACTTAACTCTATAGGTAAAGGCGTAATTTCACCTATCGGTGTGAAATTCAGTTTAGATGTCCGCAAAAACCTAAGCTTACCGAGCACGCATCACAGTGATGAAATAACAAACTCAGATGAAAAAGATGCTTAAAGCTATATAATTTTATTTTTTCTTACGCCCTTTCTTTGCTTATGCTGACACTGATAAAAAAATTCTTCACAAAAAAAACAATGACGGAAGAATCTAACTCAATAGTAGAAAATCACAACCCTAATTTTGTGACCGATCCCACTAAAGTGATACATTTACTTAGCGCGATTGAAGCTAACACCGCTTTTTGTACGATTAAACTGAAGAACTCAGATGCAACCTATACATCACATATTATTGATGTACAAGCAGCTAAACAGCAAATTCTACTAGATGAGTTAGTGCCTGACTCAGGCAATAAACTACTTAAGCAATGCAAAGAATTAAAGTTAACTACATTCCTAAACAATATACATTTATCTATTGTCATCACAGACATCTCACCCGCTGAATCTCTTGGTGAACATTACTTTAAGGCCCCCTTACCGAAACGCATTTACTATCCCCAACGCAGAAACTCACCTCGAATAGCCATCAGCGCTTACAACTTAACCTTTCAAGGCACCTCCAATAGAACAAACTTTACCGTTGGTGGCGTCGTCTGCGATATATCTCGCAATGGCATTGGGCTTATTATTAATAGCAACACCTCAAGGCTAATGCGTGGCGATCTATTAAAAAACTGCATACTCATTCTCCCTAACGAGCTCAGCATTCACTTTGATCTACTTATTCGCTCTTCTAAACCTTACAGCAATAGCCGAACCAAACTACTCATAGGCGGACACTTTGATCAACTCAAATCAACTAAAGAACAAAATCAACTAGAACAGTTTTTTGCTTTAGTAGAGCGCGCACAAATACGCCTAAAAAAAGACTATTAACCAACCTGCCAGCACCTATAAAAGCTGGACTTATATAAATAGCTCGTAGATACTTACCGAGTAAAATAAACTTATAACACTCACTGGAGGAATAAAAATGGGGTTTATGCAAGGCAAACGTGTCCTTATTGTTGGCTTGGCCAGTAATCGCTCAATTGCATGGGGTATTGCACAAGCAATGTTCCGCGAAGGTGCAGAGATCGCTTTTACTTTTCAAAATGAAAAATTACAAAGCCGCGTAGAAAAAATGGCCGCAGAATGCAATTCTAATATTACTATCGAATGCGATGTAAGCAGCGATGAACAAATCGACAATGTTTTTACTGAACTAGGCAAGCACTGGGATGGCTTAGATTGTATCGTACATTCTGTTGCATTCGCTCCTAGAGATGCACTTGATGGCGACTTTGTTAACGCCACAACACGCGAAAACTTTAGAATCGCCCATGACATTAGTTCATATAGCTTCACAGCTCTAGCTAAGGCCGGCAGAGAAATGATGGCTGGACGCAACGGCTCATTACTGACATTAAGCTACCTAGGTGCTGAGCGTGCCATTCCAAACTACAATGTGATGGGTGTTGCCAAAGCCAGCTTAGAAGCTAACGTTCGTTATATGGCTGTTGCTTTAGGCGCGGAAGGTACGCGTGTTAATGCCGTTTCTGCTGGTCCGATCAAAACATTAGCTTCAGCCGGCATTAATAATTTCAAATCCATGCTCAGTAAAGCCGCGGATACCGCGCCACTAAAGAAAAATGTAACGATTGAAGAAGTCGGTAATGTATCTGCTTTTCTTTGTTCTGACTTAGCCTCAGGCGTTACAGGCGAAATCACTTATGTCGATGGTGGTTATAATATTGCAGGCATTGCTTCATCTTAATTTTTAAGACCCAGAATTTAATAATCGCTTAATACCGCAGCAACAAAAAAGGGGCGATACGCCCCTTTTATGTTGCTGGTTAGTAAAGGATATTTACTCTTTAACTATTACTTTAGTCACTGCGCGTATACCTTCAATCACAGCACCGTAATCAGCTTGACCTAAAGCTCTAGCAATATTCGCTTCAGCCAACTTAACCTGTTCAGTGGCATCATCTTGAGCGCCATCAGTAACTGATAATACACTAACTACCGTTTGATTGCCCTCAATAGAATCGACAACTAATACCGTTGGCTTTCCCGCTACAGGCTTAGCCGCTTTAAATACAGCTTGATTAACTTGCCACGGCAAATCGCCGCTATTACGCTTTAACTCAGCAATTTCGACAACAACTAAACCCTGAGCTTTAGCCGCATCCCTTAAAGTAATGCCCGAAGCTAGCTGAGCCTTAATGCTCTCAGCGACTGTACGTGCCTGCGCTTTAGCTTTATCACGTTGAATAGCTTCAATAATTTCTTGCTGCACCAACGCCAAAGGCTTAGCTTCAGAAGGCAAATGCTCCAATAAACGCAAAACGACTAAACGGCTATCGCCTAGTTCGACCGGTTCACTATTATGTCCCTGTAAAACAGCCTCAGAAAAAGCGATATTTCTAACGCTATCTTCACTAGCAATCCCGGCACCTGCGCTACGACCAAAAAGCTCACTTTGTTTAATGTCCAAACCTAGCTCACCAGACACAACCTGTAAATTATCTGAGTTTTCAAAACTCAGATCAGTCAGTAATTCACCTAACTGATAAAATTGAGTTTCTGCTTCAGCACGCTGTACAGCTTGATACACTTCATTTTTAACATCGGCAAAGGCTTTTGTTTGCGCAGGAACCAACTCAGTAACAGTAATTAAATGATAACCAAAAGCAGATTTAACAGGTTCAGAGACTTCGCCTAACGCTAATTTTGCTGCTGCAACTTCAAAAGCAGGTTCCATAACGCCAATTTCAAATAAACCTAAATCACCACCGCTTTTTGCAGTTAACGAATCATCAGATAAAGCAGCGGCTAAATCTGAGAACTTTTCATTCGCCAATCGTGCTTGTGCGGCCTTTGCTTTAGCCAAGGCTTGCTCTTCAGTCGTATCTTTAGTTTTAGCAAATAAAATATGGCTTATTTTTCTACGTTCTTTTTTCGAATATAACGCTTTATTCTCTTCGTAATAGGTTTTTATTTGTTCTTCTGTAGGCGAAATATCAGCCATCAAATCAGCTAATACTAACTCTACATATTCAACTGAAACCTGCTCAGCAGATTGGTATTCATTAATATGCTGTTGGTAATAGGCATTAATTTCATCGCTTGCCGGCAACTCACTCACTGACGGCACGTTGACTGTTACATACTCAATATGCCTAGTTTGGTTCTGGATTTTAAAAAAGCTATTAATATCATATTGAGAAACAAAGCTACTTTCAGTTACCGCTTTTTGATATTGTTCCATTAGCAATGCTTTACGGATACGATTAACAAATTGCGTAGATGTCATACCTTGAGTAGCCAAAAGCGTCTCGTACTGCTTCTTATCAAATTGCCCATCACGCTGAAAATACTGTAGTGAAGCAATAAATTTACGCACTGTCTCATCAGTAATAGATAACTTTTCAGCGCTCACATGCTGCAGTAAAAGCTCATCACGAATTAACTTCTCAATTGCCTGCTTTCTTAACATCTCTTCAGGTAATTGCATTTCAGCATATTGCTGTTTGAATTGAGCATAAGCCTGATTCACATCTCGCTGTACAAACTCTTTATCACCGACAATAACAACAGGGCTTTCTTGGCCGCCCTCAGTATAATTTTGCAATCCCCATAATGCAAAAGGGACACAAATCAATATCAAGATTACCCAAGCAAAAGTACCTTGTGTTTTTTCTCTTATTTTTGACAGCATTTGATTAGCCTTAACCGATTGATTGAACTATATGACGCCTGTTTGTTATTTATCTAAACAGATCCTTTGAACGAGCTAATACCTCATTCCCCTTCTTTTACAAACACTATTTTAAGCAAAAAAAAACCCCGAGCCAAAAATGGGTCGAGGTTTCTTAATATGGCGGAGCGGACGGGATTCGAACCCGCGACCTCCGGCGTGACAGGCCA
>JACUUF010000246.1 GCA_014859465.1 Methyloprofundus sp.
TTCATGCGGTGGAATATTTAAAAGCCACTGGACTTGGGAAAGCGGTAAATGGTGTGGGTTATCAGAGCGTGCGGCCATTATGATTGATGATCTTATTACAGTGGCTGGAAATCTTGGGTTTAACGTGATTCACAATCACCGCAGTTTCCACTGGGAATCCGGCAAGAAAAACGAAATTTGCTACATAGATTCTAACGGTAAACACGCCGTCTTGTTTGAAGCAAGAGCCTTTAAAAACGGGAATCAACACTTACGGCTTTCTCCAAAATTTGCCGCTAAATTGAATGTCGAGTTTGGGCGTCTAAAGGGTTGGCTAAACAGCGCTGAGCAGGCGGCGGATGAGCTTGATATTAGTGTTGAGGATGCGCAATCTCATTACCGCTCAAACTATGCATTATCAGGCGGTGATAGCGTGTTGAAGTTGGTTCAAAAAACACCCAAATAAAATCTAAAAAAAGTTTTGTTTGGATCTTATTTAGTATCTTTTTAAGTGGTTTTTGGGTCGGAGGTTTAAATTAGCCTCCCCGCCCCACTCTATCCCTATGAACACAACAGGAGGGATTTATTATGCAAACTCAACCCATCGTTTATGACATTACCAAAGCAGCCATCATGGAGCTTAAGGATCGCTACCCAGTCGTAGCAAGCATTCAAGACAACACTCAATTAAAAGAGGTTAAAGCGGCAATAGCTGATGTCAGATCTCGAAGAACAGCTATTGAAGCGCGGCGTAAAGAGCTTAAAGCGGATGCTCTGGAATATGGTCGTCAGGTCGATGCTAAAGCTAAAGAGCTAACTGCGTTACTGCTCGAAATTGAGGAGCCGCTGAAAGAGGTTGCAGAAGAGTATGAAGAGCGCAAACGCCAAGAAAAACTGGCTAAAGAGCGTGAAGAAAAAGAACGTATCGAAAAAATTAACACGCTGTTTCGTCAGTTTGACAACCCATTAAACCCAATGAGCACTCAAGATGAAATTCAATCTTTCATCAATGAGGTTGGTTCGGTATCCATGGGTGATGAATGGGGTGAGCGATTAGATGAGGCTTTGATGCGCCAGCGACTTGTTATTCAGCAGGCAAAAGCGCAACTTGAACAGCGCAAGCAGTTCGATGAGGCACAAGAGATCTTAAAGCGCGAACAGGAGCGAATAGCGGCTGAAAAGGTTGCATTATCCCAAGCAAGACCCGATCAAACTCAATCTGTATCTGGCTTTATTGATAATCAAAATGAGTTTTGGGATGACAGTATCGGTATTAGCAATGTCAAAAATATTGTTGATGCCAAAAAACCTTCCGACAAACAAATTTTTAACCAAGCCCTGATTGATGCCGCAGCACTGCTAAGACGGGCGCAAAACCAAATTGCTTCACCGGCCTACAAGCAAAGCCTCGGTGTTTTTATTGATACCCTAGAGGAAATTGAGCTTAACTCTGCTACAGCTTAATTCACACCAATCCAGCAGTTAATTGTCCCTTGCACTCAGAGTGTGTTTGACGCGTTTTTGTATAAATTAATTGTACAAAAACGCGTTAAGCCGATATTTTTGTTTCGGGCTTGTTGGTTTGTCTGGCACGGTCATCTCCACAACACCCAGCTCAAGCAAAGGGTTTAAAACCTCACTTCGAAACTTCGTTCGATTATTACGCCCAACAAAATCAAGTAACTCAGTAATCGTTTTCTCACCCTCTAGCAACTCAAGCATCAACACCTGCTCATCACTTAAATCCAGCTTGGTCCCAGCTTGGTCCCAGCTTGGCCCCAGCCTGTTTTCAATAAAATACAACATACTGTTTTTATTAGTTTTAGCTTGGTCCCAGCTTAGTGCCAACTTAGTGCCAAAACCCGGTTCATCACGCTTGGCTTGTTGCATTTGCGTAAACGTCGGATGCGGAAAAAACGTAGTTAAAAAATAACTGCGCTCAGGGTCGGTTTCAAAAACCGGTGGTGGCGAACCATTATGTTTAAAAAACTGACGCATTTTCGGAAACCCCGTTCCCCGTCCCTCAGTCAACTTCAACTCTTTTAAAAAGTCGCCAATTCGACTATTGCGATAATCCCGCGCCACCACTCTTTCACGCTTTAGCATTTGATCATCCACCGGTGGAACCGGACCTGGAAACGATAAAATCTCAATACAATCGGGGCGAATATTAATCTCAATCGGGCGCGGCTTTTCATAACTTTTATGATACACCGCATTCGCCACCGCCTCTTCTAACGCTTCAAACGGATAATTAAACACTCTCACCGCCTCCGCCTGACCACTGACTTTTATCACTCTTTCTCGTACCACCGCGCTGTTTAAATAAGCCAGCACCTCGCGCAACTGTTGCGAAATCGGCCCTTTAAAGCAACGCTCAGTCATCTTGTCGCCAATCGCATCGTGATACTCAACCACCTCAATAAACGCTTTATCAAAAAAACGCTCCGGCGTTTGACTAAACATCAACAACCCCACATTCACCGGCAACAAATGCTCATCCGGTCCACGCGCAATCGCCATTTGCCGACAAATCTCCGCAAAGCTCATTTTGGGTAACTGACCATACAACCCACTATTAATATCCCGCAAAAACGCGGCAATCAAAGTTAAATCCAAATCATCCAATGACGCGAATTGATTCACCCGGTTATCAAACGCCACCTTCGCCGTCAATTGCATAAGCTGGGTTAACGTCTCCCCTTTTGCTTCCACCGTCGAATTAAGCTGACGCACAAAAAAGGATTTGGCTTTCTGCTCCGTTTTCCCCAAGGTTCTTGGCGCACGATAAGGGCGCACATCGCCCGGAGGACACCAAATCACCAACACATAACCCTCTCCAATCGGCACCGCTTCGGTCTGTGGGAAATAATGCGGCTCAATAAAATGGCACATCGCCAACAACTCTTTCTGAATCGGATCAATCTGGTTCGCCTGCAAACCCACCTGCGGCAACTGCGCCACCCCAATCTGCTCCGACACACCGATCACAATATAACCGCCACCGAAATTATGCAGATCATTAGCAAAGGCACAAATTGAGCGCAACACCACCTCAGGATTCCACCCAGCCTTAAACTCAAGACGCTCCGACTCGATCACCTCGCCGGCCAACAACCTTTTTATATCAATCGGTAACGCCATCGCTAACCCTTATTAAAATATCATCTTTCCTTCCGCTTGACGAACAGACTCCCTAGCAAACGGGTAGCCATATTTGATAATTTTAACGCGACTTCATCATTTAGAGAGAAATACGTCAATTATATCCGCCCCAGCGCATATACGAGCTGCTTAATAATATCTGTTATCAATCCTCACAGCCCAAACAATTGTTTTATGTACTTCGTAATAAAAACGATAGCAAACATTAATACGCTACAAAAAGTCAATCATAGTAAATCGCCAACTGTTAACGCTATTGCATTCGGTTTACTTCTTTTTACACTCAATGGTTTTGCTCTGGATTCACTACTTCTGTTGAGAACTTTAACAGGAGATGAAAAATGAAATTAACAGCTAAAGAAAAAAGTGTCTTGAAAGAGGCTGAGGCAATATATGAGCGATTAGCACAGGCTCACACAGGCGAGTTTTTGAACTCCCCAGAGTTGGTCGCCAACATTTTCAAGGCAAGATTGGTGGGTGAAGAAAGAGAGCATTTTGAAGTTGCCTTCTTAGATCAGCAGCATCAACTGCTAACGACTGAAAGGCTTTTCTCCGGCACTGTAAACCAAGCAAGCGTGCACCCACGCGAGATTGCAAAGCGTTGTCTGGAGTTGAATGCGGCTGCGGCTGTCTTGGCGCATAACCACCCTAGTGGAAACACATCACCAAGTGACTCAGATTTAAGCATCACTAAACAAATTAAGGATGCTTTAAAAATGTTTGAAGTGCGGGTATTAGATCACATCATTATCGGTACTTCTGGTCGCTGGCACTCTATGGCACAAGCCAATCAGATTTAGCTTTTTCAGCAAGCACTCTTCGGAGTGCTTTTTTACACCTGTTATGGGTTTGTTATGGGTTTTTAATGACCTGTTTTGAATTTATTTCACTACTAAGTTTGTCTCAAATTCAATTAACGCGAATCGCCGCACTCTATTACTGCAACAACAAAGGAGTTAGTCATGTCGGATTTAAATAAAATGATGCTTATCGGAACGCTTGGACAAGATCCTGAGTCGCGCTATGCAGCCAATGGAACCTGCTTTACTAACCTCAGTGTAGCAACCAATGAAAAATGGACTGATCGGGCAACCGGTGAAAAGAAAGAATCAACAGAATGGCACCGTGTAGTTATTATTGGCAAACTCGGTGAGATCGCACAGCAATACTTGAAAAAGGGCTCCAAGGTCTATCTTGAGGGTAAACTTAAAACCCGTAAGTGGCAAGATCAAGCTACCGGTCAAGATCGTTACACAACAGAAGTCGTGGTAGATATGAATGGTCAAATGATTATGCTCGGTGGTGGACAGGGTTATCAGCAACCATCATCTAACTTCCCTACAAGTTCGGCTGCCACACAAACTGACTATCCCTTAGCCGAAGATGATCCGTTTTAGGATTTCCAATATTTGCGGCACGAGCATGGCGTGCTATCTCCTGTAAAGTTCTCAAGGCCGGTTAGCCTTTCATGTAAACCCAACCTAGCCCCGTTTCGGGGCTTTTTTGTATCCAAACAAAACCCAATATGACACCGTATTAATAC
>JACUUF010000042.1 GCA_014859465.1 Methyloprofundus sp.
GTTTATTGCAGCTTGGCAAGCGACTCTCTTCAGTTAAAATTAACCAGTCTCGCCCATGAGCTCTGCCTACCTCAATAGCAGAATTGATATTAAAACAAGGTAAGTCAGCTTTTTTATACGCTAATATATAACGTTTTTTACCCTCTAACTGCCATTGCCAGGCTTTCATGGATTGAAAATTTTCTGGCGTATGATAGCCAAAATGAGTTGTTTTAAAGGGTGAAAATAACAAGAACTGCTCGCGAAGGCCAACAATACCCAATTCTGCATCCTCTGGGATTTTTTGAGCAACATTGGCTAAAACATTTTTGGGTGTTTTTAAAGGGTCACGAAGCCCATAGCCCCAAGTACTATATAAAATCCATAGTATGGGAATAAAGATAAGCCAGCTCATATATTTCGCTTTTTTAAAGCTGAACAAGGCAGCAAAACTGGCCGCTATTCCTAGTGTTAATATTAATCCCCACGGCTGCACTTGAAACTTAGTTTCTAACTTAACTAATGCACTAAGATCAAATACCCCGGCCAAACCAACAGTAACAAATACTACGCCAATAAGTGCACTTATTCCCCAAATCAGCCAGTTAAGCCATTTTTTTGATAAAACCTACTCTAAATAAGGCGCCGTAATCAATGCCAGCATAGGTAAAGCCGGTAATACATAAACACCACGTTTAGCCGGACTTATACTAAAAAATATAAGCACGAGAACAACCCAGCCCAAAGGAAGAATAAGCCTTCTATCTGCCGCGTAAATAGCCTTTTTCCAATAGGGAAATAGCGCAGGAAGCATTAAACTAATGGGCAACCAAAAAAGGGGAATAACCGCGACAAAATAATACCAAAATGGCTTGAAATGATGCCAAGGATTAGCGTAACGAGTTATTGTCTGCTTAAATAAAATATTATCCTGATATTGCTCAAACAGAGGGTTATTAGATGCTTCAACAATTAACAGCATAGGAACAGCCCACAGCATAATTGCCGTTAATAAGGCAACAATACCTGCTCCCCATAATAGCCAATGACCTTGAATTTCTTGATCTTTAGCCTGTAATTTACGCAGCAAAACATAGGGAATCAACATTAGAATAGGTAAAAAACCAACGCCCTTAGTGATAACACCGATACCCATAAAGAAACAAGCAATAAAGTACCAAGGCCAATGACCGTTGTCTGATAGTAGATGCCTTAATAATCCATAACAACCGATCGTAATCCAACAACAGAGCATTGCATCAATTTGTGCTGTTTTTGCCTGTAAGGTGAATTGAATGGTTAAAAGTAATAAGCTTGCGGCGCGCCAACCGACTTGAGGAGACCAAAAACGGCGACCTAAATCATAGACTAGAAAAGTGCTAATGATGGAACAAATTGCTGAAGGTAATAAAAAAGCTATTTTCATTGAACCGAATAGCCAATAAAAAAACGCAATGCTCCACATAAAAACAGGGGGTTTATCAGGGTAAAGCTCTCCTCCTCTCATGGGGAAAAACCACTGCCCCGTTTCAACCATTTCTTTAGCAATTTGAGCAAAACGCGGCTCATCTGCCGGCCATGGTTCGCGCAATCCGATACCCATAAAAATCAAAGTCACGGCAAAAACAAATAACCATATCAGGTTAAATTGATGATCACTGCCTGACTTGAATCGGTTAAAATTAAACCAATAAGCTATATTTATCGACACATTAATCTCGTTATTTTATGGTTAAGTAGTTAAGGATTCGCGCGTTTTTTTATCCATTTTGTATTGATAATACAGGCGCACACTGAGTAATGTAGAGATAATAAAGAGCAAAACACTTAAACCGATTTTCCAAAAAGATAATACTTCAACGCCGCTGCCGGCTAGGGAAAAAATAATCATTTGCGGCAAATAACCAATAAAAGATCCGGCAATAAAGTGACTTCCTTTCGCATGAGTCACCCCGACAACTAGGTTAGTTATCAAATTGCTACCAACAGGTAATAACCTGATAATAATTGTTTTCGTGAAAGCGGACTGATGTAGGAAACGATTGATACTATTAATTTTTTTAGGGAATTTTTTTATCACAAATGACCTAGCCAAAATCCGCGCAAAGTAAAAAGATAAAACACAGCCTAAAGTTGCACCAAGCGTAGCTAAAATTATTCCATTGACAACACCAAAAGCATACCCGCCTAAAAATGCGGCTACTTGCCGTGGTAGCCCACATGCCGTAGTCACCATACAAAGTAGAATAAAATAAAAAATACCTGTGGAACCCTGATTTTTAACTTTAGCATCTATCCAGGCTTGGTTAAATTCAGTAGTTGATAGTATAAAATTAAATAACAACCCGAATAAAACTAAACATATTAAGACTACTAGTCCTTTTATTAGAACTTTATTAGCAAACATAAAAAACCTGCTATTTTCTAAGAGAAAATAATTAATTAAGCTTCTTTTATGATTTTAGGTAGCTTTGTTCGACGCTGTAACCACATAACACCCAACATATCAACAATACCAACCCATAAGCGATTCCACATATTATACTTAGAAGCGCCCGCAAGACGATTCCTGTGATTGACTTGTGCGACAATAATTTGACCTTGTAAACGACCAATCAATGCAGGCAGGAACCGGTGCATATGGTCAAAATAAGGTAACTGTAAAAAGGTCGCTTTAGGAAACACCTTTAAGCCGCAGCCAGTATCAGGTGTACCATCGCCGAGTAAGCTAGCACGCACTTTATTCGCTAAGCGTGATTGAAAACGATACCACGAAGTATCTTTACGATTTTTACGATAACCCGCGATACAAAAATGCTCACCGGAATTAAATTGCTGAGCCTTTATTAACATCGCAGGAATATCCGCTGGGTCATTTTGACCGTCAGCGTCTAAAGTTACTATTAATTCACCTTTAGCTGCTTTTATTCCTGAGTAAACAGCCGTACTTTGACCCACACTTTGTGCATGTTGTAATGCTCTTAGCTTGCTACGCCCGGCATTTTTTAAACGGACAATCTCTTCAAAAGTGCCATCACTGCTGCCATCATCAATGTAAATAATCTCAAAGTTTTGTTGCTCAGCTAATGCAGCATATATTTCATCCACCAAGGGTTGAATATTTTCACGTTCGTCTTTAGCGGGGATCACTATTGAAATAGTAGTCATTTATAGGCCTAATCTTATATAAAATGGAGGGTAATTCTAACACTGGTTTATTGATACTAAATGGATATATGCACAGCTTTATCGAAATATTCCATTTAATTTGATAACGATAAAACTGTCCGTACCGATGCTTGTACACTTTCAACAGAGACATCAGTAAATCCTTGTACTCCATCCAAGGTTTTTAACTTAATCTTATCGACAGTTGGACTATTAAACTGAGCTTGTAAAATGATGGCTTTAGCATTGAGTGGCGGAGTAAACTCAGGCGTAGAGCTGCGATAAATCGCTATTTGCGGAATGCCTACCGCTGCGGCAATATGCATTAAGCCTGAGTCATTGCTAATCGCCAAATCAGCGCAGGAAAGTAAGTCTAGCGCATCTAATAAGCTGGTCTTGCCACAGAGGTTAATTAGCTCACAGCCGCTTTTTTGCTCTATTTCTTGCGCCGTCGCAAAGTCTTTAGGCGAGCCTAAAAGTAAAACGGTGCAATCTTTCTGAATTAAATCTTGAGCAATTAACGCATAATTTTCCGTAGGCCAGCGTTTTGCGGGACCAAATTCAGCGCCGGGCATGAGTGCAACTAAGGTTTTATCTTTATTTAGTGCTAATTTTTGTTGCCATAATGCAATATTTTTTTTATCTACACTTAGCTTTGGCTGTGGAATTTCACTTAAGGCTGGTATGTCAGCT
Organism: Methyloprofundus sp.; assembly: GCA_014859465.1. Lineage (GTDB taxonomy): Bacteria > Pseudomonadota > Gammaproteobacteria > Methylococcales > Methylomonadaceae > Methyloprofundus. The sequence continues at coordinate 3,841 of JACUUF010000042.1, forward strand.
TTAGCATCTAAAGCTAAATAAACATAGCGCTGCACCATATAGGGTAGCTTTTCTTTGTCTAATTGGCGTCTATCATTTAACAAACCGTAACGCATTTCTCCCAGATAGCCTGTGCGTTTTGGCGCGCCACACCAATAACCGATTAAGGCAGATTTCCAAGTTATAGGCAGGGTAATCGCTAAATCATAGTTATTTGCTTTTAGTTTATCAGCTAGTTCTCGACGCGCTTGCCAGCCTAATTTGCCGCGTTCAAGTGCAATTTTATAGTGCTTATTGACCTCAGGCATACGCCGTAATAAATCGTAAGGCCAGGGGGGAGAAATCACATCTAAGGTCAAATTAGCATGTTGTTGGTGTAACACTTTAAATAGCGTTTGCGCCATCACCATATCGCCAACCCATGACGGCGAAAAAACAAGAATCTTCATAGCTTAAGTGCGTGTATTTTATTTAAAACTTGCTCAACAGAAATTAAACTCATAGCTTCTAGGCTGGGAATTTTCTTTTGCCAAGGTAATTGATTGGCTGATTTATGCATAAATCGCTGTGCAGTTTGCGCATAGATATTAATGCAGTTATGTAATTGATTATACGGGCCAATGTATTCCAGTCGTGTCACCGCATAAAGCCCAACAACAAGTGTCGCAACGGCATTTGCCAGATGCAACGGGCCGGTATCGGGCGAGATAAGCAGATTAACTTGTTTAAGAGTAGCCGCTAGTTGATTAAGCGAGGTTTTGCCAATCAGATTAAGGCAAGGGCTAGATAGTTGAGATTGGATATATAGACCCAACTCAATTTCTTTGACGTTTGTCCCTCCTGTTAATACGACCTGATATTCAGAATAGCGCTTATTTAATTCTTGAATAAGGCTGACATAACTCTCTGCTGGCCAGGTTTTTTCTTGCGTTGATGCCATCGGATTAATCGCAATCCACTTTGTATGTGATTGTAATTGCTTAGTTGCCCATGCCTTATCCTGATCATGAATAGGTAAAGATAAGTCTGCGGCACTTATTTTTAAGTCCTCAGTCATACCGGAGAATTTCTTAGCTAAGGCAAAAAATATTTCCACCTGATGTAGCTCAGGAGGTAAATTATAGGCGCTATCAGTAAATAAATGATGGCCTTCACGAGAATAAGGGGCGCCAAAACCTGTTTTATGCTCAGCTGGCAAAAGTGCCATCATTAGATTACTGACCAAGCTCGTTTGAAAGCTAATTAATTGCCCGGCATTTTTATTGCGCCATTGTTTTTTTAAGTGCCAATAATCATTTAATGATCTTGGCTTATCGATAGCCACTACATTAACTTCCGATACTGCAGATAGTAATGAGGCAATTGGTCGATCGATCAACCAATCAATTTGCGTCTCGGGAAACTGTCTTTTTAATAGACGTACGGCAGGTAATAGCATCAATACATCCCCGATAGCAGACAAGCGCAGAATCGTGATTTTATCGGGAACAGTCTTATTATTTGCCATCGTTTAGTTGTGTTCAGTTAACCATGTTAGATACAATGCCACGCCTTCTTGTACTGTTTTAAACGGGGCATCATAGCCAGCGCTACGTAATTTACGCATATCCGCCTCAGTGAAACTCTGATAACTGCCTTTTAAATGCTCAGGAAACGGAATATATTCAATTTCACCTTTTTGATGGAAAGCAATCACCGCATTAGCCACATCTTTAAAGGACTGAGCTTTACCGGTACCAACGTTAAATATTCCTTTAACCTCAGGGTGGGCGAATAACCATAGATTAACGGCAACAATATCCTCAACATAAATAAAATCACGTAGCTGCCCGCCATCTTCATAGCCATCACAGCCGGCAAATAATTTCGGATTCTCATCTTTTAGTAATTGCTGATGTAAGTGAAAAGCAACGCTGGCCATACTGCCTTTATGTTGTTCTCTTGGCCCATAGACATTGAAATAACGCAAGCCAACGACTTGACTTTGATCGTCTAATTTAAGGCTGCGTACATATTGATCAAACTGCCATTTAGAATAGCCGTAGACGTTAAGCGGGTTTTCATATTCGCGACTTTCAGTAAACTGTGCGCTACCTCCATAAGTTGCGGCAGAAGAGGCGTAAATAAGCGCGATAGAGTGTTTTAAACAAAAATGTAAAAGGACTTTGGAAAACTCATAATTATTTTGCAGCATAAATTTACCATCCCACTCTGTGGTCGAGGAGCAAGCGCCTTCATGGAAAATAACTTCTATATTGGCAGGCAAACCAATATTTGTTTGCACCCGATTAAGGAAATCATCTTTATCCCAATAATCGGCAATATCGCAGTCGGCAATATTACGAAACTTTTTGCCGTCAGTTAAATCATCAACCACAATAATGTCGGTACGTCCTTGTTGATTTAAAGTTTTAACAATATTGCTGCCGATGAATCCAGCGCCGCCTGTGACAATGATCATAGCTATATGCCTTGGTGTATTATAAAAAAAAGATTTGACCAATAAATAATAGGTAAATATTTGTAGCCATTCGCACTACATTCTATTTGTATCTTTATTGATTTTTTATGCGTTCAATCGTTGTAGTCGTAGACTTACCATCGACAAAATCGAGAATTTGTACTTTTCCGCCTGCTTTAATAACCGCCGCGCCACCGATGACTTCTTCTGGTTTATAGTCGCCACCTTTTACTAAAATATCGGGTAAAAACTTAGTATAAATGCGCTCAGGCGTTGCTTCGTAAAAGGGTATGACCCAATCGACACAGCCGAGTGCCGCGATAATCGTCATGCGATCTTCTATTTTATTGATAGGTCGCGAATCCCCTTTTAATTGACGCACCGACTCATCCGAATTGATGGCAACGACGAGGCGATCACCTAAGCGTTTAGCTTGCTCAAGATAAGCGACATGACCCGCATGTAAAATATCAAAACAACCATTGGTCATAACGACTTTTTCGCCGCTTTTTTGCGCCAACACAAGCACACTTTCTAATTCTTCTTCGGAAACAACGCCACTGATATTTGCCTTATCGCCATGCAAAGCACGATTTAATTCTTGGCTAGAAACGGTCGATGTGCCAAATTTACCGACCACAATACCGGCTGCCATATTTGCCAAATGCATGGCATGTTGTAAATCAAGCCCCGCAGCAACACCTAAAGCCATACTGGCAATCACTGTATCACCTGCGCCGGTGACATCAAAAACTTCGCGTGCATGGGTAGGCAAAAAATAGGCATCGGATTTTTTAATTAAAGCCATGCCATGCTCGCTTAAGGTTACCAGTAAAGCATCAATATTGTGTTGTGCAAGTAAGGCCTGGCCTTTACTGATGATTTGGTCGTTATCATGACAAAGACCAACAACTGCCTGAAATTCTGAGCGATTAGGGGTAATTAATGTTGCGCCGCGATAACGCGAGAAATCCGTGCCTTTAGGGTCGACAAAGCTTTTCACGCCCCGCGCATTGGCCAGTTCTAAGAATTGTGGAATATGTTCTAAAACACCTTTGTCATAATCTGAGAAAATCACCACATCGGCATTGGCTAGCGCCGCTTGGTAATGCGCAAGCAGCGCTGCGTAATTGAAATCAATTAAAGCCTCTTCAAAATCTAAACGAAGCAATTGCTGATGCTGGGCAACAATGCGTAATTTACAAGCCGTTGGGCTGTTAGTGCTGGTTAAGAAATTACACTGCACACCCTTTTGTTGCAATAACTCTTGCAGCTCATTTGCTTCTTTATCCTGGCCCACAATGCCTAATAAAGTGACCTTAGCGGCTAAAGATGCAATGTTTAAAGCGACATTTCCTGCACCACCTGCTCGGCTTTCTTTTTTTGATACTTTGACAATGGGCACTGGCGCTTCGGGTGATATGCGTCGGGTTTCGCCCGACCAGTAATAGTCGAGCATCACATCGCCTACAACTAAGATATTTAGGCCTTTAAAATTAGGGATATCACTAATCATGCGCTGACCTCATCAACTCTTTCGCACCACCAGTGGTAAATCAGCATGTGTGCTTCTTGGATTCTAGCCGTGGTATACGATGGAATAATAATCGGCATATCAACCACGGCCTTTAAACGGCCGCCATCGCCGCCCATTAAACCAATTACGCTCATATTCTGTTGTTTGGCGGTCATCGCGGCTTGAATGATATTTTCGCTATTACCTGAAGTGGAAAATGCAATTAAACAATCGCCCTCATTTCCTAGCGCTTCCACTTGGCGCGAGAACAGGCTAGCAAAAGCAAAGTCATTAGAATGTGCTGTTAAAATAGAGCTGTCTGTTGTTAAGGCAATCGCCGGGTAAGCGCGTCGGTTTTTATGGTAGCGAATGACCAGTTCTGCGGCAAAATGCTGGCAATCTGCAGCACTGCCACCGTTGCCACAAAGCAATAATTTATGCCCAGACGTTAAGCTACTGATAATAAGTTTTGCGGCTGCCGTGATGAGCGGCGTGCAACTTGATAACTGATTTGTTACCTGCTGATGCTCTTGTACAACGTCGGAAAAATCTTTGTGTGTGGTCAATTTTAGAATCCTAGATTTTTATTTTAATAATCATTACTGAGCTTTATTTATTATGCAGAAACAATGTTATTTAATTGTTTTTCTACTTTAAGGTAAAACACTTCATCGTAATTTTTAGGTACTTCAAAATTCGATTGTTTTTCTTTATCGCTAATAGTTGCCCATCTTTTAGAGCTAGCAAACAAGTTATCCCCAAAAAATGATAATGTTTTGATATTTAAGGCGCCAGCAAGGTGCATAGGTCCGGTTGAGGTGCTAACAAAGACATCACAAGAGGAAATTAATTTGCAAAAATCCACTAATGACCCCTTTGAATCTATCAGTTCAGCAGTAAAATCGAGAATATTTTCTATATATTTTTTGCTGTCAGCATCATCTGGGCCGAAAGTAAAAATTACTTTGACAGCTTCTTTTTTAGCAATAGACTTAGCAAGCCTTAAATAATCATCAAGCTTTAAATTGCCTTCGCTACTGCCCCCAAAGCCCGGATGAAAAGCAATAATTTTTTGTTTAATTTCAGGCTTATCTGGCTGTGCAAATAATAAAGGCCGATCAAATAGGCAATTTATATCTGGCTGAAGAACTTTTAATAAATCAATATTGTATTGCCACTCAGTTTTTTCAACTTTACTTCGTCGTTGCTTTATTGTTTTATTAAAAAATACTTGAGCCAATTTAGTCGCGGGGGCAATTCTTGTTTTTATATTAGATAAAAATAAAGCTATGCCTATTTTATTATCAATAAAACAAGAAATGCTAATATCTATTTTTCTATTTCTAATTTCACTAATATTTTTATATAAGCTATCGTTATATAAAATAACATCATCTATATAATTAATTGAGCAAGCTAAGTCATAGTTTATTTTAGAAACCATCACTATAACTCTGTGATTAGTATTTTTCTTTAAAATTTTTAACAATGGTAAAATGGTAATAAAATCACCGATTTTGTCATGTCGAGTCACTAATACATTCATTATTTTAAAGTTTTATTTTTTTCATATAACTTGATATGTTTATAGAAAGTGGTCGCCATATGAGAAAAAGCGATGACCAATCCAGGGTAGCCATCTAAAAAACCCATTTTCATAAAATATGTTTTAAAAAATGCAAATTTTGCATTTAAAATTGCTTTTAAAGGAGAGCTTTTCTTTTTTCCAGCATTATCATCTGCGTACAAGGTAGAATAACGATCTAACTTTATAATAAAATCGGTAATAGTGGAATAGGGATAATGTTTTATTGGGTCACTAAAATGCACTACATTAAAGCCATCTGAAACGATACTTTCATGTACATTTTTATCAGTAAAGGCGGTCAAATTTTTATTATACAGCCTAGTAATAATATCATTTCCCCAGCAATGTTTTATTTGAAAGTTGTTATAAAAATTCTCGCGTAAAATGGTATATATATTATCTGTGTTTAGCGTTGTTTGCTTTAGTATTTTTATGAAATTTTCAGACAAAACCTCGTCGGCATCTAATGAAAGTACCCAATCATATTTTGATAAATTGGCTGCTTTATTTTTTGTCGGTCCGAAGCCTAAAAACTCACCTTGAATTAGGTTAACATTACTGTAGGTTTTAGCTATCTCATTTGAGCTATCCGTGCAACCATTACTATAAACGACAATATCATCAAAATCTGCTAAGGAATCTAACGTATCCTTAAGGGTTAGTTCTGCATTTTTGACTATTATCACACAAGAGATATTCTTTATTTTTTTATCAGTCATAATTAAGTCGTTCATTAATACTAGTGACGGTGTCAAATTTTCAAGCATTAAGCCGCATAGTTAATGGCCATTAAAATTCCATAACTTGGAGGTTGGCTTCTAGCGCACGCTTGCACCAGCGGCTAAAATGATCATAAACCGTTTGCCACAGCGGAAGGTATTTGGCATTATTCGCCAAGTAATGCCTCCTTTTAGCCCAGATAAAATAGCATTAACTATATATCTTTTAAGCGTGCTCTCTTGGCTTGCCCCTGTTACTTTTGGGCTGAAAATAGATCGCAATTTTTTTCACTCTTCATCCTGTCAGTTGCTTGGGTAAGCTCATATGCCCTGAAAAATGCTTGATTTTACAGGATATACATTTATCAAACAGCGTCTAATACCGCTGATCATTCGATACAACCGATAGTTAGCAATGTCCTGTATGATATTGGTCTTGAAGATCGAGGAATATGGGATAATACCTAATCGACAAATTATAGCACTTTACCTAATGACCCTAAAATACATAGAAAAAATATTACGCGCTAAAGTTTACGATGTTGCCGAAGAAAGTCCTTTGGATTTTGCGCCGGTCTTATCGGCGCGTATAAATAATCAAGTTTTTTTAAAGCGCGAAGATTTACATCCGGTTTTTTCCTTCAAATTGCGCGGTGCTTATAACAAAATTGCCTCGTTAACGGAACAAGAAAGAAGTCATGGCGTGATCGCTGCATCAGCCGGAAATCACGCACAAGGCGTGGCTTTATCCGCTAAAAAATTAGGCATTAAGGCCTTAATTGTGATGCCTAAAACGACGCCGGAAATTAAAGTGAACTCGGTACGCGCGCGCGGAGCTAAAGTTATTTTATTTGGCGATGCTTTTGATGATGCTTATGCGCATGCCAAAACCATCGCAAAAGAAAAAAACATGACTTTTGTGCATCCGTACGACGATCCAGACGTTATTGCCGGACAAGGGACGGTAGCGATGGAAATTTTACGCCAAAAAACCGATGATATTGAAGCGATTTTTGTTCCTGTGGGTGGCGGTGGCTTAATTTCCGGCATTGCGGTGTATGCCAAATTTGTACGTCCTGATATTAAAATTATCGGCGTTGAACCGGATGATTCTAATTGCTTACAACAAGCGTTAAAAGCCCATAAACGTGTCACCCTAAAACAAGTCGGATTATTTGCTGATGGTGTTGCGGTAAAACAGATTGGTAAAGAACCTTTTCGTCTGCTTAGAAATTTGGTGGATGAAGTGATCACTGTGAGTACCGATGAAATTTGTGCAGCCATTAAAGATATTTTTGATGATACGCGCTCCGTAGCCGAACCCGCTGGCGCTCTAGCGCTTGCCGGCTTAAAAAAATACGTTGAACGAGAAAAAATCAGCGATAAAGCTTTAGTGGCCATAGAAAGTGGCGCAAATATTAATTTTGACCGCCTGCGTTATGTTGCCGAACGAACGCAAGTTGGCGAACACAGGGAAATCTTATTAGCCGTTAAAATTCCTGAACAGCCGGGTAGCTTTTTAGCTTTCTGTAAACTCTTAGGTAAACGCAGTATTACTGAATTTAACTACCGTTATTTTGATGACAGTAGTGCACAAATATTTGTCGGCATCACTAGCAGTGGCGATGTAAGTGATAAAGTTGAAATCATTAGTCAGCTAGAAAATAAAGGCTTTGCTGTTACGGATATGACGCAAAATGAGTCAGCAAAAGAGCATATCCGCTATATGGTGGGGGGTCATGCGCCTTGCGAGTTAAATGAAATCATTTATAGCTTGCAATTCCCTGAACGTCCCGGTGCTTTATTGCGTTTTTTAACCTCTTTAGGCAGTCAATGGAATATCAGTTTATTTCATTACCGTAATCATGGCGCCGCATTTGGCAAAGTATTGATTGGCGTACAAATTGAAGCATCGCAAAAAATAGCCTTACAGTTATGCTTCGATGCTTTAGGTTTTTGTTATACAGAAGAAACCGATAATCCAGCTTATCAATTGTTTAGTGGTGGGCGCGGTTAAACAAGTTGTGTACCTAGGCAGACTGAAGTCCGCCTTTGCTTAGCGCTCTAAAATTGGGAGTCAGTCCAGCATGTTTATTTACTCATTACCGATCTTTTTCACTTATATACAATTAGGAACGCCGCTAGACTTATTATTAATAGCGTTGTTGATTTACCTTGTGATTTATTTGACGTTGCCTTTTATAGCGGCAAGCCAAGAGCGCGAGTGTGTGCCGTTAAACGGACTCTCATTCTATAAATACTTACTTTACTGCTGGCTCGGTTCGCTAAAGCTCTGGGTTGTTTTTTGGCCGTTTTTCATCCTGCTTAATAGTAGTTTATATGTGACTGACATGCTTGCCATGCAAGGCAATTTCACTGTTTCCAGTTGGGATGAGGTTCATTTTATCCTGCTAACGCCCGCTATTTTTTGGGCGCTTTGTGTGTGGCGTAATTCCACTCATACAAAATCACGCCTCAGTGCTGCTGGTGCCCGCTTTATGACGCTCGCGGTATTTTTTGAATATGCTTTAAAATTAGTCATTCGCGATGATTATCCGCGTATTTTTTTCGCCTGTCAGGATATTATGCTGGATTATGCGTCTTGTTTTTAAAGCTCACAAACTACAAGCCAGCTACTCAGCGTCTTTTTCCGGCAAAGTAACACCGCAGTCAAGCAACACCTGCTGAATAGGTTGCTCGGCACCCTCTAAGGATATCAGGCTGACCAATGCCGTTCTAATCATAGTGTTGGCGCGGATAAAAACGCTCTGGCCAGTCAACATATCCAGAGCGATTTTATCGGCATTCTCATCGGTATAGCCGTGTCGCCGATCACTCGTGCCTCGCATTGTCATCGTAACAGCTGTTCTTTTATCGATTTGATATTCAAATTTAAAGGCATGGTCTTTCGAAGCTAGCAAGCTGTTGGCAGCCAACACAAACTGCAACTTATTCTCTTTACAGACTATATCCATCCTGAGTCTGTCATACAGGCCGCGCGGCGCTAAGGGCGAACGCGCCAGTGTATAGTTGACGTTATTTAACTTGTCCCATTGATGATGCAAAGTCCAGGAATTCATCTCTTGTGGTGTTTCTGCAACGACGTTGGTCGAAGAAGCGATTAAGAGCGCGCCGATAAGTCTGGCGAATCGAAATGACTTTACGTGATTATGCTTCATGATTTACTTCCAAATATAAACTAAATTTCAAATACGCGAGCTCCCTTTAAGCAGCGGTGCCCAGCTCGTAGGTTAAACTATCTTTTTAGTCCAACATTGGACTTTCAGCATGTTGGGCTTCGTGCCTCAGCCCAGCCTATGCGCTTTTAAATACAATGAATTAAAAAGTGAAGTTACTCCCTCTCCTGCTGGACAGGGTTGAGGAGCATAAAATCAAGGCTTTAAGATTTGTGTCGATAGCTAGGGTTGTAGACGCGAAGCTGCAAAACTTAAAAGCACTTTAAAGCAACCACAACCAGCTGTTTTTTCTGTTCCTCATTAAGTCCGATGATATGCGCGCAATCCTTCTTATGAATCGCTATGCCATGACCATGGGTGACAAAACCGATAACAGCATCCTCTTGTGTTGGGTTACAACAATGCGCAAAATGGGTCAAAATATTATTGTATCCAGCAACGGTTATTTCTACTGAATGTGCTTTGCTTGAAGGCTTTTTCTTAACAACGTTCTTTTTAGGTTGTTCCTTAAGCTCCTGTAGCGCAAGACTTAATTGCTTATCGGTAATTTCTTTACGGCCTAAAGCAATGCACAGCTTATCCACGCCGGTTAATTTGAAACGCTGTAATAAGCGGCTTAAGTAGGATTTGTTTAAACCTAGGCGTTTCACTTCTTTATCTAACGCTTGCTGACCAAGCAAGCTATGCTTATTTTTACTTTGTTGATTAATCCACGCTCTGACTTTTTGAATGGCGCTAGGCGTTTTTAAATAGGCTAAATTGGGATCAACCCAATTCGGATTGGGTGCAATGTCATGATTGGTTAAAATTTCAACTTGTTCGCCCGTTTGCAAAATATAAGTTAACGGCACAATGCGCCCATTCACCTTGGCGCCACGACAGCGATGGCCTATATCGGTATGAATAGCATAAGCAAAATCTAAGGGCGTTGCACCTTTGACCAAATCAATTAATTCGCCGGCTGGCGTTAATACATAAACCCGATCACAAAATAGCTCGGTACGAAAGTTGGTCAGTAAGTTATCGTTTTCAGCTTCTAATAACTTACGCAATGCGGCGATACTTTTTTCGGTCGCAATATCTTGATTACTGCCTTCTTTATAACGCCAATGGGCAGCGACGCCTAATTCGGCAAAATCATGCATGTCTTTAGTGCGTATTTGCACCTCTATGCGATTTGCGTCTTGCGTTAAAATAACCGTATGTAAAGATTGATAGCCGTTATTTTTAGGATTGGCAATATAGTCATCAAACTCCTTGGGGATACTCGTCCAATACTGATGCACTAGCCCTAAAACCTCGTAACATTGGGCAGTTTTCTTAACTATGACACGCACAGCTAGCAAATCATATAGTTCGTTTATAGGTAACTGCTTGCGCTGCATTTTTTGCCAAATACTATAAATATGCTTCGGTCGGCCTTTGATCTCCGCCTTGATTCCCGCACGTTGTAAATTTTTTTGTAATTGCGCAATAAACTCAGCAATACAATCTTCTCTATTGATGCGTTTGTTTTCTAGTGCTTTAGCGACAGAAAGGTAATGGCTTGGTTCTAAATAGCGGAATGCATAATCTTCTAAGACCCATTTTAATTGGCCAATCCCGAGACGGTTAGCAATAGGCGAATAAAGGTCTAAGGTTTCTTGTGCAATAAAATGCCGCATGTCTTCAGTTTCTTGAGGCAATTTTTTTAAGCGTGCCAAGCGATAAGCAAGTTTGATTAAAATCGCACGAATATCGTCAGCGGTAGACAATAACATGCGCCTTAATATTTCTACTTGAGACGCTTTGGTTGCAATACTTTTAGAATAGATATTGAGCCCATTAAGTTCTTTAACATTAGCCACTAAACTTGCGACAACAGCGCCAAACTCTGTTTTTATAGGATAGTCGACCAAACGCCAATCACTTAAAATAGCCGCCAATATAGTTTCTAAATCGACATTGAGCGGCAATAAATTTAACGCAACATCAAGACCATGCGGTCGCTTAGTATCGGTATCAGGCAAATGATCGACTAAGGCAATCGCTTGATGAATTAAAACGTTTTCTGTGGCAGAAAATCGCGTAAAAAGATCTTGTTTTACAGGTAAATAGCTAGGCATACGAGTAAAGGTGGGCTATTAAACCCACCAGCAATTGCTTATAGTTGATTTAAAACGCGCTCAGCAGCGTCAATAGTGGCCGCAATATCTGCATCACTATGCGCTCCAGAAACAAAGCCCGCCTCAAAAGCAGACGGCGCAAGATAGATACCCTCGCTTAACATGCCGTGAAAAAACTGCTTAAACAGCTCTTGATCACAGCGCATGACCTGCTCAAAACTACTAATATGATCTTCTTGAGTAAAAAACAGGCCAAACATGCCGCCAACAACATTGATCGACATACCAATATTCGCGGCAATGGCTTTGGCTTGTATGCCTTCTGCCAAGGTGCGGGTTTTAGCGCTTAATTGCTCATGAAACTTGGAGGCGGATAATAATTCTAAAGTTTTATAACCTGCTGCCATAGCGACCGGATTTCCGGATAAAGTGCCTGCTTGATAAACAGGGCCTACAGGAGCCAAAGAGCTCATAATTTCATGTGAACCACCAAAAGCACCCACCGGCATTCCGCCGCCAATAATCTTGCCTAACGTGGTTAAATCCGGCTTAATATTATATAGCCCTTGCGCACAATGTTTGTCCACGCGAAAACCGGTCATGACTTCATCAAAAATCAACAATGCACCGTATTGATCGCACACAGCGCGTAATGTTTGTAAAAAACCTGGCGCTGGTAAAACACAATTCATATTACCCGCTACTGGCTCGACAATAATCGCAGCAACTTGCTCGCCAAACTCAGAGAACGCTTGTTTAACCGCCTCGCTATCGTTGTAAGTCAGAGTAATGGTATCTTCCGCTACCGCAGCTGTTACACCGGGAGAGCTTGGGACACCAAGGGTTAGTGCGCCTGATCCCGCTTTAACCAATAATGAATCTGAATGGCCATGATAACAGCCTTCAAATTTTACTATTTTATCCCGCTTTGTATGGCCGCGCGCTAAACGAATAGCGCTCATGGTCGCTTCAGTACCTGAACTGACCATACGCACTTGCTCGATTGAGGGCACTAATTTGCATATTTTTTTCGCCATTAAGGTTTCAAGCTCGGTTGGCGCACCGAAACTTAGACCTTTTGCCGCTGTTTCATTGACTACCTGCAGTACCTCGGGATGGGCATGGCCGACAATCATCGGACCCCATGAACCGACATAATCTATATATTGCTTATCTTCAGTATCATATAGATAAGCCCCCTTAGCTCGATCAATATAAACAGGCGTTCCACCTACGCCGCTAAAAGACCTTACTGGCGAATTCACGCCTCCTGGAATAACAGTTTTAGCATCTGCAAATAAAATAGCGGATTTAGTCATATATACCTCTTGTTTAAAAATAGGCTTACGTAATCTAGCGTAAGCTTAAAAGCTGGAAAAATAGCGCTGCGCTAAAGACCAGGTCATTCGATTTGTTAGCAATAAAATCTTATTATTTATGTGCAAAAAAGTATAAACAATCTATCATTATCCTTTTAGTTGCTTATATTGCAGAACAAAATACCATAACTAAGGGTTTATCATGCAAATTAAATCTTACTTGCTCCCCGTCTTTATAGTAGCTAGTTTGTCGCAAGGCTGTTCTTTTTCGGCTAGTTCTGGGAGTATTTCGGATAGTTCAAAGAGTATTTCTGACTCTGCTAGTTCCATCATCAGTAGTCCTTCATCGTCATCTAAAGATAGGGATAAAGCTTATCAAATTCAAATCATGGACTATACTAGCGCTTATTTCTCGACGGCAGAATTTGAACGAGCCGCTTATGTCCAAGGCCTCTCTGAAATTGCTACCGAAGCAGGGATTAGCAATTGGGAGGATGATGAAAACACCCTAATTGGTATCGGTCGTGCACTGAAAAAAGCTAAATTAACCGGTCGTGTTTACGACATTTATAAAAAGAGTTTAGCAGACTCTAAGGAAAGCAGAATGCTAATCATTCAAAAAGGTTATGATCAGCAGTAAGATCAGCTACCGGCCAAGCTTTAGTTGGTCTAATTTTAACTCAATCCTTTTGTGTGCAATTCTTAACCTAGTCTATGCGCAAAATCTTTACGCCGAAGTCGTCAATTATCTTTATATTAATGCCGGCGAAGGCACGGCGAGCGGAGGCCATACGGCACTCCGTTTTGATCAGGAAACTTACCATTTTCAGCGCTTTCCTGGTGGCATCATTCGCTTAGTCAAGCAGGCTAGCTCAGAGTTTGATTTCCAATATCGTTATTTAGAAAATAGAACGCTCTATCAAGCTGGTATTGAGCTAGATTCTGAGTCATATAAGCAGTTACGTGATCATTTTAATCTGCGTTTTTTGCAGCAAAAACAGCAAGATAATTTGCTTAAAGAAATACAACTTAATCTGGCTTTATTAGAGTCGAAAACAACAGATTTTAATGCCCTATTAACTATTCGCGGCGCAGGACTATTTGCACCAAGAACCAATCTCTCAAAAGCAGCTAGGTTTAATAATCAAGAAATTAATGCGCAGATCAAGCATAGACTCGGGAGTACATTTTTACAGCAAAAAACCACTCAACTAGAGCAACTGCTAGGCAAAATTAAACCACAACCTTGGCCCGAAAGCGTCTTACGCTTAAGCAAAAATACTTTTATCTCGGTGCCTTATTCATTTGCCCAGCAATATATTGCTACCGTTAGCCAATTATTGTTTCTACAAATCCTAGAAAATAACACTGGGCTAGGCGAATCCAGTTATTTTTCTCCTGAACATCAATTGTTCACGCTAACCGAGGTAGAAATCGAGAAATTAAGGCAATTACAGGCTAATTTAATCGATAGCTTGTTTAGCTTGCTAAACTCAACGCGACCTGATGCCGGTAATGCTACTTTGATATTATATGCACGGATTATCAGCCTTGCTTATTCGATTAATTCCGGTCGCTGGGTTTTGCTCGATACTTATGCAGACAGCAGTCCTAGCATTACTTATGCTCAAGTAGCAATCTATAAAGCTGCTTTTCAAGCCCAGCAACAAGAAGCTTTAAACTTGATTGCTGAAATAAAACAGCAACTCTTTAGACAAGCAGCCATTACCGAAAAAGACTACAGCCACTTTGAGCGCTTGAGTAATTACTATTATGAGCGTGAACGCGGCTTAAATAAGCAGCATGAAATTAGAACCGCCGGAGAACAACGATTGCCCTCAAAATCAGCGCCTTTGCCCGCATATCTACTGCCAAAATTAAACGCACAAGCAATAGCAACGGCAAAAACTAGGCTAATAAATTACCAAGCCAGCCTTACCCAGCAGATGCAGATACTTTACCCCTATGATTTATTTACGCACAACTGCGTCACTGAAATTTTTGCTGCCATTCAAAATGCTGCAGTCGATGCAGAGGTCTTAGTTAGCCTACTAAACCTTATAAATAAAGACCTCGCAGCCTTTATTCCTTATTTGTCCTTTGCTGATATTGCGGAGCAACATAGTCAGCAAGTATTAAGCTCTTTTCGAGCGCAACAGTTAGAGAAAATGTATGCTGAAGAAAATAATCTGCGCGTTTACCTACGAGAATTTAACACCCTGAGTGCGCGGGATTATAAGTTTAACGAGTTAGATGCGCCCTTTCTATTTTTTACTCATGAACAAGTCTGGTCACGACCGTTATTCGGCGCATTTAATTTAATGGCCGCTGCTAGCATAGCGGTTTATGGCAGCTTTACCTGGCCATTTGATGCGGGAGCAAACTTAAAAAAAGGCGCGATGGGGCTTGTAATGAGTTTGCCTGAATTAGCTTTGTTTAATATCCGCAAGGGTAGTTATAAGCATCTTGCCTTTTCGGTGCGTCCTGATTAGGCGTTGATCTTAGGCATAAATTAAAAATAGCAGTATTTTTGCATCGGTGCTTAGGTTTTTTCTTGATAACTCGCTTACCTAAAGGAAGGAAATTCCTAATTCAACGAGAACAGGACACAGGGACTAACCCAATGCCACTTACATGCTCGAACGGCAAGCCTTGCCGCTCAATCCGTTGTTGTGTAAGCGGCATAAAGGCTATAACGCATTTTTGTTATAGGTCAAGAAGAGTGGGTTATCGAGCAAATCTATCTCGGATTATTACTATTTTCCAGATAATTTAACCATTGCTCTGCCGACTTTTTAGTTTTTTGATACTGCCTAGCTTTTTCAAATGCAGATTTAGCGGCAGATAGTTGTTCCGTTTCATAAAGACTCATACCTAATAAAATATAAGCGTCTCCGGTTTGTTTTAAACCCCCTTTTTGCAATGCTTTATTGATAGCACTGATTGCATTTTGCCAAAGTTCTTGTTCAACATGAAGGCGTGCCAGTTGTAAATAGAGCTCTCCTTTATCGTTTAGGGCTGAAGCTTTTTCTAGCGCTATAACGGCTTGTTTGTATTCTCTGGCATTGCTCCATGCGCTGGCAAGCAGCTGCCAATGTTCTGAATTCTTCTTAACTCGTTGACTAGCTAACTCTTGGCTTAATAGATTTGCCGCTTGATAGGGCTGTTTGTTGTACATATATAAATTAAACAGCTGTAAAATTTCCGATTCAGTTTGCAGGTAGCCTTTTTTGTAGGCGAGGCCTTGGACCGTTAGCGCTTGTGCAAACTGGTTTAATTGTTGGTGTACTGTCGCGAGTTGCAGCCAATAGGCTTTTTTATCTGGGTAACTGGCTATTAGTTTTTTCAAAATAGCTAGTGCTGCGGAGTAATTTTCTAATTCGTAATGTAAAGCAAGATTTAGTTGAAACCAGCTTTCTTGGGGTTTTTTTGCTTGTTTAATCGCTTGCTCTATATAAGGTAACGCTTTGCGATATTGCTTTAGTTGTGCGTAAGCATTAGCTAGTAGCACAGAAACTTGCTGGTCGGTATGCGTTGGATTTTTTTCTACCCAAGGCTGTAAGGTATTAACTGCTTTTTGATAGTGTTCCGTCGCCATATATAACTGACCTAAATTAAGCAGGGCTTGTTGCTGCTGTTGCTCAGGTAAAGCTTGAGTAGCTAGGCATTGCTCTAATGATTTAGTCGCTTGCCGATAATTATTTTCTAGCGCATAAACAGAAGCCAAGCTACGTAAGGCAAGCGCTTGCTCATAGCTCTTATCTTGTAATTCGGGGATTATTTTTTCTAGTTTTTGACGCGCTTGAGGGTAAGCTTGGTTGCTAATTAGCTCTTCGGTTTTAGTTAGTTGCTTGTATAACCAAGGCGAAATGGGTGGTGATTTTTCTTCTATCGCTTGTGTAGGCGTGCTTATAAGTAAGATCAGGCTAATTAAGCCAATTTTGAAGCGTTGATGAATATATTTTTTCATCGGGACAGCTTAAATTCTAAAATTTGTACGGCGCGTTGCTCTTGAGCTTCACCGGCGATAATAAGGGGTTTGAATTTCCAGCGTTTAATCGCTTTTAATGCGGCGCTATTAAAGATTGAATTTGGTTTTGCATCAATAACCACGGCATCTTCAACTTCCCCTTGGGTGTTAATAGTAAATTCGATTTTTACCCAGCCTTCAATACGTCGATTTGCTGCACGCATCGGGTATTCTGGTGGAATTCGCACCAGGGGAATAACGCTAGTGCTGATTGCTCCTGCGCCCATTTTTATGTTCTGTCCGCTGAGTACTGAGCCACTAAAATTACTCGCTTGCAAGGGAATATCCAAGTTTGGTATATCCATTTCTGGCGCGGCGACTTTGGAAACTTGGGTGTTATATGCTTGCATCTTAGGTTGAGCAGGGCGTTCTTTAGGTTTAGGTTTGTTTGGTATTTGTCTTTCTTTGGTTTGCATTTTTGATTCTTGCTTTAGACGGACAAATTCAGTCATGTGCACATTATCGGTTTTTTTGAACCTTTGCTGATGATTCATCACCATATATTGCATGCCCCAAAACAGTGCGAGTGCAATGATTATTCCTGAAAATAAAGAGAAGGTAATACGGATCACTGTGATTCTGATTGTGTAGCGATAGAGGCATTCATAATACCTGCTAAACGGATTTGATCCATGACTTGAACTAAGACTTGGGTTTTAGCTTCTCTATCGGCAGCAATAATGACTGAGCCTAAAGGGTTTTCTGCATGTAAGCGAGCAACATTGGCACGAACCGCGCGCATATCAACCTGACGTTTATCAATCCAGACATCACCATTGGGTTTTATGCCGACAATAATATTGCCTTGCTCTTTGGTCTCTGCGGTTTTGGCGCTAGGCCGATTAACGTCTATGCCTGATTCTTTAACGAATGAGGTGGTGACAATAAAGAAAATGAGCATAATAAAGACGATATCCAGCATCGGCGTCATGTCTATATCTGCACTTTGATCAACGGAGGAACGACTAGTTCTACGGCGCATAATGAGTATCAGGTAATGAATGATATTTTAATAAATCAGCCAGATGATGCGATTCATCACTGACGCGTTCTTCGATAAGCTTGCTGAAATACAATCCAGATATGGCAATAACCATGCCCGCCATCGTGGTAATAGTGGCCTTAGAGATTCCAGAAGCCATAGCGCGAGGGTTACCATTGCCAGTCACTGACATAACATCAAATACGTGAATCATGCCCAAGACCGTACCTAATAGGCCAAGCATAGGACATAAAGCAATCAGCACTTTGATGAGCGGGACGCCTTTGCGCATTTGAATGAGGGCTTCGGAAATCAGTGCCTTGCGAATAAATAGCGCATATGCAGAGTTTTTATCCTCTCGTTGATTCCAGCTCTCAAAGCACTGCGTGCGTATTTTCGGGTACAGTTGTTTAAAAAATAGCAGGCGCTCGATAATCAAGCACCATAAAATAATCGCCACTGCTAAAATCAGCCATAATACATCGCCGCCTGAATACAGGAAATTGTTAATATCTTCCAGAAATGCGAGTTGTTCAGACATTATTTACCTGCACGACGACTCATAATGCCGGCACTTTGTTCGTCTAAAATCTGCACGAGCGTTCTACTGCGTGAAGCCAGCAAATTGTGTATAAATAATAACGGCATCGCCACACTTAAACCTAACATTGTCGTCACCAAGGCCTGAGAAATACCGTTGGCCATTAATTTTGGATCACCAGTACCAAATAAGCTAATAGACTGGAAAGTCGCGATCATTCCGGTTACTGTTCCTAATAAACCTAATAAAGGCGCAACGGCAGCAAGAAGTTTTATTAAGGACAATCCTTTTTCTAAGGCAGGGACTTCTCGGGTAATCGCTTCATCCAGCACCAGTTCAAGGGTTTCTATGTCTTGTGTAGAGCTTTGTTCGGTTGCATTTAAAATCCGCCCTAGAGCATTGTCATCGCTTGCCACGGGATTGTTAATTTGTTTTTGTATTTTACTGCCAGTACCAATTAAAACAATTAAGCGTAATAAGGCATAGATAAAACCTAAACCACCTAAAGCCAGAATAATATAGCCAATGACCCCGCCTTGATCGATTCGTTCTTGGGTAGTGGGCGTTTGAATTAACATGCTAAGTAAGACGCCACGGGTAGGGTCAATGGCTACTGGCATTTGACCTTTAGCCGCTTGGCTAAAAGGCGCCACTAAATCTAGGTATTTACTTTCTGGTTGGCGGGCTAGGCTAACCAACATTTTTGTTTCTGGTGAAAAGCGTAAATACTCACCTTTTGCCAGCGCATTAAATGCACCGATGCGAATAACTTCTGTCTCTTCACTATTGCCATTTGCCATTTCAATCGTACGCTTAAAACGAACGACTTTTCCGGTTTCGGTCATTTCGTGTTGCAAAGTAAACCATAAGCTTTCCAGTTGTTCTATCGTCGGCAGAGCTTTACTATTCGCAATGTTATCCAGATTTTCTGTACGATTCGGGTATTGCGCGGAAACTAGTGAGCTTAATAAATCTACTTTTAAGTCGCCTGCTGCCTGACGGGCAACACCAAATAATTCACCTAGCTCACCGCTATTTTCTTTAAGCTGTGTTTCTAGTTTACGGAGTAATGCGTCATTATTATGTAAGTGATCTTTTAATTGAGTGCTGAGTCTTTCTTGTTTGCTCAATTCTGCTTCAGCGGCATTTAATAATTGTTGTTGTGTTTGTTTCTCGGCAAGGAATTCAGCTTCACGCGCACGATTAATTTTGCGTTCAATAGATTGGCTTTGTTTAACATCGCGCAATAGTTGATCTAAGTTTTGATGTTCTGCCCAAACGCTATTTGATAGCAAAAAAATAAATAAAAAATAAACGGGTAATCTCATTGCACTGCCTCCGTTGCAGCAGCAACCGGTAAGGTTAATAAGTCAGGAGCTGCTTCTTTGCGCGCAATACGTAAACCCTGACGTATCGGGTTACGATATTCATTAGCTAAAGGTTGCCAGCGTTTTTCAGCTTGATTCCAAAAACCAGTTTCACTGCCATCAAGGCGTTGATAATACAAAGCAATACGGCCTAAACGTAAGAAATCTACGGAGCTAATTGCGCCATTTAATTGGATATTAGCTCGGTACGCTTCTATGGTATTGCCGTAAGCGTTTTCGACTTGATAAGCTTCGATTAGACGGCGAAATTTCTCTGCATTAGTTACGTCAGCGCGGGCCATCATATCTTTTAGATTGGCAATACGTTGTTGACGCTCTTCCGGTAAAAAAGGTAAATCTAGTTGCACGAATTGCTCGAGGCTACTTTGCATATTTAAAATTAGCGGCACAATCTCGCGCTGCGTAATTTCAATATCTTGCAATTGTTGCTCTAAGGCGTTTTTTTCTGCTTCCTGAGAATTTAAGAGTTCTTTTAAATAGGCATTATAAGTGAGCAGAGTCTTTGTTTGCCGGGTTGCCGAGCGATACTGCTCTAACATCTTGCGCGTGTGGTCATCTAAGGCATCAATTTTAGACTGTGATTTAACTGCGTCCGTGTGGATTGCAGCCTCTGTGTTTATGGCTTGCGAAAGTGTATCCGCATTAGCGAGTAGCGCACATAGGCTTAATGCCGTAGCGGCGATTAATTGAAGCTTGCGAGATAAAAGAAACATAAAAGAGTATAGCGGCTAATAAAGAAATTTTTGAAACTTTAACATATTGAAAATAAAGCGCAATAGGTCATTTGACACACAAATAGAACCTGAACGGTAGGTTTTCGGGAAAAATACCGTTCAGGTTTGGCGCTAGTTTCGTTTGTTGTTATAAAGAATCAGCAATGGTGCGCTGATAAAAAGGCCATTTTTTAACATGTAAATACTGCCGAATAGGTGATTTAATAATCGACACGCATAAGGCAATAGAAAACAAACACCAGACCGCAGCAAATTCATTTGGGTCATCTGTTAATGCATCAGAAAGTACCGGACCAACCAAAAGATGAAATAGAACAAAGCGATATGAGCCATAAAGAAATGGCATGTAAAAGCCTATCCAAAGATAGACAAAGCCATGTAAGCCACCTTCAAACCCAGGTAACCATGAGACGGGAGGAGACATAATGTCATTTAATGGCAATTGCCAAGCGATATGCCATGCGCCAGAGGTTGAGCATACTTGTGTGCCGCAAACCGCCTCAGTGCCAATAACACAAAGTCCTGCCCATGCGAATGGCATCATTTTAACGATCATGGCTAATGCGGCAACTGCACACAGAGTATATACCGTCGTTCTGATTTTTAGCTTAACGCTTTCAGGGATAAAGTACATTGCGACCATATTGATAAAAAAGGGTTGAAACGCAATATGCAGATAACCAAAGAGCGTGAGTACCTGATTGGTAGGCGAGTTACATTCATCAATATAAACATAAGTCGCGGCTTGTAATAGTTCCATTAACGCAAAAAAAGTTAATGGAATCCAAAGTTCTTTGGATTCTCTTTTAGAGGCAACATAGACGGCTGTTCCCAGGCCAATTGTTGCTAAAACTGCGGATGCTTCTCCACTCCAACACATATTAAACCTCAAATAAATTGTTATTATTATAAAAACGAAAGGCTGAGTATTGCCCAGCGACTACTTAAATCACTTTGCCTTACTCAGCCTATAAAGCTATTAACTATTTAACTAATCGCTTTGCTGTATCACGCTTACCCAAAGCTACAAAGCATCACTGACCGTACGTTGATAGTAAGGCCATTTTTTAACATGTAAATATTTTCTAATCGGCGACTTAATCACCGAAACGCATAAAGCAATAGAAAATAAGCACCAAACCGCTGAAAATTCATTCGGGTCTTCCGTTGTTAAATCGGCAATCATTGGGCCGACTAAATAATGGAAGCCAACAAAGCGCCATGAACCATATATAAGCGGGAGATAAAAGGCGATTAAAATATAGATAAAGCCATGTAACCCCCATTCAAAGCCAGGTAGCCAAGAAACCGGCGCGGACATAATGCCATTGAGTGGCATTTGCCAAGCAATATGCCATGCGCCAGAAACGGAGCAAATTTGTTCACCACAGAAACCTTCTTGGCCGATATTACATAAGCCAGCCCATGCGAATGGGAACATTTTTACGATCATAGCTAAGGCAGCAACAGCGCATAAGGTATAAACGGTCGTTCTGATTTTTAATTTGACGCTCTCGGGAATGAAATACATTGCCACCATATTGACAAAGAACGGTTGGAAGGCAATATGGACATAGCCAAACAGCGTAAGAATCTGATTTTGCGGGGAACTACAGTCATCTATATAAACGTAAGTCACCGCTTGTAATAGCTCCATTAATGCAAAATATGTTAACGGAATCCATAATTCCTTAGATTCCCCTTTTAGTGCAACATAAGTTGCTGTTGCCAGTCCAACGGTTGCTAAAACCCCTGATGCTTCCCCACTCCAACACATACCTAAAGACCCCTAGTGAAATATTATTATTTTTATTGTAAAAACCGTCAATTATACCTTATTACGTCGAGTTAAAGCTTATATTGTTGCGCAATTTGATGGCTATTTTGGCAGGTCTGACTTTTGCTTGAGGGAGTGAGAATGAAATAACTTGAGCGCAATAGAGTTCAGAGCTTTGGCCTAGTTTTTACAATCTAAATTGAATGTCTGCGCCTCGAGAGCTTATGAGCTGTGAAGCATGTTTGAGGTTTTTAGAGGGAGGGGCTTGATGGTTTATTTTTAGGTATAAAAAAAGCAGCTTATAGCTGCTTTTTAGCGGCAATTTATTTTTTGGGTGGCTCAAAATTACGC
>JACUUF010000247.1 GCA_014859465.1 Methyloprofundus sp.
AATGTCGTAACTTCAATTATATTGAAAATCACAGATTTCACCCACTACCATTTTTCCTAGATGCAGTATTTATGAAGATTTGGTTTGTGTGAATGCAAATCCTGCAAGGGTTATTAATTGATAAAAAATTAAGTTCAAGTTAATAACTCACTATAGCTTTTAATTATGACAAGATTACGACAGCGATTTACATAATAATATGAGTTGTTCTAAAAGTTCCTGGCGTAACTTATGCAACGATTAATATTAGCAGGTAAGCAAATTTTATTCGCTAGGCGCGAATGAATTCGCACCTAAAAATTTGAAGCTACTTTAATTGATCGCCGCCAATATTTCTTGCCATAATGCTTGGTAGGCTTCGGTAGATCGACTTTTATTGGTATATCCAGCTAAAGGCATGCGTTCCAAGCCCATGCGCTCAATATCACTCGCATAAGGGATGGCTGTTTGTAGGATGTCAGGATGTTTTTCCGATAAGGTTTCCATGATTTCTTTATGCATATTTTTACGGCGATCAGCCATAGAGAAAAAAGGAATCACCTGTAGCTCCTTGAGCTTACTTTCTTTTATAAACTTCTTTAATTGCTCTAAAGTGCGGAGTGATAAAGTGGTTGGAATAATCGGTGATAATAAGATGTTCGATGATTCAAAAATAGCTTCCGATAAAAGGGAAATATTAGGCGGACAATCGAGAAAAATAAAATCGTAAGAATCGCTAAGCGGTTGCAGTAATTTCTTAAGTCGCTGAGTAGGTTTTTTACGCGCATCAAGGACTAAGTCTAAATTTCTAAAAGAAAAATCAGCGGGTAATAAGTCAAGGTTTTCAAAATCAGTCGCTTTAATAAGGCCGTCTAATTCACGCTCGCCAGCAATAAGCTCTTTACTGCCGCCTTTTATTTTAGGTTTCACTCTAAAATAATAACTGCTGGCGCCTTGTGGGTCCAAATCCCAAACTAGAGTTCGATAGCCACTTTGCGCAGCAAGGTAAGCTAGGTTGACAGCGGTGGAGGTTTTGCCTACTCCGCCTTTAATATTATAGGTTGCAATAATTTTCATGATTTTTTTACCTCGGCTTGAGGTGCGAACAAAGATTTAAAGGCAATTCTATTTTGCTCCTGCTTAAAAAGTGCATACTGTGTGCTGAAATCATGACGAGCTGCATTGCGCATGGTGTCTAAATATTGCACTAAAACACCCATGGCTAAAAAGGTATTCGCTTCAACTTTATTGGTCATCATTTCTTCGCTAAACCTCTTTAAGCTGTTTTCTTGCACTTCATAGTCCTGAAAATCACCTAATACCGATTGAAATCCTTTTAAGGCTTTAATAAGCTCTTTGACCTCATCTGCTGGGTAAAGGCTTTGAAAAAATTCCATTAAATAGCGTAACTTTTTACAGGTTTTTCTTAGCTCATGCAATGCTTCAGCCGGGGAGTGTTCGGTAATTGCTTCAGCTTGTTTAATCAGACGTTTATACACTTTCCAAATGCGTTGGTCAGCTAATGCTTTGATGCTTAAATTTGCTGCACTACTACAGCCTTTTTTAGGTAAAGGCGCTTTTAAGTATTGTTCCCAGGCAAGTAGCTGTTTAATGTAATTGGGACTTTTGAGCTGATTGGCTAATTCAGTTTGCGCTTGTTTTTGCTTTTGTTTAAGAAAAGTATAGAGGGGAACTAAAGCATCTTGCAAAGATTCAGGTAAGGCGGCTTTATATTGTTTATAGTTCAGAAGATAAACATCTAAATCACGTGTGGCGCCAGTAATTTGTCCAAGCCAAGCAAAAAAGCTGGCATGTTTAGCAACAACCTTATCTGGAAATACATGCTTAATTTGGCTTAATCCAGCGCGTGTACGTCTGACTGCAACGCGGTAGTCATGTAAAAATTCAGTATCAGTATCCGCAATTGTGCCGGCTTCATTGGTTTTTATTGCTTTGAGTAAATCGCGATAAATGATTTTACTGGCATGGTCTGCACGTAGTTCTGGGTCAAGTTGTATTGCTAATTTAGAGCTATAGTCTTTTGCTTTACGTCCTTGCAGTTTGAGTGCGCTATTCAGGATAGAGCTTTGTGTCGGGGCTAATGCTAACGATTTTTCTAATAGTACGCTGACTCGATCCATTGCTTTTTCATAGCCTTTTAGCGGCTGCAAACTAATGCGACTACCTAGACCCTCATATTTTTCAAGCTTAATACGGACTATGGTTTTTTGGTCTTTATTTAAAACATTGATTTGGTAAACTTGATGCGGTAATTGACAGAGAGGCAATAAGGCACGCATATCTAATAAGGGATCCAGTTTAGTTTTTAATCGACCTTCTTGAAATTGATGGCTAAAGCTAGGAACATCTTGTTGGCTTTCTAGGGCAAGACATTCACCGCTATTTCTATCTATTAAGCTGATATGTGATGCTGTTTTAGATTGATTTAACTCACAAAGTATATTCGCAGTGTAAAGACGCCAGTCAAAGCTATCGTAAAAGGTTTTGATTGCGTATTGTTCTGAGACTATTTGAAAGTTAATCTTTTTACTTAACTTGCTTAAGAATTTTTCCGCCGCGATATGTTCGGGCAACTCAAAGTATAAAGGGTGTGCTGTCATTTGAATTTACGTGGGTTAAGTTGAAATAGAGTCCATTATGTGCCTATAAATTAACGTTATTTTGCAGTCAGAGCTTTAAAAGACTAGAGATTATGCGTGTTTATACGGCGTTCAACGTAATCTTTGTGGGATCACATCAGACCTGACGGAAGAGTTTAACATGCTATGTTGTTAAGAATTATGACAAGACGAAATAAATAAGTACATCTGACAGTGTAATGCACTTATTTATCGCGGCTTATTAAGCGGTTAAGCGTTAGGCTTTTTCGCTGAAAAAGGCTTTGCGCCGATCTGAAGATACGCGACGATTCACCACTTGATGCTTACGCTTAGATGTTCGACGCGTAGGTCGTTTACGCCTTTCAGTATTGGCTTCGGGCTGTTGTTCTTCTTCATCATCAGTGATATTGGCATAGCGTATTACTTTGGCTGGCTTGGTGATGGGGCTGACGACAGGGATATAAATATAGGGGATTTCAATCATAGCTTTAAACCTTTTATGTATACCAACTAGTTATCGGCAGAGTTTTAGAAATATTTAATACTAAAACAGTAGGTTATTTAATAAAAGGGTTAATAACTTTACAAAACATAATAAGTATATTATAAAAGGCTTATATTAATTTTCTTAGCTAGGAGTCTACTATGAAAAATGAAGTCAATATTCAACGCCGTAAACTATTAAAACTTGCAGGCGTTAGTGCCGCTGCATTAGCTGTATTTCCTAGTCTGCTCAATGCTCAAATGATGAAGCTTGCTAGTCAGGCATCACCTGATTTTAATCCAGATGTCGAGATTAGTCTGCAAGGCGAGGTTAAGGATATATCACTTTTTCAAGGCCCAGAAACGCGTGTCTGGAAAGTAACAGGAAAAGTATTAAAGGGTGATAAAAGCGTTATTAGTAATGATGACAAAAGCTATCTTGCGCCCACTATCCGTTTACATAAAGGTCAAAAAGTTCGTATTTATCTAAAAAACGATTTACCTTCGGCAACGATATTGCATTGGCATGGGTTGCATGTACCCTCGAAAATGGATGGTAATCCCATGTATGCTATCGATAATGGCGAAACCTTTGTTTATGAATTTGAAATACTCAATAGAGCGGGAACCTATTGGTACCATGCGCATACGCATAGTTTAACCGCTAGACATGTTTACTCAGGCTTAGCAGGCTTTTTTATTGTCAGTGATGATGAGGAGCAGGCACTGAAATTGCCGAGTGGTGAATTTGATGTGCCATTGGTTATTCAAGATCGTACTTTTGATCAACAAAATCAGCTTAATTACAATGTTGGCATGATGCAGCGCATGCATGGGTTTTTAGGAGAGCAAATTCTGGTTAATGGTACACCTGAATTTGAATTGCCGGTTGCAACGCGTGCTTATCGCATGCGTTTATTAAATGGCTCTAACTCGCGCATTTATAAATTGGCTTGGGATGATGGTACGCCGATTAAAGTTATTGCTACCGATGGTGGGCTTTTGGAGCAGGCCGAAACACTACCTTATTTAACCTTAGCGCCCGCAGAACGTAGAGAAATATGGGTTGATTTTAGTAATAAAAAAGTTGGTACTCAATTGACCCTGCGTAGTTTGGAGTTTTCCTCTGGCGGTATGGGAGGAATGCGGGGCATGGGAGGAGGGCAGGCACATGCCGGTAAGGACTTTCCTGTATTTAAGGTGCGGATTAGTCAAGAGGTATCTCGCCATGAGGTTTTACCCAAACGACTAAGCAAAATAACGCCTTTACGCTTATCTGATGCTGTTAACCCAGAATCACCAAGGCGAATTACTTTGTCTATGCGGCATATGTCTGCCTTGTTAAATGGCCGTTCTTATAAAATGAATGACATTAGAGAGGATGAAATTATTCCTGTGAATACCTTGCAGGTCATGGAATTTGATAATGGTTTTCATGGCGGAATGGGCGGAATGGCAATGCCGCATCCTATGCATTTACATGGCGAGCAATTTCAAGTCATTAAACGAGAGCTTAGAAATAAAGTAAGCGTCAATTAAACCCACCTAACCAAACTACCCCATTTACTTTAAAGGC
>JACUUF010000248.1 GCA_014859465.1 Methyloprofundus sp.
TCAAAAATATTACCCGAAAATCAGTTGTTTATTAGTTTCTGGATGGGCACTAGCAAGTTCTCGAATCAGCTCAACAATAAAAGTTCCAGCCTGCTCTTGTGCTTCAGGTGTTCGTAGATGCGTTAAGGCTTGTCCCTGTGCATCCAGTAGAGGGTGTAGTTGATCAAAACCAAACTGAATTGGAGCGGCATCAAGAGCCTTAGTCATTTGCAACAGTAAGCCTTGATCGATCAGTTGCTGTTGAGCTTTTTGTATACCCTTGCTGCTACTAATAAAATGGCATTCAGTTGGTAGTCGGCGTATCAGAGGGCTGGTGTTGAGCATGGCATAGCAACCTCTGGTCACACTCTGGGGTGCAGACCAGGAAAAAACCAAGATCACATGCCGAGTGATCTCGCCCTGCGTAATTTTCTTCTCCAAAATCGGGGCGAACAGATCAAACATAAAGCGCCTGTGTTTCTTTTAGACTGGCCTTGATTTCATCCACCCAAGCAAGGGGCTGGTGAACACGAATCCTGTGTCCCAGCGAAACAATCCACCAGAAGGTTTCTTGATCAGGGTAAACCTTGGCTTCTATTTGGAACCAATTTTGTGGTTGATCAATTGACTTGATTTTTTGACTGGTGCTTATGGGTGTCTCTGCCAACTTCCAAGCCACTTGTGGGTGAATGTCAGCGATGAGTTTGACCTTTCTAACGTCTTGGCTGCGTGTAAAGCTGGGGCTATCAATAAAGGTATCAATGCAAAATTCATTAGGTTGTCTTGCAGGCTTCTCCAGTAGTTCGCACTCTTGAATACGATGCAGGGCAAACTGCCTGAAATCATCGTAGTCATTAACTTTTGCGACCAGGTAGCTAACGGTGTCCCTTGCGATAAGGCCAGCTGGATGCAGGATCATCGACTTGACTCGGTTTTTAGAGCGGCTGAGATAAACGATTTTCAACTGCTGATGCTTTAACAGCGACTCACTGACACTTGCCCAGACCTCTCTTTTAATTTCAGCTGGTTTAAGCAGACGGGCTGTTGGCACCGCACGAACCACTTCTGACCAGTGGCTCAGTTCATTGTATTTAAGACCAGCCAGATGGTTGCGTGCAGCATTGAAGTCAGGATTGAGTTGGTCCAGTACCGTTTGCGGCAGCACATCTTTTAAATGCTCTTCCGCCATATAAAGGGCAAGTGCGCGGGGCGTGTCTATTGAAGGCAAATTGAGCTGGGCATCAGCATCAAAGCTCCAGCGAAAAGGCCGCTCCTCCTCGTGACAGATCAGTGGAAACACCAGTGAAAGTTTGTTCTTTAAATCTCTTTGCAGCGTCCGCAAGTCAACTTCAAAGCCTCGCTCAGCTAACTTGTCGCGCAGCACCGTCGTCGCAATGCGCCCCGGCATACGAGGGATTAACTGCAAAAGCGTCAGTTGTCTCAGCAGCATGTCCTTGTGTTCAGCCATAACTCTCTCCTGTTTTTAATCACTCTATACCCACCAGGCGACATTGATGGTCGCAGCCTTGATCGAGACTAACATTTCTAACAACTGTGTGAAACTGAAATGAACTGCATATGAAAGTGATAGATAAGCCTTTCTGGTTTTTATGAACGATGCACTATATATTACTTATGAATGCATCCATATGTGCGATTTATTTTAGCTGGCATAAAATATTCACAACTTACTGGCAAAATATTAAATTATGGTGTAATCTACGATAGATAGAGAACAACCAAAAAAACACCTGAATAATCTGATACATCATTATACAACACATGACAAATTATAAACAGCATTCATTTATGGGGCTTACAGATGTGCATTATTGAAAAGGCAAGAAGCTACCTTTTAAGCTTCGATGACGTTGACGATAAACTAATTGACATGCAAATAAACCAATGGAAGAGCCTTAAAAAAAACACCATAACAGATATTTACAAGTCAATGTTACATCATTCAAAAAACAGGCAAGGTATGCCAAACAGCATCGGGGAAATTGAGCGCCTATCCAAGGTTTTCTTTAATTTTGATCCGAAGGAGGTAGCTTGTAACTATAGTGACTATCGTGATATTTTAATTGCCATTGAAGATAATAAAATCAAAACGGCAGGCGTTATTCGCCCTGAAAATGTAAAAAGTCACTGGGTTGTTTTTGCTAAAGCAAGCATTTCATCAGCAAAATTTATAAACCAGTTCGATGGAATAGAGGGATTCAATGATTTCATTCATCACTTCTATAGAGATGAAAATACCCTGATCTCTCTGCCATTGTTGCTCAAAGAGGAATTGTTTGGATTCGGATTTGCTCTAGCATGTGACTTTCTGAAGGAGAATGGGTATGAAAAATTTGTAAAACCCGACACGCATCTTAATGACATATGTAGAGCTGCTGGCATTACTGACGGCAAGTCAGATTACAAAGTTTTCAAAGATATAACTGCTTACTGCAATGCCAATAAAATTGTACCGTATGAGTTTGATAAGCTTATATGGCTTGTTGGTAGCGGAAGATTTTACTTAAGCGATGTATACGTGCAAACCAAAAAGAACGATTTTATAAAATACTATTTATAATTCCACCGCCACTACAACAAATGAGGCGAATACATGGGTTTTTTAAAAAAAGATAAAAACGGCAGAATAAAACGTATAGAGCACAGAGGAGATAGCATAAGAGTTAGCAGAACAGGTGGCATTGCACTAAGAAAGCAGATTAAGGCCAAGGGGGTTAACGTATCATTAAACTCAGCACATGGTTTAAGGGTTAGTAAGCGCATTGCAAAAGGCACAAATCTTGGCTTTCAAAATAACCGCTTTTTTATTAAGGGAAGGTATGGAAAAGGTGCTACAAAACTTAATTTATCTAAGACAGGCATGTCAGTGTCCACTGCAAATAGATTCGGCTCATTCAATTGGATCAAACCAAACAAATCTTCATTTAAGTTGGCAGGCATTCACATTAGAGGTAAAGAAGCGGCAAATTACCAGCTTATTTATGGTTTTTTTCTTGTAACTCTATTTCTATTTCGCACATTGACCAGGGCTTTTGTTTATCTTGCCACCTCAGCTTACAAGCTAATTACATTGCCATTTCGCATTACATTATCTGTCATCAGCCACATTAGAAACAGATATATTTTATCTCGAATATTGAAAAGATACAATATAAAAACCACTGGCGATGCTGCTGCAGCAATATACGCTTTACACTTGCTTCTTTTAGATGAAAAGACAGACAGCTCTATAACATCACTATCAAAAAAGATAGATTCAATTTTAGATTCAGATAGCATTGATGTTTTCAGACGATCTTTAGCTTGCGCCGAACCTTCAGATCCTTGTAAAATAAAAAAAGATTATATAGTGCTATCTATAATATATTTCAAAAACACCAGCCCTAATGAACTGCTTGACTTGCTACTGGATGTAGATGATTTTTTTGTTACATCCTTCGATAGAAGCGCAAATCAAGAGATTGCAATTAATGACTCACTTATCGCCTGCGGCATTAACATTGAAATAAAAAGGTAAACCCATGAACCCTAACGCTGGATTTTTTAAACGACTTCTAACGAGCATAATTACTGCATCATGCTTTTATTTGCTCTTTTTAGCTTTTGCAGCCTCTATTGCGGGCGACACCCCTTCTGCTAGCATTCTTGTTATTTTATCTGCTTTATTATTTTTATTTAACAGGAGGTTTAAACATCACATTTATTGCGCATGGTGTGGATCACATTCAAACAAAATTAAAGAGAGCAAAATTAGCAACTGGGTTTGGGAATATAGAAACAAAGACGGAAGCCAAGATAAAAGGGTTAAATCCAATGTAAAGAAAGCTAATTTTATTGCATATTGGAAATGTAAGAAATGCGGAGCTATAACTCAGACCACGCATAATGCATCAAACAAACCAACGCGACGCAATAAAATAATTGAATTGAAATTGACTGAGCCTGGCACTGGTGATCGCACTTCTAATGACTATTTTGACCCTGATGCTAGAGTTGTTTCTGGCGAAAACAGAAAAAATACTTAACCTTGAACAAGGAATACAAGCTATTTATTAAATGCTTTTATTGGATTTATTTTATATTGTTGACTTGAGATGCCCGAGTACTCTCTACCCCGTAGCTATTCGGGCATTACATTGGCACTATCAGTATAAATTCGCTACCATCCCATCATTTAAAGTAAATGCCTAATAAACTTCAATAGTGGCTAATTTTGTTTAAACTTAAATTAGCAGTACAAGTACGCATCCAGACTGATAAGCTTCGATTTTTTGGTGGTTGGCGACACTAAGTGACACCAACAGTCTATATATTTCATTCCAACAGCATTAAAGCTAAGGGCTTCTACCAAGCCTTGATCATTTCTAACTATAGGATTCTACTCTTTGAGAGCTTTTCTTTCTGGTCGCTGGCTAATCAGTGGCCTGTGCGCTATTTGCGTACTGGCGGCACTGGCTTTTCCTGTTTCTTCCATAGCTTTAGCGCAAGATGACGAAGGTTTAGTTATTGCCAGCTGGAATATTCAACGGTTAGGACATGGCCAGAATAAAGACTACTCAGCATTAGCTAGTGCCCATCCAGAAACACGCATTTTCATCGAGTTCAGCTCATCCCTGG
>JACUUF010000249.1 GCA_014859465.1 Methyloprofundus sp.
GTTGTGAATTGCGCTTAGACCTTAGTCGGTTACACTAGCGCACTGATAAGCAATTGATATTGAAGGAAGTTTTAACCTATTCGCCTCAGAAAAACACAAGTTGCTCTGGGGCTTTTTCTGTTTCAATGCGTTTTTTTCCATAAAATACTTCAATTCGTCCAAATTGTTTATCCGTTATTTTAACAATTCTAACCTCACCGTCTGGTGGCAGAATAGCACGTACACGCTGAACATGCATTTGTGCATTTTCATCACTCGCGCAATGGCGCATATAAACGCTGTATTGCATCATGGTAAAGCCATTTTCTAACAGATGTTTTCTAAATCTTGTGTAATCTTTTCGCGCCTTTTCACTGTCTGTTGGCAAGTCAAATAATACAATTATCCACATGGTATTCTGCCCTCCAAAAATCATAACTAACCCCTCCGTGGAAAAGTTAATACAACTTCGTTGTCGGTATAAGCGGATTTTAATTGCGCAACAAATAAACTTAGAGCAACTAAAAAAGGCTGAGACTTCTGTTGAAAAACCACTGTTTGGTTTAATTGATTAAGTAGTGCCGCTTTGCTTTGCTGGTTAATTTGGTCAGACTCAAAACAAACAACTTGTTGATCAACCCAAGGCCGAAAAGGCTCCATTACATCATCGGCCAAACAGTAGGCGTTGTATTGGTTAGTATGATTTAAACCAATTGCTGGATGAAAACCCGTTCCCACCAAGGCTCTGGCTATGGTTGCTCGAATAATGGCGTAACCATAATTTAACAGGCTATTTACACCGTCTAGGTCAGGGTCGCGCCTAAAGTCTTGACCAAGCAATAACTTCCAATATTTTTGGGCGGCTTGCGCTTCTATATTGGTTTTATCGCCGGATTGTACCTGACCAACCAACCGCGTTAAAACTTGAGTATTTATATTTAAATTTTGTAGGGTTTGCGCTTGTTGGATTATTTTTTCGCGAACAATTTGTTGCCAAAGTTGTTTGCGCCTTACTGGTGTGATTTGTATTTGCTGCTGGATTATTTTGCTGTGCAAGCTATGGCTTGCCAAAGGCAGGGTTAAGCTGATTGGTATATGACGATGGTCGCAATGGACAATTACGCAATTAACCTGCGCACAGGCTTCTAGAACCGCTTGCGTAAGGGTGATTTGCGGGTGTGCCAGAATTAAAACGCCAAGGTCTTCAAACGCGACCTGCCCCACTTGCTGATGATCTTGCTCGATCACCAACTGGGCTTGATGGCTTTTTAGGTAGCTTGGGTGGCTAATTTCAAGGGTGCGTTTGATCATGAGCCATAATTCCGATGGCATTCACTTGAATTTTCTGCATTTCATACTCTCCCATTAACGCGGTAATCGATTTAAAAATCTCATCAGTCTTATTGTCCAACCTGGATGCGGTATGCTTCCTTAGCATTAATCTATTAGAAGTTGAATCGGTCTTCTGCACTCGATATATCTCATACTCACTACCGTTTTTGGCCCTTACTAAATCATTTTTATGCAAAGCAAAACAAAACTCATGTTGATCATTCAAGTAACTTTTCACCACGGGTTGCTTGTGTTGCACCGCTCTTTGGGTGGCTTCCAAAGCGGTCACAAATTCAGCTTTAAACTTTCCAGTTTCTTTATGCCGAAAAATTTCAACATGGTGCGTATTGCCCAACGTCATCCACTTAAATATGTCACCGTTTTTATTTTTTATCCCTAATTTGGTTTGCTCTAAATCTTTTAGCGAGGCTTTTGACTGCAAAATTCGTACACGCTTAATCGGTGTTTTTCCATCTTTGTGGTAAAGCGAATTGGCTTTTGAAAACGCGACTTTTGGCTTGTTGCCATGCTTTTCCAGGTGGGCTTTTACTAAAGACTTTACTACTGGGTCTAAAATATTTTCTGCACTTTTAGCGGTTAAGCTTTCATCTAGCTTTTTGCGATATACCGCGCCCACGCCTTCGATAAAACCTAAACCCGTATCTTCATGCAATGCGCCTGTTATTTTTTTAACAGGGGCATGTGCAATCACAATTTCTTGCAATCTGGATTCAATTTGATGGCGAAAATCATCAAATACTGGATCAATATGAATGTCTTTTATATTTAATGTACCCGGTCGTTTTTCTAGGTCTTTTGCGACACGCACAATCGTGTTGTAAAGCTTACGATCTGCACAGGCCACCACCGCCGCATCAATCGCGTGATGTCGGTGATCACCTCGGTCTTTTTCCGTTTTTGCATCATCAATTAGGCTATTCATGCCCCATATATGTCGCAACCACGAGGTAACTTGGCCTTTAATGGTTGAAACATCTACACCTAAGGTTTGCAGGTAATGCAGTGCTTCGCGACTGATATATCGAGTGTCGGTCAACTGACTGCCAATAAAGTCTTTATCCAGGTCGTCACTGGTTTTATAAAATGCATCACGCTTGGTCATTAACCCCTTGCTATACCAACGAGCGATGCCTTGTTCAATTTGCTCCCATTTTGCAGTATCGCTTTCAAAGGCCTCCTTAGGTGTGCGCTGACCTTTAACTTGGTTTTCTTTTGCAAAACACACCACTTTGTTCATGTAAGAATCATTTAAAGTGAGCGAGTATGGCAAGATATGATCGATCTCGACCGCACCGGTAAATAGCTCAGTCAAGCTAATAGGTTTATGGCTGTAGGCACAAAGTTTTTGTTGCTCCTTCCATAAACGATATTTAAGCTTATCCGTGTGTGACGGATATTTTGATAAGCCTAAGTGTCGATTCGCGGCGGCGATAGATTCAAATTGATCTTGAGCCTCTTGATTGTCTGATTGGTTTTTATTTTGCTGGCTGACAAAGGCTTTATAGCGTTTTGTGTTCATTTCTAAATCGCGCGCCATTTCTAGCCGAATTGCATCGGGCTTACCGTATTGCTTAATAATTGCATTCACGACTCGTTTAACTTCATGTAGGCCTTTCATAACGATTGGGTTGGGGATTTCTGGCGGCGCACTGAGCTTGTTTTGTGGCTCGTGCTTCGTCACCTCATATCCATAATTAGCACTTACTCTGGCATCGGAATAAACCTGACCTTGTTCAAGGTAAGGTAAAAGCTTGTTAATCGCTTTTAAGGATAAATCTGAATGCTCAGGCTCTAGCTCTGTTACACAAAGATTAATGGCGGTTTCAGTATCTAAACCCCAATGGGTTTCTAGACGTTTTTTTAGGGCTTTTTTACTGACAAATGAAATTAAGTCTTCTTCGAGTTTATTTTGTTGGTCTTGGATTAAATCATCCCACCCGGGATAAACTTCTCGAATTGCAATACCAGTCGTATTGCCCTTAAAGTTCTTATTTCCAGTTTCAAAATTAAGTAAATCATTTTTACTTAAACCCAAAACTTTTTTAATTTTGGTGAGTGTTGGTCTTTTATCTTGTTCAAACAGTTCAATTAGCTTGGTACGATCTTCCGTGTTTAGAGATCGCCATTCGGTGGTATAGCTATTAAACAGTTTTAAGCTGTTTATATCTTGTAAATATCTAAACCTTTGATAGGTTTGCCAGGCCTTTTTCGCGCGATGCTTAGTTGGTTCAAGCGAACATTTACCTACTCTATCCTTTTTTAGCTTTAATGGTCGTTGGAAAAAAATAATTTCGAACAAGGCTAGATCAATTTCTTCAAGTACCGGATGAAATGCTTTTTGCGCTTCAATAATTTGCCAAAATTCATCTTTGTACATAGTTCTATCGGTTCTTAGATTGCCGCCTTCTGTTGAGCGATTACGCTTAACTTGGCCTTGCGGTAATTGATGAAGATATTCGCCAAGTGTCCTTGCACCGGATTTTTTTATTTCGTCTCTCAACTGAGCTATATCTTTTTTGAAGGCCGTTTCTTCAGATGTTAAGTCTTCATTTTCTTCGCTAAGAATACTTACAACATCCGGATCATCGGCCATATCACCTAACAATGTTTTACGGTTACTCTGAAAACCACGCCGCTGGACTAGGTGCAATAATACTCTACCTAGTTCATAGGGCTTTAATTCATAGTCAAGTGCTTTCGCTCTCAGTTCGTAGGGATCACCCAATCCAGGCAAGTCGCGAGTGCCGGTTAAAATCATCTCAGGTTGGGTTGTATCTGACAGTATAGAGGGGAGCAGGTCGTGGGCAATTAAGAAGTTTTGCATACGTTGTTTACGTCTAGCACGACGTTGCAAAATACGCCGTGCCATTCTTGCATTTCGGCGTGCTTGGTTTTTGGGGGTTGGGGTTTTGTCTTCAACAGCTCGCTGAAAAATTCGTACCCCTAAGTCCACTAATTTATGAGGGGCTAAATCATCGTTCGCTTCAAACAAAGCCCAGCCAACTGAATTAGTACCTAAATCTAGACCTAGTATTTTCTTGCTCATAGTCGCCCACCCTGTTAGTATATTCACTAGATAGTGTAACCGACTAAGGTCTAAGATTTAGCTTTTCATACCAAGAAATATCTATTTCGTAGGCAACGCTTCTAAGCGACCAAAGCCCTCCCAGCGGGGGCTTTTTTTATGCTCGTAATAAAGCACCAGGCCTGGTGGTTATATCTTTACGTCACTAACGGGCTTTTCTTAGCCACAGCAATACACTCAGTTTTAATAGAATCGGCA